>NZ_CP012371.1:2247079-2568090 GCF_000619905.2 Nitrosospira briensis C-128 | reverse complement strand
GATATCGTCAAGATGAGAGAAACGGTATCGGAAACCTCGTGGAGCACTACGGTAGAAAAAATGCACGAGCTGGTGCAGCTCACGCGCGAGCAAAAAGAAGAGTCAAGCAGCGCTAACCGCCACAGCCTGAACCGGGCCTGTCCCTTAGGCGGGCAGTTCAACCAGCGCTGGCAAATAAAAAGCGCGTAGCCCAACTTGGGTATTCTAGCGGGCGAAGCATCGGACAATACTGATGTTTATCGAAATAAGCGGTTCTTCTGGTTTATATGTACACATTTACACAGGCTGCTGAGGGTCGCTGCATGGGCTCCGACAGCTCTGCGAAGGATTGCACCAGCAGCTTTCGCCTCCTTGTTTGATTACGCCGATTTGTATATCTGGTAGGCAGGATTAGGCGAGCCGGGCACTAGCTCGAAGTTATCCAGGATGTACTGATGGATTAGCGGATGTGTATTACGGAAACGCAATTCCTCTCGCCCATCGAGCGGCAGATCGTATATTAAAATAAAGCCGGGATTAGCGGCCCGGATGCGTTCGATCTCCAGCTGCTGAAAAACTTCATTTCGCGGAAACAGGGCATAGATCTCCCACATAGGAGATTTGCTTGCCAGCAATGGATAGGCTCCCGGCCAGAAAGGGGCAGCAACAAAGCTCCGGCCATGTGGCGCATATTCGTCAGCCAGCTTTCGAAGCAGGTGGACATTGCTCGCTGTGTCTGGAGCGACGTTCAACTCGCTGCCGGAAACTTCAATATTCACGCAGTGCTTGCTGGCGCCACATTGCCAGCCTGGATGAAGGACAAGCATCACCCACAGGCTTGCTCCACCCAGCAAGAATACCGAAGGCCACTTGGTCCTGGCGGGCTGTGCAGCCAGCAGCGCCAGACAGCCTATCAATAATGGAAAAATACCTTGCGCAAGATGACCGACATCAGCGCGGGAATAAGCATAATGTGCGTAAGGCAGCGCCAGAAATGCGGTTGCAACCAGCACTGGCGCAACCGGTTTTTGACGGAATTTTTGCCAGACCACCCATGCGATTGCAAGGATACCAAACGCGATTGTCCCGATAAAAAACAGACCGACCAGTACTCCACGAATCTCTTCACCGACAGATGCTGAGCCGAATGGCACTGTCCAGGGCCAGGGAACCGGCAAAGGAAGATTAGTGGCCTTGACTTCGAACAGAAAGCAGATGCTTTCCCAAAAGGCCATGGCGAAACCGGGCACCAGCAGCACCATGAGAAGCACAGGGACAAAGCCGACGATTACGCCAGCAGCCCAGAGCATAAGCCCCCTGATAAACCCGGGCTGATCCACTCGTTTGATTGTTAGCCAGGCCATGACGCCGAGACTGCCAAAAACGCCATATACACCGTGATTGCGGCCAAAGACAGCTACCAGCCCTATACACATGCCAGCCAAAAAATAACGCATGCTTGTTGGATGGCGAACCAGGAAGACCAATACACCGATCAGCAGAATGGACAGCGAAATATCGAACAGCTTATGGCGCGGAAACATCCATAGCGCCAGCGTGGCTGCTGCAAGCAACAGGTAGGCGAAGCTCTGGTTTTTGGTACTTCTAGCGATCAGAAGCAGGCCGGCGAATAATCCAACCACTTGAAAAACCGCCACCGCGCCACGCAAAGCCATAATGCCGCTGTCGCCCCACAAGCTCATGAGAACGGCAGACCAGTAATAGCGGCCCGGATCGTAGGACATGAAATCCCGGAGGGGCACCTCGCCCAACATTACGCGCTGAGCGCCGTACCAAAGATAACCTTCATCCCACAGGCTGAAGCCCTTATGCCCCTGCCATAAGAAGAGAGCAAATACGACAAAACTGGAAAGAGCCAGTATTGACGATGCTTGAAGTATTTTGTGCCTGCTTCCTTGATGCTTGCTAAACATTGATGTCTACCGACCCAAGACTGGGGGAAAACAGACAATTATTATTGCATATTTTTATCCTTGCTCATCCCCATCCTGCTCCGCCCTTGCCCGTCCGCTGAGGGGTTTTTGCAAAATGTTATGCAGCAAGCCTCCGGTCGCGGCGCAATCTTGGCTAGATAATGTCTATGTCATATTCTTCAGAAAGGTTCCGAAAGATTTTCGGAAAGCGGGAAGACGTCAAGAAAATTAAGCGGCGCTTAGCTCAGCAAGCGCCAGGCGATGTGCGTGGTTACCCACGTTATCCGAATTGGGTGATAACCGGCATCCCGGATTTTTTACTTTCGAAAGAGAAAACCAGACGACACCGATTGCACCCGCATGAAGCTATATGCCAGGAGCAATTTTCATAGGCAGCATTGTACTTCAGCCCACCCCTTGTCCATGGCTGGAGCTGGCAGGTACTTCCGCGCGCCTGATTTCACGATCTTTTTTAAAGGCGGGGCCAGTTTTGTCGCGGTATTTATCATCCATTTTTTGTTGTCTCTTATCCTGACCGCCATCCAGCTTGGCCGGCACCTGTTCGCGCATCTCACGATCCTTGTCCGAGACCGGCACTTTCTCGTCCGCCGCAACGCCAAAGCTGGAAACAGCCATGAAACAGGCAATAATGGAAACTGAAATAGCTTTGATCATTTTTATATCTCCTATTCTGACCTTAAACCTCAGGTTTATAACGGCCATGAATTAAAAGGGGCGGAGCAGGCGTCAGAGGAGCAGCGCCTTCTTAATACTCCCTTTTGTCTCCATCATTGGTTGAGTCCGTGCCGGGTTTGGCCTCGTTTTTCATGTCGCCCCTGCTTCCTCTGCGATCCCCTTTTTTTGTTGCGGGGTCGCTTTTATGGGGCTCACCCTTTTTGATAATGCCGTATTCCTGCCCTGTTGGCGTTTCCCCACGCTTGTATTGATCACCCGAAGATTGCCCAGGCACGGGGCTATCCATTGGCCCCTGCTGGGCATGAACTAAATTCGGTGCGGAAAAGGCCAGCATCAACCCGACAATGCTTAATGTCAGCCCAGCCAAAGGTCGAGAATGCGGCGACGCCTTTTCTGATGTTGAACGATAGTTCATGACTTGCTCCTTGATCTCTCCAGCAATATTACTGTGTGCCAACGATACGTCATGTTCCCCCGTCTATTCAGTGCGCTACCGCACGGGAGGGGGGCTCCTCGCCCGTACCCTGGCATTTTATTTTCCACACGAGGCGCGAGGATATTACCGCCCCAATCTGGTTGAAGGTGGGAACCGATTCTTCAGAGATAAGCGTATATTCCGACAGGCACAGATTCTTGGCATCGATATCCAGCCATTCGGCAGCCCGCTGCCTTGATTCCGGATTGCCGTCATATAAGCTTGTAAGGGAATAAACGCTTGAACCGTCTTCGGTTCTGACAGGTTCGTGATCGCCTGCTGTCGAAGCGCAACCAGCCAGAGCAGGAACCAGGAACAGGAAGATTTTCAGTGGGTTCAAAATTGAGAGTATTGGAGGTTATTTATATTTCCCACTTATGCAACATAGGCTTCTGGACCCAGGATATGCAATAGGCCAAATGGACTATTCAAATGAGAACGCGATTGCAAATTTTTCGGTTAAGCTCAAGACGGGTTGAAGTGCAGTGATTCAGAAAATCATATCAGGTGGGCAGACCGGAGTCGACCGGACCGCGTTGGATTGGGCTATAGCGAACGGTATACGACATGGCGGCTGGCGCCCGGCGGGGCGGCGCAGAAGATGGGGCAGTCCCCCAGTTTGTATTGCCTGCGCGAAACGCCGGAGCGCAACTACCAGCAGCGTGCCCAATGGAACGTGCGCGACAGCGATGCCACACGCCAGCGGCAGAGCTGGCCAGTGGATCACAGTTCACACAGGAATGGGCCCAGAAAATTGATCGGCCATGCTTGCATGTTTATCGCTGTCACGAGGGGCGTGAATGGATCAGGATTTTTGTTCATGAAGTGCTGGATGAAATGTTAGCGAATTCATCTGATAAGAAACGTTCTTATGACATCAAACCGAAGATAACCATCAAATAATTGGGGTTTTTTATTTCGCATTTGGGATAATAAGAAAATAACCCGTGGTTTCATTCGCACCGACATGAGACGTGGAATCTTTCTCCAACCGAGCCAGTACACCTATGAAGACCCCGAACAGAATCAAGCCACTCGTTGAAGAGGGGCTGGTGGACATGGTAGTCTGCCAGCTCATGAGCGGCAAAGAGGCCATCATCTACGTGGTTAAATGTGGTGGAGATATACGCTGTGCAAAGGTATACAAGGAGGCGCATCAACGCAGCTTCCGGCAAGCCGCTTCCTACAAGGAAGGCCGCAAGGTGAAGAATAGCCGGCAAGCGCGTGCCATGGAGAAAGGTTCGCGATACGGGCGCAAAATGCAGGAAGAAGTGTGGCAAAACGCCGAGGTCGATGCGTTATACCGTCTTGGCGCCGCCGGCGTGCGGGTGCCACAGCCTTATGGCTGTTTTGAAGGCGTGCTGCTAATGGAACTGGTGACGGACGTGGAAGGTAACGCGGCACCCCGCCTCCACGATGTGGAGCTCAATGAAGAATTGGCGCTGGACTATCATGCAAAACTGCTCTACCAGGTTGTTCTCATGCTGTGTGCCGGGGTCATTCATGGCGACCTGTCTGAATATAATATCCTGATCGACCGCGACGGACCCGTCATTATCGACCTGCCTCAGGCTGTTGATGCAGCAGGTAATAATAATGCCAGCGCGATGCTTGAGCGCGACGTCGCCAACCTGACGACATTTTTTAGCACCTTTGCGCCTCAGCTTGCCACTACCCAGTACGGCAAGGAAATCTGGGCCCTGTATCAGTCCGGGTTGCTTCGCCCCGACACGCCACTGACGGGCCGTATCGAGGTTGATAATCAGCCTGCGGACGTTCGCGAAGTCTTGCGAGAGATCGAGCAGGTTAAAAAGGAAGAGGAGACGCGGCTTCGGTTTCTGCAAGAGAGGGCGATGTCAAAATAGTGCTGACCTACCTCGATTTTTCGTCTTCCACGGACGTGCCGCACGCTACCAAGCTGGTCAGCAGGGAACCCGCATCGGGAATTTGAGCCGAACGTCGCCGTTTACGATTGTGGAATAGCCAAGCATACTCTGTCAGGGCGTTATCCCGACAATCCCATTACGGCTTATCGAGCAAACCATCGGCACTCCTTCAGCCTGTTATGAAGGCGAGACCGGTGTAGTGACTAACCCCGTCTCGCCTGATGGGTTAAGCTCCCCCCGAAGGTTTCCTGTTGCGATTCCCGATCTTAAAAACTCATCAAGAAACCGTGGGCACTATTATTGCTTATATGGCTTCTTGTCCATTACTTCCTGATCTCTGTATTCGTATTTCTCTCCCGGCGATAAATCCTTGGGAAACTGATCTTTCATGACCTCAGAGGTTGAGCTTGGCTGCTTCCCATACTTGTCTCCACCCCTCTTATCTTGAGAAGAGCTTGGTTTAGCCATTGTTTCCTTGTTCTTGTCAGATCCATCCGATCCAGCGACTGCGCTGAAGCTGCAAACGGCCGTGAAGGCGGTGAGAATAACGGTCGATATAAGTTTTTTCATTTCAAGCTCCCAAGAGGTAGTTGCGATGGTAGATAAAAATATGTGCTTCAACATGCCTGTATAGAAACAATTACAAACAATACGCATACCCCTCGGTGTTATCGGTACGCTACCGCACGGTAGCGGATTGTGGCGGCACAATTGTCAAGCGCAATTGAAAATTTCTTGACGAACTTGACGAGCTTGACGAACTTGATCGGTAGTGTAAACTGATATTTCGTCAGGAGGAAATCAACATGTCGACCAAAACCATGCAACAAGGACAGGAAAGCCTCGATCAGATAGTGAGCGATTTGTTCCCTAAGGAAGCGACAAAATTCTCGCGCGCGCTGAATGATCACATGGTTAACCTGGTCAATGAAATAGTTCAGGAGGTCGTAACTGACACGCTTCAACGTACAGGAGCCGCCGTCACTGAAAAGTTTTCATTGCCCGGGCATCAGACACATACGTTCGATCCCGGCACAACGATTGACTGGACAACACTCCGGCCCGTAGGTGGAGGTGTTGCTGCAGCCGAGGAGGAAGGCAGTCGTTTCAAGCAGGAAACCTGGTCGAGCGATGAAATGCTGACGTCTGATGAAGCAGCGAGCCGGATGAGCATGAGCCGTGAAGCACTTAACAACCGGCGGAAATCAGGGCGGGCTTTAGCGCTTGAGGCGGGGAAGCGTGGCTATCGCTATCCTTCGTGGCAGTTCGAAGATGCGCTTATCCCGGCCATGCCCGATATCTTGAAAGCGCTGTCGCCTCTTGATCCCTGGGCGCAATATCTGTTTTTCAAGCAACCGGAGCCTTTGCTGAAAGGTGAAGTGCCGTTGAATTTGCTTCGTAAAGGAAAGCTGGATGAGGTGACGCGAGTGGCTCGCCTTCTGGCGGCGGAAGCGGATTGATGAAGGCCCTGCCAGCATCTTTTCCTGTCACGTTGCCGCTACATACTTTAACAGAGGCGGCTTTTTTTCGGATCTGTAAAAGTATGTATTCGAGCAGCGAACCTGGGTTTCGTGCAGCAGGTACTTATCGTTTTGATTCGCCGGATCAGAGCTTCGGCACCCTCTATTGTGCTCGCAACTTTAAAACGTGTTTTTTTGAGACGATTGTTCGCGATCGTCCCGATCTAAAAATCCCCGCCGCTGACTACAACAATCGATCAGCGGTACAACTGCTACTGGACACCCTTAAGCTAAAGCTCGTTGCCATTCACGGTGACGGGGCTCAAATACTTCGACTCAACCTGGCGGAGCTTGCAGGCGCCGATTACACTTACCCGCAGGCGTTAGCGAAAGCCATCCATGATCACGCGAGTGAGCCGCATGGAATGGTATACCGCTCGCGTTTCGATGATGATGCCTTGGCGATGGTATTATTTGAGCGTGCCAAACCGCATGTTCGGATATTCCCGAGCAGTACACCAATTGCATTATTAGATGCGAACGAACTCGGTGACGCAATTCGCAACACCGTTCCTTTCATTCTTGTCTGACCTATTCTTACAAAATTGGTAAGTACATTATGATGAACAACGGAAAAGCTTATAAAGGCAGTTGTTTTTGCGGCGCGGTCCAGTTCACGGTCAGCGGTGAATCGATTGCAATGGTTATTGCCATTGCGAGTCGTGTCGAACCTGGTCGGCAGGTCCTGTCAATGCCTTCACTTTATGGGAACCCGAAGCGGTGCAGATCATGCTCGGAGCAGAAAATATCGGCATTTACAACAAGACACCGCGCAGTTATCGCAAATGGTGTAAGACCTGCGGGGGTCACATCTTCACAGAGCACCCAGGCATGGGACTTACGGATGTGTATGCAGCAGTCATTCCGGACTTTCCGTACCGCCCCGGCGTTCATGTGCACTACCAGGAGAAGGTACTACGCATCGAGGACGGGTTACCGAAGATGAAGGACCTCCCGAAGGAAATGGGTGGCTCAGGTGTCAGCATCGCGGAATAACGCGACTGGCGCTTCAAGCTTCATCAACCAACAGGCGTTCCTGCCGACCAGCCACCCGAAAAATGGCGTCAGATGCTCGCTCCCCCGAAGCGTTGTCAAAGAGTAGGCGGCATCATGCCGCGATGAAATATCCACGCAACACCATAAGCGATCGGGGCGATGATCCCGAACAAGGCAATTGCATAAAGTAACGCCAGTTTACCCATTCCCCTGAGTTTGCTGAAATCGGTTATGACGCCGATGCTGAGGAAAGTCAGCATGAACATCATGGTACGCATGGATCCTTCCACCGGGGTCGCAGCTTCATGCAAAGTTTTGGCAATTTCCGGCCCGGTGGAAGCAATGGCGATATATGAAAACCACACCAGGAGATAGCCCAGCACAAATTTGGGAAACCGGTGCCAGATTTCCATGAGTCCAACTTTGGATTGCCCGGGTTGACGCTCCACTTTGTATACCCATACAAGCGCCAATACAAAAGCCCAAACGCCAATAAACATATCGATCCAGATTTTAGTGGTCAGCGAAGCCATTAAAATCCAGCCTTCTTTCCATCTCACACCCAGATTAGCCTCGGCATTTGCCCGCATCAATTCATCGAGCATCGCCCCGGCGGCTGCATCGGCACCATCTGTTTTGACCGTCAATCCCAGAGCAGACCCATTGACGATAGGCTGGTTTGGGGCTATTGCGGTATAAAGACCTGGCAGGACGATGAGCTCGAACATGGCGAAGATCACAACCAGTATCGAGACGACGACCGGAATGACCGGGCGGGCGCGGATGGCGCCGGCAGTGGCAATGGCAGCCGATACGCCGCAAATGGAAATACCGGAAGCGAGTACGGCCGAAGCATCACGTGATAGGTGGAACACCCTGCGGCCGAGAGCATACACAATGGGCCAGAACAACATGTACGCAACAAAGGTAGCCGCAACACCGGTCATGACCAACTCGGTAATGAAACCGGCCGCCTCGATGGACATGACACCAATTTTAATACCCAGAAACACGATTGCTGTTTTGATAAACCATTCCGGTTTCGCAGCTTCACTGAGAAACCCGGCAGTACCCTTGAAAAAATTTCCGATAATCAGCCCAATCAAGAGGGCCAGCAAGTAAGAGAATCCACCGCCAAGAGACAATCCCCAGGATAAGCCAAATTTGGCGAACTCATTAACAGACACCTTGAAATGTGCTTCCTGTCCAATGATCCATATTATCCAGGTCATTACAAAAAGCACGGTCCATCCGGCAAGGAACCGTTTTAGATCGAATTTCATCGCCCATGCCGCCACACAAGTCAACGTGGTAAACACCAGATAGGTTACCAGCCATGAGAGTGTCGGATGCCAACCCAGCTTGCCGCTGGGTTTCAATACACCCTCAAGAGAAAATTCTCCCCATACCCAGGTGTTGGGTTTCGCCATCCAGCCGGTCAGGTCCAGTCCCCAGAGTGAACTGACGCTGGCGAGGAACATGGTGAGCCCCAGCCAGACTGCCCACCAGTCTTCTGTTCTCGCCATGCCGGAATACCATTTTCTATTCATTTCACTTATTTCCAGCTCCGGTTTGCTGCACTTTCAGTATGGGTGATTTCAAATCCAACCGGATGTAGCGGTTGAAGTAATGAGAGGCGTACTGCCGTATCCAGGTCGGGATGCAGTTATAGTCAAAAACCATGAATACGGTAACGTGAATATTCTCGGGGAATAATTGCCTATCCAGCAGACAGCGGATCAGTTCCTGGTCCAGTTTGAGCAAAGTCTCGCCACAAGCTTCGAAACTTTGATGGTATGCGATCCAGTTGACGCCATCATGTACCAACCGGACCTCCAGATCGGCTTTCATCCGTTATCCGGGAAGCAGGAACAAGTCTACTAAAACACCCAGGATTACAAGTCCCGCGATACCGATACCTATGCTCCACAAGCACAGCTGGGTTTCCCACTTTTCCCAAGGTTCAGGTTCCCCGAGAACCGATTGATTGGATAAGAGCTTGCCGACATTTTTAAAAGATTGATCGGTAATCTCATTTTTTTTATCATTTGTTGTCATCGTGTTTCTCTGTAAGGGCCTCCTTTTTATTCTAACGCAGGTCAAGAAGAATGCCGATAGCGTCAGCACAGAGCTAACTATGGTATCGCCCGAGCGGCAGGCGAAAGAGAAGCATGTATGAGGGATGCGGGAAGTTCGCGCAGCGGGCGGAGTATAAAAATGCCAGACAAGTCCGTTATCTTATGGTCAATGGAGTCTGACCCTGAGCTATCCCGCGTGAATGGTGGATTCACCAATTCGTCCAGCAAACGCGAGCCTTATTCGTTAATCTTTCTCGCGCGTTTGCTCCTGCGACAACCGGTGTTTCGATTATCACCCTGCCACATATGGCAATCGCTAACACATCAATCCTTATATCAAAAGCTTATTATCTGCCTAAATTTGTGGGGATAGCTCAGAGTCTGACCCTATAGACTTATATGGAGGCGGCTAATGGGTGACCCTATTGACTGAAGGCTTCAATCATTTCGTTGTCTCCATAGCTAATCGATTGCTGCCGACTGAGCAGTTGCCGAATTCTTGTCTATGAACTCAATCCTGGTAAGAATCCGATTGACCCATTTGGATTGATCTGTAGTGCGGTAATAACCCCTGGCCTACCATCCAGAAGCGCACCGTCATCAATTGTCTTCGCACCGCTTGCTTCCTCGATCAATTGCGGTTGGTGGTAGTGACCAAATATTAAATGACAGAAATTCCGGTACGACCCGTATGTTGATGTCAGAGGCGTGCGCCTCATCTCTCCCTTTTTTAACGTGAAATGCTGTTGGTATTGATTACGTGCAAGATATACTTCGTGTGCTACGCGTATGTCTTCGAGATCGCGTTTGTTATACCACCGGTCGAGTTGCTCTATTCCTTTCCCAATGCGGCTGCTCTGAATAACGCGATCGGCCATCATCGGCAGATACGTCCAGGCGCCATCGACAAAGTCCACGAACTCTTCATCCGGCATGCCTTTCGTCAAGATGTACTCTTCAAGAGTCTCCAAGGTTACAAGGGCAGCCACATCAGTCATGCGGCGACCCTTCGGAATACCCTCCGAAAGATACTTCCACACACCTCTCACCGTCTCACGAGCGTCGAGTAGAAGTGCTGACGAAATCATTGCGATAGAAGTCATTGCAAGGGGCCGCTCTGCGAAGACGTTCACCTCTGCGCTTCCCGCACTCCATGCCCACCACCACTCGGTCATGTGACCGTGCGTTAAGAGAATCGGTTCGTTAACACACGTGCCCGATTGAGATGCCGTTGGCGATAAAAGCGGTTTTGGACACCACATGAACACACTATGTAACGTGGCCACACTCTGAAGATTGTAGTTATCGACAGTATTCTCCAGGCACTGGAGGAAATTACTCTTTTCCACCAAGCGCTTACAAAGCTTAACTGAGTTTTTGGCATGCAAGGGAAACACAAACGCATCGTGATTTCCCATGACGTAGTGAATGATGACGTTGTTCTCTGCTAAATCCTTGAGCCGCCAATAGAGCCACTGCCACCATTCGATTACCGCTTTCAATGATGACTCTGGGGAATCGTAGATCCACGCATCTAGAACATCGCCCAATAGGATTAAGGTATCACCTTCCTGGCACAGTCCCATCACCTCCAGCAGTTGCGCGTGACCTGCTTCTCCTGTGCCCAAATGAATATCCGAACAGACAAAAACACGGCCCCGCTGGTGTTCATAGCTCTGTAGCGCTTTCGCCTGAACCGCATCCAGTTGCTGAACGTTTTTATGCGAGAATTTTCCCGTGCGCGACGCTTCTGCATGCTTCAGAACAAGATCGATAGACTCCACAAGCACGGGCCCTGGGTTCGTTACGATGGTGCACAGTGCATTAATGCGAGCACGCTCGCTAACGCCAATTTTTTCGAATTCTTCCAGTCCGCGGATTCCGCAAGTATCGCACGAGTTACGAAAGTACTTTAAGGCTTCGACCCCGTGTGTGAAATTGTCAGCACCACCACAATCATTCCAGATTGCGACCGCGAGACGAACGGTACGACGCAGCAGTTCGTCTGTATCCCGGCGGGTTTTTATGTTATTGCGCGCGTTAATCAAATCAGTAAGAATGACACTCATAATCGACTCCTTCTTGGCAGGACGTTGAAATTTCCCCTTGATACCTTCGGCCACCGACCACTGATGGTGGATTCTAATTTCGACCGCACTATTGGTGAATTCACTTCCCAACCGTACAAACTTAGCTTCAGGGAATCTATGGGGTGGGACTCCGAATCTATGGGGTCGGACTAGGTCGGACTCGATTGATTCCGGAATTGCTCTGACCACCTACTTTAGCCAGTGCGGACATGCGCTACCGCCCCAGTTCCCCAGTTCGTGTTGTAGCTGGGCGACACATTCAAACTACGGTTGCAACGTATCACCACTTTCCAAAGTGAGCAGCAGCTTTTTTGTTCCGAGTCCTCCGGCAAATCCCGTGAGATCGCCAGATGTACCTATTACGCGATGACAGGGCGCAATAATTGAGATCGGGTTTTTTCCACTTGCAGCACCAACTGCTCGAGCTGCCTTTGCGTTGCCGATTTGTATCGCAATTTCGCGGTAACTACGGGTTTCTCCAAAGGGAATAGTCAGCAGCGCCTCCCAAACCTTTCTTTGAAATTCGGTCCCGACGAAGTCGAGCTCAAGCTCAAAACAGTTTCTTTTCCCTGCGAAATACTCATTCAGTTGCCGTTCCGTCTCTGCCAGAATCGGACTATCTTTCTCTTCGTGCATCGGACCAAGCCGTACTCGATTTGGTTTATCGTGTTCCCACAAGATTGCGGAAAGCTTTGATCCGTTGGAGACAAGCTTTAATTTGCCAATGGGCGAGTCCACGATCTTGTATACATATGACATATACCGCCTCCTTATTGAAAAAGTGCCATTTACCAGCGATTCATGACGATTTTTCGTCCTTTGCAAGATACGCATTCACTATATATCCATGTTCAAAAGCAAGAAACGCGTTTCTTGCTTTTGAATTTTTATTGTGCAAAGCAGCCAAAGTACCATGATTTTCAGCCTCACCTATCTCACGCGCTGGCCGACGCCGGCAGTTTGACGGATGGAGTGAGCGGTTTTTGGAGTGCGGGGTGAGGCGCAACGACGCCGAATGCGACCGCGCAGGGCGGAGCAGTGCCTTCTGCGGGATAGGTGCGACCACGAAACGGGATGCCGGGTCCCTCGTGCGACGCTTTTCGGGGGCCATTTCATTCCAAGGAGTTACAATGTAGCGCCGTGCCGTCTCGTCAGTTATTTCTCTTATGGAGATGCATTCAGAGGGCGTCGATTTCTCCTCGGCTGACGGCCGAACTTAGCCTGTGCTGCCCGCTGCAAACACAGAACAGATGAGCTCTATCCAGGATAATGCGGAATGCAGGATCAGTCTCTCACCGAAATGCTGTAAGAACCCGTGCCGGTTGGGCTGTAGTGCCTGACCTGGGCATAGTAAACGCCAGACGCAAGGTTGACGGCAATCCTTGAATTGGTTCCGGGACCGCTATCATCATCCTGGCTGATGAATGTGGCCGGATTATCGGGACCAAATAATGTAAGGAAGCAGTCGGTGCTGCTGGCGGTCTCGATTGTATAGGTGCCGGGATTCATTATCGTGAATGCATACATATCCCGCTCATTCGCAGCAGAGATCGTTCCCTGCACTGCCGGACCGTTTACCTGAATGGTTGGGATACCGGGCTGGGGTGCCGATCCGCTTACTGAGATACTATAGCTCCCGACTGATGAGCCGCTGTAGTGTCGCACGCGTATATAATACGTACCCGCCGACAGATTTCTTTCAATCCGCGAATTCGCGCCTGGTCCGCTGTCGTCATCCTCAGCAATGATTGCCACCATGTCGTTGGGGCCATACAGGGCCGTCACCACATCGGTTGAACCTTGCGTTCCAATGACATGGCTTCCTGGCGTAGTCACGACGAAACTATATATATCAATTTCTCCTGCCTGCCCTATCGAGGCCGAGGTAGCCGGCGCGCCCACGGTAAGGGGCACGACCTCTGGAGACACCACCCCCTCATCGTCATACGTATAGCCGAGCGCATGATGATCGAGAACGCTTAGCGGCGTAGGCGGTGACGCCTCATTGTCCCACGGCGGCATGGGATCGTCCCTGCCGTGACCCGCCACCACATTGGGAGTACCGCTGGGCGGCAAATAAATTGCCGCAGGATTTTCCCTTTGCCATTCCGCCCATAGCCGATCGATATTGCAATGGTGCAGCCAGAACACCGGGTCATTGGGAGATGACATAGCCATCATCGACCCGCCAACCCACATGTGCCCCGGATTGTGAATGACCGATTCCAATCGATTACGAAAACTTGTGTTAGTGCTGCTATTGGAGTTCCAGGGTGCGGAATCATACGGAACCACATTCAGGGTGGCACTGACACCCTGCTGAGTCGGCAGCGATCCCATTGCGCCAAAAGCGCGCGTAAGAAAAGTAGTTGTATCGCCGGGATCACGGACCGTAAGCGTCCATTCTCCGGTCGAAAAAGCAAAGGGGCCGGTGGTAACCTGCCGGCTGGCGCCCGTTCCATTGCCGCCCATGAAATTCGAGGCCCAAAGCGAAGCTCCCGCCGTCCTGTCGACTGTCCAGTCCCAGTAGGGTATGGAAACACTTGAATCGATCTGCTGGAGAGCAAGCTCGAACCTGCGAAGATACTCCCGGTGCCACGGCAAAAATGCTGGGCCGCGGTGCGCAGGATCATTGGGGCTAGCCATAAAGGCGGCGCGATGTTGAGCAACGAACATGTCGTAGTCGCCGTTTGCCTTCAGCGCTTTCACCGCAGCAACGAATGCTGCTTTCTCGGCGGCTGTCAGGCTGGACTGGTTTTTTCGGATCCCCATGTTATTCCCCCGTTTCCCTGTAGTCGATAATCTTCCTGGCTAAATCGACTGGCGAAGGTTGGGGGTCGAAGGCAAAGCCGGATGCAATATATTTTCCACCTGCATCACGCACCGTGAAGATTCGCTCCCCATCGATGTATAGTTCAGTCCCCTCGGCGCCCGCTTCGTCTTCTCTGATCCCTGCCGTAGCTCTCGCGGTAGAAGCTTCCGCTCCGGTTCGAAGGATAATCTCCCGGCCCTTATAGTTTTCACGTTGCTCCGCCATTTTTCCCCCTCGCAAATATGAGTTCCAAACCAGATCAAAAACCCAACACGTCACATGAACTGGCTATTTTTAATATAGATCATCTCATTGAAAATGCCAGGAAAGCTGATGCGCCGAATCGCACCAGATCAAATACAACCGGAAAAAAGGGGAATCTATGGATGGGAATCTATGGGGTCGAACTCGATTGATCCCGAATTGCTCTGACCACCTACTTAAGCCAGCGCGAACATGCGCTATCGGCATATTCCTCCAGCTCGTGGTGTAGCTGGGCGACACATTCAAGCTACGGTTTGCAACGTATCACCACTTTCCAAAGTGAGTAGCAGCTTTTTTGTTCCGAGTCCTCCGGCAAATCCCGTGAGATCGCCAGATGTACCTATTACGCGATGACAGGGAGCAATAATTGAGATCGGGTTTTTTCCACTTGCAGCACCAACTGCTCGAACTGCCTTTGCGTTGCCGATCTGTATTGCGATTTCGCGGTAACTGCGGGTTTCTCCAAAAGGAATAGTCAGCAGCGCCTCCCAAACCTTTCTTTGAAATTCGGTTCCGACGAAGTCGAGCTCAAGCTCAAAACAGTTTCTTTTCCCTGCAAAATACTCATTCAGTTGCCGTTCCGTCTCTGCCAAAATCGGACTGTCTTTCTCTTCGCGCATCGGGCCAAGCCGTACCCGATTTGGTTTATCGTGTTCCCACAAGATTGCGGAGAGCTTTGATCCGTTTGAGACAAGCTTTAATTTGCCGATGGGCGAGTCCACGATCTTGTATACATATGACATATGCTGCCTCCTTATGATTGAGGTAATGCCATCTACCAACGATTCATGGCTATCTTTCATTCTTTGCGAAGTATGTGTCTCTCATCCCCCTACCCCTGGTTGGCCTCCCGGCGCACTAACGTGCTTTATCCGCTTCTTGCGTTGGCTCGAGATTGAATAATACATCGCCGCTTCGTGGCAATTGCTCCTTTCCGCCGGCATTCCACCAGCCGCCACCCAGAGCGACGAAGAGGGCTGAGGTATCCTGGAAACGCTGAGTCAGTGTCTGAAGATAGCTTATCCTCGCCTGAAAGTATTGACTGTTGGCAATCAGAACCTGCAGATAATTAACCAGACCTGCCTGGTAGTTGGTCTGTATCAAATGCATCGTTTCCTGTGCCAATTCGAGTTCTTGCGACTGACTTCGCAACGCCTCGGCATCATGCTCCAGCGCCAGCAGGATATCGGCCACTTGAGCCAAGGCATCAAGGGCAGTCTGCCGATAGTTCGCAAGGGATTGCTTATAGGCGTCGATTGCCGCCTTCCGATGCAACCACAGCGTCCCGCCATGAAATAACGGTGCAACGAAGTTGGCGCCTGCACTCCAGAAATTGCCGCTCCTCATGAAAACATCCAGGAGAGTCCGGCTATTCTGACCATAGGTGCCGCTCAGCGTGAAGCTGGGAAACATTTCCGCTGTTGCAACGCCGATATTGGCGCTGTATTCATGCACCTGAGCCTCGGCCGACAGAATATCGGGACGCTGGCGCACCAATTCGGAAGGCAAGGTCACTGGCAGGTCCATTGGCAGCGAGAGATCAGCCAGATCGATCTCTGAAGCTATTCGTTCCGGAGCATGGCCAGTCAATGTGGCAAGCAGGTGCTCAGCCTGGCTGCGCTTCTGCTCAAGCGGAGGAAGCGTGGCTTCAAGCGCCGCCAACTGGGTTTTAAGGCTGACCAGATTCACATATGCAACCGTGCCTGCCCGTGTTTGCGTTTCGGTAATCTTGATTTGTTCCTGCTGTAAATCGATCAGCTGCCGCGTCGCCTGAATCTGAGCCTCATAGCCCGCTCGGGCAATCACAGTATTCACGATATTGCCGGACAAGGCCAGATACGTGCCCAGAACCGTATAACGTTGAATATCTCTCTGGGCACCCAAGCCCTCTACCGCCCGCCTCTGGCCACCAAATACGTCAAGTGCATAACTCACCGTGGTCGATATTGTAAAGAGATTGAAGATGGTGCTGGTATTGGCGCCGAAACGAGCGGCCGAGAACCGCTGACGAGCAAAACCTCCAGCAAGATCTACCTGTGGATAAAATACCCCGTAACCAGCCCGCAAATTCTCTTGACTTTGCCGCAAGCCGGCCTGTGCCGCTTGCAGGCTTGCATTGTTGACGATTGCTTCCTTCACGAGGGCATCCAGCTTGGGGGATTTGAACAGATGCCACCAATTTGCCGCAACCTTCGCACCTTGTTCAAAATGTTGCGCCTGGTCCTCTACAGAAACGGTCACGTCCGGTTGCGCGTCGGGTACGTAACGTTCAGTCGCCGGTGGTTTCGGGCGGACAAAATCAGGTCCAACGGCGCAACCCGCCGACGCCAGTAGCCAGATTGTGCAAAGTCCGCCCAACGTGCGCTTCCCCCAGAAAGAAAATAGCCAACATACGTTCGCAGAATCGACCTCCGTTCGGCGATTCCATAACGTGCGCGCCTTCCTTCCGGACTCCATCATTTTTCGTCATCCTCGATGCATCGGAAATGACTCGGCGATATTTTGCCAGATGCAAATCATCCTAAATTCGGTAGTTGGACCGGGTGAAATATTATTATTAATCATTGATTTATCAAATGAGCGGTCAACTACCGGATTTACGATCAGTAACAGGCTGCAGCCTGATAATGATGCTTGACCATGAGGTCAGAAATTTAACGTAATGAGCGCACCCAATGTACCGCTTACCTATAAGGCATCCTTCAAAGGCAGCCCAGGCAATCTTGCCTGGTTGGGTTGCTGTCGAAAAGAATCGACTATTCACATCGTTGCGTCCTTTCCTCTGATGCCGCTGCAGCCACAGTCTGTCCCTACTGAGCAAAACTGGACGGACCTATTCAGAGACATCCTCCTTCTCACCGATATAAACGTCCACTAGCTGGCCAGGATACACCTGCACATCCTTCGGCTTCTCAAAGCGGAAGAGTACCGGGAGTACCCTTACATCTACTCGTTCCGTTCGCTGGTTCGATAACTGTATCTTGGGCGAAACATAGGGTTGCAATCGAACATATTCCAATGGAATACGAATGTTTGTGCCGCGAATGAACATTTGTGCATGTATTTTTGAAATATCAGGAATCCGATGAATCAGGATCTCATCAACATAGCATCTTACGGCGAGATTATTTTCCGGATTTCCCATCACGACAATCGGATTGAAATCCTCCGTATAAGTACCATAAACGCCCTGCGATGAAATATAACTGCCCACCGTCGCTTTTACGGACAATATGACACCATCGGCCGGCGCCCTGATGACATATTTTGCCAGTAAGGCGCTTCCAGCCATATAAGTGTTGGACAATGCGGTATATTGCCGCTCCTGGTTTTGGATATCGTATTTCCAGGCTCCAGCTTTCGTCAGATTGTAGTTGCTCAAAGCAACCTCGAGATTGGCTTCCGCCGCCTTGACAGCATTGATCGCATTATCCAGGCTATCCTTGCTCACGGACTTGGGATCAGCGTCATAAGAGTTTTGCAGCTTTTCCAGCTGAACCTCGACGGTTTTGAGATTGGCCCTCGCATAATCCAGTTGCGCTTTGGCAACAGCCAGAACCTCTTTTCTCGGTTGGGCCTTCAGTTCTTCCAGTAACGCATGCGCTGCTTCGGATTGCGAACGCTGCTGTTCTACCGTCGCGCGTTGAACCGAGTCATCCATTTTGAGCAAAGGTGTTCCCTGCTTGACTGCCTGTCCTTCAGTCACCAGAATCTGGATAATCACTCCTGCTACTTCCGGATAGATGTTGATGTTTTCTCCTGTCGGTTGATAGCTTTCAATAATGCCGTTCGAATAGATACCCTGCGCATAAGGATTTGGTGCTGGATTGAAAACAGGCGGCTGAGGCTTCTTTTGCTGCCCTGACAGGTAGGCGCTTGCCAAACCGGTAATAATGCCGACGATGGCAACGGCGATCATGATCTGGTTTCTCAATGACCAGCCCCCTTTTCAATACCGACTATCTTGCCATCCTCCATTTTCATGATCCTGTGGGCATACTCGAAGATGCGGCTATCGTGGGTAACAATCAAAATACAGCGCTTGTCGCTGAGTATGCTGGTTTTAACGAAATCCATGATGCGTCGCCCGGTATCCCCATCCAGCGACGCGGTAGGCTCATCAAAGATCAGGATATCCGGTTGACTCACCAGTGCTCTCGCAATGGCAACCCGTTGTTGCTCTCCGCCACTCAATTTCATCGGCGGAAGCTCGACCTTATTTTTGAGTCCTACTATCTCTAGATAATGCGTTGCTTCTCGAATGGAATCGTCCCAATCCCGCTTCTTCAGGATGAGTGGAATGGCGACATTCTCAGCTGTGGTCAGGCGCGGAAAAAGATGATAATCCTGGAATACGAAACCAACCTTATTTAACCGGAATTCAGCGATCTGATCGGATTCCAGTTTCCATATATCGATATTGTCTACGGTTACAGTCCCTGAATTTGGGCGCAGGATGCCGGAAATCATGCTTAATAAGGTTGTTTTCCCACTCCCGGAAGGGCCTACGATAAAAAATATCTCACCGAAATAGGCTTCGAAACTCACATCCTTTACCGCATAAGTTTTGAGATCGCTCTCCCCAAACCACTTGGCCAATTCACTGGCTGAAATTGCAGGATTCACATCCTAGCCTCTGAAGATATCAAAAGGCTCAATCTTCAGCACCTTTCTTATCCCGATATAGCTTGAGATTCCAGCGATAATCAGAACCATGAAGAACGCAAACGCCAGGGTGGTATAGGTTATATTGGCGGAATAGTCGGGGATTCTGAGCTTCGCGATCGCGATGATGAGAGTGCAGAGACCCACTCCTAAACCATATCCTACCAGTGACGTAAACATGGCCTGAAAAAGGATCATATAAACCAGCTCACGTCCTTTGGCGCCAATCGCTTTCAATGCACCGAATTTTTCAAGATTTTCCAGTATGAAGGTATAAAATGTCTGTCCTGAGATTGATAAACCAACCAGAAAGCTTACGACGGTCATGATTAGAATGTTGGTCCCCAATCCGGTTTGATATTTATAGTAATTGGAGATTTTCTGCATGAGTTCTTCTTGTGTAAGCGCCTGGTAACCCAAGAGCCTGACCTGCTCTTGGATATGCAGGATTGCGTCGCTGCTTTTCGGCTCAACAAGAATGTAGGAAATCGTAAACCGCATTGACGGGATGTATTGAATCGCTCTGCTGTATGTCGTATAGAGGGTGGGAATCCCGAACAGTCCGCTGGCCGTTACCTTGGCAATCCCCACGATGACCCCGCGATGATCGTTGAGCTCGAAGTCTGTGCCTAAACGCGGATTCCCCAGCTTGCGAATTTCTTCATCCTGAACGACGATAAAGGCATTTTCCGCATAGATGTCCTCGATCTTGCCCTCAACAAGCTCGGGGCGGCCGAACAGGCTGTTATCATCCAGGCCCATAACAGTCACGGATTGAAACACCCCGCTTCTAAGCTTGACGAGCGCGCCTCCCGAATATAGCGGGACAGCATATTTGACGCCATTGATGCTTCGAACGGCATCCAGGACATAGTCCGGCAGGGGGATACTGTTTGCTACGTTATTCACCGCCGGATCCATCACCCAGACTTTAGCCCCCACATTAATGACAGTAGATGAAGATTTGTGCAGAATGCCAAAAAAGATGGATGTCATCTGCACCATCAAAAACACGGCAAAAGTAATTCCTACCAACAAGGCAGCATATTTGCCTTTGTCGTTCACGAGAAGTTTAAAAGCGATCTTTAGAATCCCTTTCATTGCGCACGTAACTACCTGGTCTGGAGCGCATTTACGTATCCTTCGAACTTCCGCATTGATGATGGCCTCCTGAAGAAGACCTACTTAGGAACGGCTCCACGCTTCATCTTAGTCCAGAAACAATGTAGTGTTTAGCCCCACGGTATGATGGTGCAGGTTGATGATAAGTTTGCCTGGATTTTTAGACCATATTTTGCGGATATATTTTCGTAAGGCGTGAGGTCCTTCAGGGTCTTCAGACGCCAGGCGAAGCTACAGGCCAAAGGTATGCAAGCGTGAAAGTACGAACAAACACCGCTGGGGTGGATACTTCACCGATCCGACTGGTGATTCACGGGGGCGCCGGTACCATCACGCGCAGCAAGCTGACAAAGGAACTCGAGCAGGCTTATACGCAGGTGCTTGCGCAATCGCTGATCGCTGGCTACGCAGTACTTGACGCAGGCGGCAGCAGCATCGATGCCGTGATTGCAGCGATCGTGGTGATGGAAGATTCACCTTTATTCAATGCCGGCAAGGGCGCCGTGTTCAGTAATGCCGGCCGCATTGAACTGGATGCATCCATCATGGATGGTTCCACGCGCATGGCAGGTTCTGTCGCCGCGGTGACGACCATACGCAACCCCATCTGTGCCGCGCACGCCGTGATGACGAAAAGCGCGCATGTGATGCTGATGGGCCAGGGCGCCGATGCCTTTGCCGCCGAGATGGGCCTGGAGATCGTTGATCCTTCCTATTTCCACACCCAATTCCGCTGGAATCAGTTGCAAAAAGCCATTGCCGAAGAACGCCTGATGCAGGACCATGACGTGGTTCCCGATACGCCGCGGCCCCAGACAGACGAAAAGACGGGCGAAAAGGCGGATGAAAAGCGGGGAACGGTGGGCGCCGTAGCGCTGGATCGTCACGGCAATCTCGCCGCCGGCACATCAACCGGTGGGATTACCAACAAGCGCTTCGGGCGCGTCGGGGATTCGCCCGTCATCGGCGCCGGAACCTACGCGGACAATCGCTCGGTTGCGGTATCCGCGACTGGCACCGGAGAAATATTCATTCGCACCGTTGCTGCATTCAACACGGCAGCACAGGTACGGTTGCAGCACATTCCGATTATCGAGGCGGCGGAAAATACGCTGGCGGAAATCGCTGCCATCGGCGGTGATGGCGGTTTGATCGTGCTGGATGCAAAAGGTAATTATGCAATGCGTTTCAACACCAGGGGCATGTTCCGTGGCTCTATCGGCAGCGACGGCATTGTGCGGGTGGGCATGTTCGCCGACGACGATAGAGCAGTATCCATATCCAACTCACAAGGTACTCGATAAAACCAAGCCGCCTACAGTCAGCGCAAAGAGGTCAGCCAAAAGGCAATTTCCCCAACACTTCCGGACAGCTTTTGTGGATAACAGAACCAAGAACTGAAGATCGATTTTATCGCCACTTCACCCGGACTGGAACTCCACCTTTCGGGCGCAGGGTTACCGCCATCTCAATCTCGACTTCGTCCGTGTCAAGCAACTGTAAATCACAGTGCTGAACGATCATGCTGAGCAAAAGCTGGCTTTCCAATAATGCAAAATGACTACCGATGCAGATGCGCTCGCCTATCCCGAAAGGCATAAACGAAAACCTGCGATTCTCAGGTATTAAAAACCGTTCAGGGTCGAACTGCTCCGGTTGCGGCCAAAAGTCAGTGTGATGATGAAGATTGAAAATGCTGAATATCGCAAGTCTGCCTGCCTTCAAGAAATAGCCATCAACCTCGGTATCCTTATTGACTCTACGCAGCATAATGCCAGCAGGTGGACGGAAGCGCATCGATTCATTGAGTACCGCTTTGGTATAAACAAGCTGCTGCAGATCTGCCGCGTCCGGCATTTTTCCTTGCAGCAAGCCTTCAAGTTCCTGGCGCAGCTTAGCGAGTACTTCTGGATGCCGGGCTAGTAAATATAAGGTCCAGCTCAACAAGTTCGCGGTGGTTTCATGGCCTGCACCAAAAATGGTAATGACTTCATCCCGAAGTTGCCTGTCAGTCATCTTTTCACCGGTGTTGTCATCGCTTGCTTTTAACAGCATATCCAGCAAGTCGTTGTGCGTGGATAGCGTAGTGCGGCGTTGATCGATGATTCCGTAAATGACACTATCGATTATCCCCAATGCCTGTTTGAATTTCTGATTGGCCGGGGTGGGTACATACAACGGGAGCATCAAAGGATTCACGATGGTTTTAGCGGCATACCTGAGTAAGGTATCCAGAGATGGAGATATCTGTTCTATCTTGTCGAGGACGCTGGTGCTGAACATGGTCTGGGTGATCCCCTCCAGCGTCAACTGCGTCATTTCCCTGGACAGGTTGATCTTCGCACCTTCACCCAGCTTCCGCCATCTATCCAGCATATTACTGCCTGCGGTGGCGATTTGCGGCAACAGCGTGGTTATATTGCTTCGCTGGAAAACCGGCTGCATCAATCGCCGTTGCCTTTGCCATAAATCGCCCTGGCTTGTTACTAATCCCTGCCCCAGAACCAATTCCAGGCCGGTTGGTTTTCCGTCACCGTGTATTTTTACAAAAACATCGCTTTGCTTGATCAAGGCTTGTTCAAACAGCTTCGGGTGACCGAATAGATAAATTTGGCGGGCAGCTAATCTGAAGCTAACCAGGTCACCATAATCTCGCTGCCAGTCACAAAGGGCTTGAAACGGATTCGCAATCATCTGGCTTAAATTGCCCAGCAAAAAGTTGCCTTTGACCTGTGGAACTGTTTTGTTATGCGGCATCGTCAATACAATTGATGGTTTCGATTATGAATTCATCAGCATTCAATTCCGCGTATGGACCAGTCAGATGCAATAAGTCAAACAAAAGCAAACTCACTTTCTGCTTTTGTCCAGTTTTCGCTAATGGGTCCTGATAGAGACTGGCGTTGCCGATCAAGCGCTCCACCCGCTTGATCTTGTTACCGGAATTCAAGATGAAGAAATTATTTTGAATATTATTGATCAAACGTTAGGGTAAGCGCATGACCAACCTGCGCTGCGGATAAGCCGCCGTTAAACTGTTACCATTAAAGTTGTTCTTTTACTGATACTTCCCGCTATGCTTTATCTGATATTGGTCTGTTTTATCGCTCTTCTGGTTGTCGGACCTTCCTACTGGGTCAAACATACCATGGAAAAATATAGTGAACCGACTGATCGCTATTCATTCACGGGAGCACAACTGGCTCGCGAGTTGCTGGATAAGGCCAATTTACAACATATCGCGGTGGAGGTAACCGAATCGGGCGACCACTATGATCCGTTGAAAAAAGTGGTCCGTCTCACACCGGATAAATTCAACGGCCGCTCGCTGACCGCGATCACCGTTGCAGCGCATGAAGTCGGCCATGCGATCCAGCATCAGGATAACTACCCGCCTCTTGCCTTACGTACCAGGTTGGTGCAATGGGCTGCGCCCGCAGAGAAGCTAGGCGCCGGTATCCTGATGTTGTCTCCCGTGATTATGGCGCTACTGCGCTCTCCCGCGGCAGGATTGTTATTTCTTGTCGGGGGTATCCTGACACTGGGAAGCGCGACGCTTGTGCACGCGCTGACCTTACCGATGGAATTGAATGCGAGTTTTGCCCGGGCCCTGCCAATTTTGGAGCGAGAGCGTTATCTGATCGATGGAGACATGCCGCATGCCCGACGATTGCTCACTGCCGCGGCATGGACTTATGTCGCGGCTTCGCTGATGACACTACTCAATATGGCGCGTTGGTTGGCGATTCTACGCCGATGATTGAAGTTAAAATATGCGGGATGTTGATGTCAGAACGAGCGATCAACTGAGGAATCTAAATTTCTCTTCCATTTGCTTGAACAACGACCTGAACATTTTAAGTGGAATCTCTGCTGGTTCTCACGCTGCCAGTTCAACCGTCGGCAGCATCACGACATAAGCCTCATCAGGCGTTTTCTTGCCCAGGCTCGAATGTGGCCGGGATCAGTTGTACCAATCCATGTATTGCATAATTGATACTCTGGCTTCAGCGATCGAGTCATAGGCATGCAAGTACACCCGCTCGTATTTCACCGATTTCCACAGGCGCTCGACGAATACATTATCTTGCTAGACTCCGCACCCGTCTATGCTGAGGTTGCACCCCTGTTCCCTAACGGCCTGCACGAACTCATGGGCGGCAAACTGGCTGCCTTGATCGGTATTCATAATCTCCGGCTTGCCATGGCGATGGAACGCCGGTTCAGGCGCGCATTACGAAAGAGCAAGCGCCTCTCAGGGAATATATGGATGAGCTTGAGCGACTTGAACGACAGAAAACCATGCAGGAACTGGCGGAACGATGGCAGACTCACGAGTTCTATAGTGTGCTGACAGTTTTTAAGATGCTTGCACTCAAGCGTGAAATGAAGGCATTTGGCTATGACGATGCGGGCGTCCGCTGGCAGGCGCTATCAGAATCACTGCGTAAAGCCATAGATAACTTCAACCGATTGCTAAGAGAGGTAAGGCCCGTCGTCTTGGACCGGATGCGGTCGAGCATTGAGCTCAGTAGGGAGATGCAAAAAGGCTCATGCGTGAGATGAGCCTGAATTGGGACTAATTTTCCGTGTAAAAAAAATCACCGATGACGATTTTAGCCGTTTCAAGGATGCGGATCGCTGTCCGTAAGATTCCATCCTTGAATGATGCCGAATCTTATCAGCAATTCACGACCCTTTTGGGCGAAACACAATAGGTGTTTTCCTCAAGCTCGGCTGCCATTTGTCGGTGCTCTGCCGCTTTTCCCATTTTTACCTTCGCAGCTCGGTCGTACTTGCGAATCAACGCATGGGTTTGGGCCTGCAGATCCTGTGCTTGCCTGCCATATAGATAGCTCTTGCTTTGATACTGCTCGAGCAACTGCGTTTTTTTCTGCGCTTTGGTCTGCAGATCGCTGGCAGCATTTTCATAATATTTTACCAGTTCCTCATGACAGCATGGCGTCATGACACTTTGGTTTGTGACACGAGCAGACATATCCGCCATCGCTTCAGCGGATGAAATCAGCGCTGTCGCCATAGCAAACATATATAACGTTCCGACAAATCTTCCCTTTTCCATAGTGCCCTCCTATCCAATAATGAATAACTAGAAGCTTAATTCGACTATTAGCTCACACAAATTCACAATAGTAATGTGAGGTTTTTGTGAAATTTGTGTGAAGTTTTTGTGAAGTTTATGTCAGAATTTATTCTCGATCAAGCTAATTCAAACGGCGCATCGTTGACATTGCAGAGGTATATCAGCCCTCAGCTTTCTTCCAGTACTCTGTCGAGGTAATATTTGTGGTATAAGGCCTCCCTTTTTTCTACACTAGAATGGACCACTCAAGACATTGTTTTGGCTCCCTTTGTTGCAAAAGGGAGCCAAAACAGAGAGAGGAAATCCATGAAAATTGGCTATGCGCGAGTATCCACTGATGACCGGAATCTTGACTGCAGATGGACGCTTTGAACAAGGTAGGGTGCGAACGGATATTTACCGATCAAGGGGGTGAGCGGGTCCACTATCGAACGTAAAGGATTGGCTCAAGCAATTGCCGCAGTCGGGTGACGTGCTGGTTGTGTGGAAGCTGGACCGCCTAGGCCGATCATTGAGCTTTCTGATTGATCTGATCGAGAAACTGAGAAACGAGGGAGCAGGCTTTGAAAACCTCTCGGATGGCATCAATACCACTAGTGCAGGCGGTAAGCTGGTGTTTCACATCATGGGCGCCCTGGCCGAATTTGAGCGTTCATTAATTTCCGAGCGCTCAAAGGCTGGGAGCAGGCGGCGAGGCGCAGGGGAAAGCATATATGTAAATCTACGGGGTCATGTAAATCTACGGGGTCAGACTCGATTGATCTTGAATTGCGCCGACCTCCTATCCCCACCCTTGGCCGCAGGCTCTACCCGTCTTTTCAATTTCTCTCGAATACTTTGCTTGAACCTGTCATTTCCCAATACCCAGGCTTTGTTTGTTGCCTCTCTAATCGCGCTAATGCTCTCTTCAGAAACCGGGTGCTCGAATAGCTGCTGGTATGCGCTCCGACATTCCTCGTCAGTTTGTCCAAGACGCCGATATTCAGGATGTGGGCTCATCAGGTTATTGGTCTGGCCATGCGCATTGTAGCCATAACTTGACCACGGATACTCGGATGGATGCGCTACCATGCCTGCACGTACTGGATTGAGTTCTATATACTGCATGCAAGTCAGCAAATACGCCTCGGTATCAATCAGGATAGCTTTGTAGCGCCCTTCCCACAGTGTGCCAGTGCGCCGGTAGCAGTGATTGAAAAATTGGACATAATAACGTCCCAGCATTTGTAGGGCCTTGCTCAAGCTCTGCTCTTTATGAGGGGTGATGAGTAAGTGCACGTGGTTGGTAATTGATTTGCATTGATTTGTTAATTTCCCTAGCCAGCTACCCTAGTTAGGAGGGCTGTCCTTAAGTATCTTTTTTATAGTTAGGTATTACCCAATCACTATGGTTGAACCCGACAACGATAACAACAACAACTTCATAAATATTGGTTTAATCAGCGCAACGGAAGTCAGCATCAATACTAGCACCAGCGTCATTGTCACAACCGAAGATAAGCTCAAACTTGTGCTATTGGAATGGCAACAGACCAGAGTTGGTCGAGACGCATGGATAGCTCCAGTTGGCATATTCATCTCAATATTTATGACCCTTCTCACGGCAGACTTCCGTAAGTTTCTGCTGGCAGCTGCGGTGTGGGAGGCAATATTCTACGTTGCTCTCATCCTAGTCTTTGGATGGTTAATCTATACACTAAAGGTACGTCCTAAAAATAAATCAAGAGACGACTTCATACGACAGATCAA
This sequence comes from Nitrosospira briensis C-128, assembly GCF_000619905.2. NCBI lineage: Bacteria > Pseudomonadati > Pseudomonadota > Betaproteobacteria > Nitrosomonadales > Nitrosomonadaceae > Nitrosospira > Nitrosospira briensis. Next base: position 2,540,720 of record NZ_CP012371.1, on the reverse strand, counting down.
GAAATCGGAGCAATAATATGAAATTTGAAAATAAATCCTTCAAGAATGAAACGATCGACATTGATTTCAATAGCTTCATTAACTGTCAATTTGAGGATTGTATGCTTGTGTTTCGCGGCTACGGGCTAATTGGGATGGAAGGTTGCACTTTCACCAATGTAAGTTGGTCAATGGCTGGCGCTGCTGCGAATACGCTTAAATTTATGGCTGGTATATACCACGGCGCTGGTGAAGGCGGAAAGAATATCATTGAGGCGACTTTCATGAGCATTCGAAAAGGAAAAGGAGATACCTAACCTTACGTTTCAGCCGACCGTCGGTCAATAACCTATCGAATGTGTCCGTCTTAGGTACGGGTCCACATACACTGAGTCCACACACACGCGGTCAGGTCTCGCCTCAAGCTCTGCTCTTTCTGGGGAGTGACGAGTAAGTGCACGTGGTTGGTCATCAGCACATAGGCGTGAATATCACAACCATGCTTTTCACAGGCTAACCGCAGTTTATCAAGATAGAACCAATAATCTGCCTCTACACAGAAAATCTCAATCCGATTATTGCCCCCGTAAAATTACGTGCTGCGGTTGGCCGGGAAGGATAAATCTCGGAGCGTGCCATTGCAATCCTCTCGCTCAGGAAAGCACCCTAGACCGCCTCGTAATTTTATAATTAATCGATTCTGACCCCATAGATTCGCTTGATCATTCAAGACCATCGTATCTCCTCATCCATTTGCGGCTGGCGAACTAAGTACTGGAACGAACGGAAGCTTGCTACTCCTCCTGACTCTTCACGGGCCGCGCGGACAGATCATTTCGGCGACCACGCAACAGACAAGTCGATGATCATCGACGTGAAAGAGCGCGGAATCGCTCTCGTCCTGCCTGCCAATGAAAAAGAGCCATCCCTTCTCTTTGTCGCCGCGCTTGTTCGCCGCTATGGATTCCACCTTGGCGGTCCGGACCTCGCGAGAAACATAGTTGCGCTTCGCATCGCTCCAGTCTTTCCAGCTCATTCTCACCCGGTACGGACGAGTGAGCTTCCCCTCTATCCATTCGCCGTAGCTCAACTGGATCTCGAGCCGGTCGTCATTGGCGAATGACGCCTTCCAGCTGATGGGGCCGTAGAAAAGGCGCGGTTCGGGGTGCCGGAGGATCTGATCCCCCTTGACCTTGAGTGAGCGGAAGACGCGCTGGTAGGTGCCAACTGCGATGCCAAGCACCGCCAAAGGGAGGTCGCGATCATACGGATAGTTGACGAAAGTGCGGCAGATCGGTCGAATGGTCTGGGCCGCCCAGTGGCGATCCCGTTGTTTCTCACTCGACCCCTTGGAGCCGCTTCGGCGTCCTCCGGCACTCGTCGCGACAGTCGGAGTTCCGTTCGAGTCAACCACTTTGCGTGTGTCTCGGAGTACGAGCCGGTTCGGGAAACTGCCCGGGAAGCCCTCGCGCGTTGAGATGCGCTGCTTTTGGGCTCGTTTCACCAGTTCAACTTCTCCGTCAACGTCACAGCCGGCGTTGTGCCCGTCTTTCGCGCTGAAGTAGGGACGGACCTTGTTTTCAGGCCGGTACGAGCAAGGGGTGACCAGTGCACCGCAGCCCCGACATTCATAGCCCATGGGATCGACCGGGACGATGATCCATAGTTGTTCGGCGTCGATAACCTCGCCCGTGTGCTTATCACATGCTGATTCCACCTTTATTATCCCCCACGACCACCACACACGGGGTCAGGTCTTGTTATTTGCCATAAGCTGCGTGACCAGCGTTTTGATGGCAACTTCATCTGATGATTACTGTTACCGTCAAGTTTACCGTCAGTTACCGCCGGTTTACAACAGCCGAGTTTGAACTTCCTTGGACAACAAAAAACCCGCAAGCCTTTATTCATGCGGGTTTTCTGGATTTCTTTGGACTACTTGGGACACTTTATTGGGGCATCTCGAATCTGACCCTACCCCAATAAATCGTACCGATTAAAAGTAGAATTTCCGGCATGATTTTAACCTTGATGAAAGGAGTCATGACGTGAAGAGAAGCAAGTATACGGAGCAGCAGATTGCGTTTGCCCTGAAGCAGGCAGAGCTTGGCACGCCGGTTGAAGAAGTCTGCAGGAAGATGGGCATCAGTGATGCGACGTTTTATAACTGGAAGAAGAAGTATGGTGGGCTGGGCCCATCCGAGCTGAGACGGCTGAAGCAGTTGGAGGAAGAGAACGTCAAGCTCAAGCGGTTAGTGGCCGACTTGAGCCTGGACAAGACCATGCTGCAGGATGTGCTGTCAAAAAAGCTCTGAAGCCTTCCCATAAACGCGTCCTGATCGATGAATTGCGCAACCGATACCGCGCCAGCTTGAGGCGGACGTGCGCATTGCTCAAACTATCGCGCACGGTGTACGTCTACAAGTCGCGCGCCCGTGATTCATCGATGCTGCTCATGCGCATCAGGGAAATTGCCGCCACACGCGTGCACTATGGTTACCGGCGCGTGCATGTCATGTTGCAGCGGGAAGGCTTCAAAGACAATCACAAACGTGTTTACCGGCTCTATCGGCAAGAAGGGCTATCGTTACGGTTCAAGCGTCCCAAGCGCAACAAGTCGGCACGCCTGCGCCAGCCCAAACACTTTGTTACGGCAATGAATCAGATCTGGAGTATGGATTTCGTCGCCGATGCACTGTTCGATGGCAGGCGCCTGCGCGCGTTGACCGTGGTGGACAACTATACGCGGGAGAGCCTAGCCATCGAGGTAGGCCAAAGCCTGAAAGGAGAGGATGTCGTGAAGACGCTCAACCGTATTGCAACGAAGCGAGGGCTGCCCAGCATTATCAAAGTCGACAATGGCAGCGAATTTATTTCCAAGGTCATGGACAAATGGGCCTATGAGCGCGGCATTGAACTCGACTTTAGCCGCCCGGGTAAACCAACGGACAACGCCAAGGTGGAAAGGTTCAATGGACGGTTGCGGCAGGAGTGCCTCAATGCGCACTGGTTCTTGTCTTTAGAGGACGCCAAGCGCAAGATCGACGAGTGGCGGCAGTACTATAATGAGGTTCGTCCCCACTCTGCATTGCAGTGGGCAACGCCAGCCGAATTCGCCCGCCAGGCAAGGGAAAACCCCCTGTCAGGCAGGCTGATGGAGCCGGAATTTTCCATTTTAGACCGGTGCTGATTTTGGGGGCGGGTCACGATCGATCTTCTTCTGATCAAACCGTGTATTGCAGTTGGGGCAAAGAGCAATCAGGTTCTCGAACGAGTTGTCTTGGGACTCAGCCCAAGGGAGGATATGGGCTATTTCCATGGTAGCAGCTCGACATGTAGAAATTGCGCAGCGATCGTCACCCCCCACCAAGACAGCGCGTTTAACTTCGGTAGGGACGACATCTCGTTGCATCGTTCTCATTATCTGTTACTTGTACGACCAACGCTCTACTTCAGCCGCCGGAAGCGCCGGAGGCGCGGCCGGTCGGCGCAAGCAGTAGTAGGTCATTCTTAGCGATAGGGCGCATTTGACCGACGCAGATTAACGTCAGAGAAGCCAAGGCCTCCGAGGAATAGAGACAGGTTTCCCGGAGCACTATGGTTTTTGGGTCCAAGGATGAGCTCTGCCAATGGCGAGTCTGTTCCTGGAGGCAAAAATTTGATATCTGTGTAAGCGATTAGGTGGTTATCTCTGATCTGGAACTCAATGGGATTTCCTTGGACCTCAACATTGCCATTGATCGTTCCGCCCGGGTCAGCAAACTTACACAGCGTGCCTTGCGCCTGAACGTTTATTACGTGTACCGCGCGAATCTCGCCTTCCGCCTGAAAGGAGGGATGCTTGAATGCCTCCATGAATGTCGCTAGCAATACACAGTCTTCGGAGAACTTAGCCTTCACAGTTTCATCTCCGTCGCGTTGCCGCATGAAGATAGCGACGATTGCCTGCATCATTTCCTTTACTTGCTGCTCACGGTCATAGAGGGCTCGAAGGAATGTTGCCGGCAGTTGCGTCCGAAGGGTCCGCGCCTTAAAACCGAGGGGCGAAACCACGACCGTCATCCGCATATGCACGCCACTGACACAGCATGTCGGGCTCCTGCGAGAAGCAGGCAATGAACGGGTGGGCGATCAGCTGAATTGGAGACACGATTCTGTCGATCACATCAATGAACGCCGAATCAATATTCGGCACAGAAGACGGTATGTCTCTTCGGTTCAATAATCGAGTTGCGGCTTCTTCAAATACCTTGTAAGCCCAGCGGGCTTCGCTGGCGTCATTAAGCATATTGATATCGGAGAACCGAATAGTCCCAGACGTTACGATTGCGTGAAAAGTAGCCGCAGAGCAGTAATGGTAGATGACATCACCTACATCCGGCTCATATACCCGATCCATTAGCATTGTCGGTATCCGGGCCAGATCAATGATCCCCGCATACCAGAACGATTTGAGCTCGCCATGAATGAGCCTCTCGTGGCATAACAGTTAATCAAGAGACCCCTGGTTCGGACGTTTACTAATATAGAGACGGCGGTCATGTGATTTTATCTTTATGATTATTAATATTCTTCTAAGCTGGCGATCTGATTATTACATTAAGAAAAGGGACCGGAAACCAACGTATTATGCCCCAGTTTTTTTACTCAACTATAGGAGCCAACTTATGGGGTCAATCTAGCCGCCCGTCTCGATCAAGTTTCAATCGTATGCCGCAGGCGCTATCTCAGCCCTGGCACAGCTACCAATAGATAAATTGCCGAATCCAATATCGGCAGTTGTGGACAAATACAAGCCTTCGTAGGATTTTACATTTGTTATGTCGTTGTGGAAGCGACCGATATGGAACGACTGGCGGCCTCTATCCTTTAGTTGGTAACAGCGGTAACAATTCGCATTAGACACATGCAACGCCCAATTCATAGGGTATCCCGTGTTACCGCAAAATGGTACCGGTTCGAATATATCCGGTAACGGCGGTAACGGTCGCAGAAGCAAGATACGTTAAACGTCCCCCTGTTACTGTTACGGTTACAGTAAGGGCGGCTGATGCATCCCTGTAACGGTAACAGGGCCGCAATGCATCAAGATTCTCTGTAACGGTAACAGGAATGCGATGCGGTAAAAATTTCCTGTAACAGGATTTCCTGTAACGGGATTTCCGTAACGCTATGACGTGTTACCGGCGGGCAGGACGTGGTAACACTGAGGTAACGTTGAGAACTAAGCCTGTATTGGCTGTTACCGCGTTACCGTTGTTACATCAGTAATCGCGCTTACTCTCCCTCATCCCGGTACCGGATAACATAGACCCTTGACGAACCTAATCCAGGGAGCCTCAGAATTTGTGAGGGCTTTTTATCTTTGCCAGGTAGCAACAATCCAGCGGCAATCAAGACTTTCTTAACAGTCTTTTCATCAAACCCTTGGCAGATCTCCTGGCGGAATGTTTCCGGCAATACCAGAAACTCTCGCCCCTCATTTGCCCCATTCCGGTAGAAGCCTGCCCGTTTGAGGATACGCTGGTCGATTGTGGCGTTGATATCTTCAAAGCGACTTGCGCCATGCGTCTCGAAGAAACCCCGAACCCGGGCAAGTATGATGCGCTCTTCGCGGTTGCCGCTGCCGCCAAAGGCTTCCAACCATGCGGCAAAGCATTTGCGGGCAGCATGAATAGCTTCTCCTTCGGGCCAGCCTGTCAACTTACAGTGAGTCGCAAGCTCACCAGCGATAGCAACCAATGCAAAGCGCCGCGCTACTCGCTCTACCTGCCCTGCCGCATTCGCCGGCACTATCTCGGTTACAAACCGCTTTATTTGCGCCGGAATAAGGTTTTTGAGGCCAGCCCGGTTCGCCACCAGGTAGCGCAGCCATTCCTTACCCGTCGTGCCATGATGCGTGGCAGAGGCTTCCTTGATTGCTAACGCCAGGGCAGCCGCATTGGGATGCCCATGCAATGCCTCGAATATACCCATGCCCGCGCCAGCATCGGCTTCTATGTCAGCCAGACGGATTTCTTGCCCAGCGGTCGATCGCTTGCCTGCTTGGGCCATGACAGCGGAAAGGGATGTTTCGCCCGCACTGAGGAATAGCAGCTGCCAGTGTTGCGCTGAACGGGTAGTTCCATTGCGTGATGCCCTCACCTTGCCTTGACCATTCGCCAGCATGTACGCGGCCTCTCCGGCATCATCCGGGTCTATCTGACCGATTTCATCCAGAATCAGCAGCCCATCATTGTGCAAGGTCGCTAATCCCTCTAACCCATTGACCGTACCGCACCATAGACGCACATAAGTTGAGGGGTTACCCCATACGGAAGCGGCAAGCTTCAATGCAGTGGATTTGCCAGAGGATGAAGCGCCGCGAAAATGAAAGCCGCCAGAATCTTCTCCTGCAATTTCAGCCAATGCGCCCGCAAAAGCCACAAAAAGAGCAAATACCAGCCGCGTGTTCCCTATCGCCAAAGCTGCGACAGAGTTGCGCCATTCGTCTGCCGTGCCTGACTCAGAATAAGCGGGTTCAGTGGCATGCGAATTTTGAAACACGACAAGCTCTTCAGCTTCCCCAATCGAGCCGTTAGGAGTAACAAAAGTATTGCCATGCCAGCCCAAACGATCTACACAACGCGCTCTAGCATCTATCGGCTGTACCTTGATGTATGTAGCCAACAGGCCGCGTGCCGATGGACTTGGGGAAATTTGCCGGCCAAGCCGTGCAAGCTCACGCCTTACGTCTAACCCATCACTTTCCAGCAGTTCAAGCGGCATTGCCCATTGATGGGTGTGACCATCGTCATCCTGCCATTCCAGCAGTCGCCCCCATTCCCCGCTCTTCTCGTCCCGCGTCTTGGCAATAACGTGTAAAGGTGCACAAACCCATTGGGGCGTTTGCTCATTGCCGTCTTTGTCCTTGCCAAGGAAGTAAACACCCGTTTCCGAGAGTTCGAAGCGCCCGCCACCATAGCGGCATAAAGTTACGGGTGCATTCGCTGAGTTTTGCCGGGATGCGAGCGGAGTAACTTGCGCTGTAACGGTATTTTGCATTGTCATCCCCTTAGAGCGCATTGGCAGCGGTTTTGCGAGCCGCTTCCAGCTTGACTACCAGGTTGCGGATTTCATCATCAGTCATCCCCGCAATGCGGGCAATATTGATAGCGGCAACTTCGCTAGCGGGCCAGCCTACAGAGCGTGGACCTAATCTGACAGGCTTGGGCCAAAGCCCTTGCTGGATGCGTAAATAGATCGTTGAGCGCGAAGCGCCAGACTCAGCTTTAACAGCAGGAAGCCGTAGGATTGCTTGAACCATGTTTGTACCTCTTGAGAAGTTGTTGAACAAGGTTGGCAATTAAATAGCATGAGAGGGTGCGCTAATACGCGCGGAGGGGCGCGGGAACTGGATGCGGATTACGTGGAATGTCGCGCCAGTATTGACGCAGAGAGGGCGCGGTGTATTACTTGCGCGGGCCGGTTGGCAAGCCGTCTGCGCGAAGGATAGTCGCCATGATTTCAGCAGTACGTTCAGACACACCTTGCCCCTTTAGCCAGTCGATGACTTGCTGATTAGTAGGCGCGGTGGTCGGGTCGGCGGGGTCGTAGTTACTCCAGAAACGCTGTGCGGCAGCAGCGAGCTTTCGCAGTAAATCCGTTTCGTGTCTCCCCCATGGCCAATCCATGTTGCTCAGGGTGATGGGTTCGGACAGCCAGGGGAATTGTGCGGGGAGTTTGTGCTGCATGCTTTTAAGCCAGGTAGCGAAGTTTGAAAGCTTGACTTCGCTTTCTTCCAACCCTTCATCGCTTCGGGAAATCAATTTTAGAATGCCGTTAGCTCCAATGCTGCCCTTAGCCATGACAAGCAAATCATCGAATTGACGAGGTGGTTCCTTAAACAGCCTTGCGAGTTGCGGATTATCGAAAAGCTGGAAGTTAGCCGGATCAAGATCACACGCCAGTGCAACTGCGTGCCAGAGCCTTGCCTGTTTAACTGATTTCCAGATATTCCAATCCGGTTTGCGAAGTGCCCACGGATCTTGTTCGGCTGGACAAAAATCGTCAGCGTTATCTTCGTTCATGGTTTTCTCTAGGACACATCTTTACGCCACGCCATGAAGGGGGATGATTTCCGCACCGGCTTTCAGTTTGTCCAGGTAATCAGCCCACTGTTGCATCATCTTGCGGCGTTCGGGCAAGTGCGCCGTGCGATTATAGGCGCGCCCATTGCGGTCTTTCACCGCATGGGCTAATTGGTGTTCGATAAAATCGGACCGAAAACCCAGCACTTCATCAAGGATAGTGCGCGCCATGGCGCGGAAGCCGTGACCGCTCATCTCTTCCTTGTCGATGCTCATGCGCCGCATAGCGGCAAGGATTGCATTATCGCTCATAGGTCGGCCATTGGTGCGTGCGCCGGGAAACACGAAGCGTCCGCTCCCAGTGAGGGCTTGCAGTTCAGTGAGTATTTCCACGGCTTGCCGTGCAAGCGGAACAATGTGCGGCGTATTGGTCTTGGTGACGGTATAACGCCATTCCGCCCCATCAATGTCAATATCCTTCCATTCAGCCGTGCGAAGCTCTCCAGGACGAACGAACACCAGCGGGGCAAGGCGCAATGCGCACCGCACAACATGCGAGCCTGTATAGTCATCCATTGCCCGCAATAATGACGCTACCTGCTTGGGTTCGGTAATGGTTGCAAAGTGTTCACCTTTCACCGGGGGAAGTGCGCCCCTCAGATCGGCAGAAATATCTCTCGTGGCGCGTCCGGTTGCGATTGCGTAGCGAAATACTTGCCCACAATTACCCAATGCCCTATGCGCGGTTTCTACTGCTCCCCTGCTTTCGATGCGCCGTACCGTTGCCAGCAGTTCAGGCGCGGCAATCTCTGCAATGGGTTTACTGCCGATCCAGGGAAATAGGTCGCGCTCAAACCGGCGGATGATACGCTCGCCATGACTGGCATTCCAGGTGGCGGAATATTTTGTATACCACTCCCGCGTAATAACTTCGAAACTGTTCGCCCCCTGTTCGGATTTGGCGGCTTTGATCGCTTTACGTTTTCGCCCGGATCGGCGTCAAAAGCCAGCAGTTTGCGCGCTTCATCACGCCGGTTACGAGCATCCTTTAAGCTCACATCGGGATAAACGCCCATGGAAAGCGTTTTGCGTTTGCCGCCGTAGCGGTAATCAAACCGCCACCAGCGTGAACCATTCGGCTTGAGCAGCAGGTAAAGCCCGCGCTCGTCCGTTAGCTTGATAGGTTTTTGAGCCGGTTTGGCATTACGGATTGCGGTGTCAGTAAGTGCCATGACGGTAACTCCATTTGACGGTAAGTCTGTTACCGTCAAGCTTACCGTCAGTTACCGTCGGATTGCAATAGTCGAGTTTGGATGTGTTTGGACAACAAAAAACCCGCAAGCCTTTATTCATGCGGGTTTTCTGGATTTCTTTGGACTACTTAGGACACTTCATTGGTGGAGGCGGCGGGAATCGAACCCGCGTCCGCAAATCCTCTACAGACAGTTCTACATACTTAGCCATGTTATTTAATTTAACCTGGCATGCGTCAACTGGCAGACTAATGACAGGCGAGTCACCTATTTTTTAGCGTTCTGTAAAGTGACCCTACCGAACGCGATCCTCGTTAATGGCTCCGCTGCCTGTTGCCAGACCCGGCGTTGAGGCCCACCGGTGCGGAGTCCAGCCGGATTTAAGCGGCTAGAGCGTAACTATCGTCGTTTGCGACTATTGGTTTCCAGATGTATTTACGAGGTAACTGGTCCTCGGTATGCCCTGCACTGCTTTGTAATCCACGTCGAAGCCAGGTCGCCCCCGGCATTCTGTATTTACATTTATTAGATAACGGCGGACCGGAAGAGTTCAATCACCCCCCCTGCACTGTTGGCTCAGGCACCTTCTCAAAAGAACTCAACCGCCACTTTTGGTATGCTACCAGATATTGAGGAGTATTACAGATAACCGAGCAGTTCTTGCGGTTGATCGATGAGGTATCTCGCTCCCCAAGACTCGGGCGGTGCCGCATTGCCCAAGTAGCCGTATCTCGCCACGATCGGTTCCATGCCTGCCGCGAGGCTGGCCTGCACATCGCGCAAGTCGTCGCCCAGATAGACGCATTCGGCCGGCGAGACAGCCATCGTATTGCTGGCCGCAAGTAGTGGCTCTGGATGGGGTTTGGAATGCACGGTGTCTCCGCCGCTGATGATGCACGCGAAACGATTGCTCAGGCCTAGCGCCTGCATCAGCGGGATGGAGAAACGCGCCGGTTTATTGGTGACGATGCCCCACGGTAGTCCGCGAACATCGAGTTGATCGAGTAATTCAGTCACGCCTTGAAACAGAGATGTTTCATCGCACAACCGTTCGGCGTAAAAATCAAGGAATTCCACGCGCATCGCGTCATAGTCCTTATCGCCGGGTTTGATACCGAACCCAAGACCAAGCAGGCCGCGCACCCCTGCTGAGGCTTCGGTACGGATGTGTTCTATCGGCACGACCGCAAGGCCACGCATGATGCGCTGCCGATTGAGGGCATGCCCCAAATCGGGGGCGGTATCGGCAAGCGTACCGTCGAGATCGAATAGAACGGCTTTGATCATAAATGAGTGATGACTGGGCTCAATGGCTGAATCAAGTAATTCAGACGCGAGAAAGGAATTGATGAGCCGGCGCGGAAAGCAGGCAGAGGCTACGGCTCAGCCTGGTATCGCTATGGAACTTCAAGCACGGAACGCCATGATGTAGTTGACATCCGAATCCTGTCCCAACGCATAAACTTTCGTGATGGGGTTGTAAGTCAGGCCAATGATCTCCTCGACGGCTAGCCCTGCATCACGACCCATGCGGCCCAGTTCAGATGGCTTGATGAATTTTGCGTAATCGTGAGTGCCCCTGGGCAACAGGCCCAGTACATATTCGGCCCCGATTATGGCGAAAAGGTACGATTTGGGGTTACGGTTGATGGTTGAGAAGAAAACCCAGCCGCCGGGCTTGGCAAGCTGGGCGCATGCTTTCACGGTGCTCGCCGGGTTGGGCACGTGCTCCAGCATTTCCATGCAGGTAACCACGTCATAATGATGGGGCTGTTCTTTGGCAAGTTCTTCTACGGCCACCTTGCGGTAATTCACCTGCTTGTGGCTTTCCAGCAGGTGCAGCTTTGCAACCTTGAGCGCTTTATCGCCAAGATCGATACCCGTGACCTGTGCGGCGCGGTCTGCCATGCTTTCTGACAAAATACCGCCGCCACAACCGACGTCCAGTACAGTTTTGCCTGAAAAGTCGACAAGCTGGTCGATATAATTCAGCCGCAGGGGGTTGATTTCATGCAACGGCTTGAATTCACTGCTAGGGTCCCACCAGCGGTGCGCGAGCTGGCTGAATTTTTCCAGTTCCAGCAGATCAACGTTTACGTTGTCACTTTCCGTCTGTTTACTCATCATGCCTCTATGCGGTTTTTATTGGCATTGCGGAGTGAAGCGATTCATCATCCCGCTTATCTCACATGCCTTCAATCCGCTCTCCATATAACTCTACTGTTTATAGGCCCAACTCTTCGGAAAAAATAATGGGTTGCGACGGGTTGCACTGCATTTCATCCATCTTTCATACCATATAACCATATAGGATGACTTCTGTTACGTTGCTAATTCTTCAGCCCTCTTCAGCCCACTGCCATCTGTTCCCGCCAGAATTCAGCCCTGAGCAACAGCTCCTGCTCATCCAGCGTGGTCAGCTCTCCGCAATTCAGCAGTATCTTACCATTTACCCACACATGGCTCACGTGTTCCCGCCCTGCGGCATAGACGAGATGGGAAACAGGATCATAACAGGGCGAGAGCTCGATGCTGGAAAAATCCAGGGCAATGATGTCCGCCGCCTTGCCCGCCACCAGCGAACCGGTGAGCGCACCCAGACCCAGCGCCCGAGCGCCATTGAGTGTAGCCATTTGCAGTGCCTGCCATGCGGGTAGCATGCTCGCGCCGCCGCTCTGTCCTTTGGCAAGCAGCGCGGTAAAACGCATTTCTTCAAACATATCGAGTCGATTGTTGCTGGCGGCACCGTCCGTTCCAATACCGACGTTAACGCCCGCATTCAGCAGTGAGACTATGGGCGCCAGACCATTGCCCAGTTTCAGATTGGAAGAAGGGCAATGCGCCACGGTGCAACCTTGCTGCGCCAGCAATTCGATTTCGCCGTTATCCAGATAAACCATATGTACGGCAATTAGATTGGGACCGAGCAGGCCGAGCTTATGCAATCGTTCTATGGGACGTACCCCATGAATTTTCACACTATTGCTGATTTCATCACGGGTTTCATGCAAGTGAATATGGATGGGTAAATCGAGTTGCTCCGCATAGGTGAGAATTTTATTGAACACCCTATCGCTCACCGTATAAGGCGCGTGGGGCGCGAAGCAGAACGACAGCAGCGGATGTCGACTATATTCGTCGCGCAGTGCCAGGCCTTTGGCGAGATAATCGTCGGCATCGCTGGCATATGCGGTAGGAAAATCGATGGCGATCATACCGATGCTGGCGCGTATACCCGACGCGATCGCCGCCCGAGCGGCCGCTTCGGGATAGAAATACATGTCGTTAAAGCAGGTGACCCCGCCTCTCAGCATCTCGGCGCAGGCTAATCGGGTGCCATCAAAGACAAAGCCCGAATCAACGTGCCTGGATTCCGCAGGCCATATGTGATTGTTAAGCCACTCCATTAGTGGCAGATCGTCTGCAATGCCTCGCATCAGCGACATCGCAGCATGAGTGTGGAGATTCACCAGGCCCGGCATCAGCGCATGATTCTCAAGAACAATATGTTCCTCTGGCGCGAATCGGGCATGGGCCTCGGCATTTGGGACAATTGCGCGAATCATGCCTTTATCGATTGCAATGGCATGGTCGCGCAGCGCCACTCCGGCGGGTTCCACCGGAATTATCCAGCGTGCCTCCAGCAATGTATCAATTTTTTCGGAACAGATCATTATGTGAAAGCTTAGCAAAAAAAAACCCTGCGCGATGGCAGGGTTTTAGTTTTCAGTTTGAAGCAGGATTACTGTACTGTCGCCCGTGTGCCGGCCACTTCAACTTCAACGCGACGGTCGGGTTGCAGACATGCGATCAATGCCTTGGTTTTCTTATCGCCCTTGCAGGTATCGCCGGTTACCGGATTGGCTTCTCCCTTGCCATCGGTAAAGACGCTATCGGCCGCTATGCTTTTTTGGTTGACCAGGTAGCTTTTGACGGATTCAGCACGACGCATGGATAATTTCTTGTTATAGGCATCAGAGCCGATACGGTCAGCGTATCCGATTACAACGATCGTGTCGTATTTGACACCTTGAAGCTTGGAGACAAGGTCATCCAGGGCTTGCTTGCCCTCGGGTTTCAGATTGGCTTTATCGAAATCGAATAGTTGATCGGCGGAGAGCGATATTTTTTCAGGTTCGCCGTAGTTGGCAGGAACCGGGGCTGGAGTGGGTTCGGTAGCTTCGACCGTCTTCACGGGTTTCGGCAGCAATTCGGGATCGCATTCGTAGGTCGCCATGGCGGGCGTCCAGTAGCCTGTGCGCCAACAGTCGCCGGATGAATCTCGGGCTGTAACACCGCGGGCATCACTTGCATATGCCTCGGGTTGCTCCTCAGCCATGGCAGCTCCTGCAAACAACATTGGCACCACCATCGCGCCAAGCAAGAGTTTTCTCGTTACCGTATTTTTCATCTATTGCCCCTTTTTCAGAAAAACTTCAATTCAAGATCAAATCATCCCTAGGTCATGCAAATAACAAACAAAGCCATTTTATTTTGGCCGCGGCACATTATTGCATATTCGCGTGCCGATTATCTAGTTATATGTCCGTTCTTGTCAAATCATGTTGTTGCAAACGGCATGAATGCTGGAATGCAGAGGTGACTTGAATACAATCGGCATGCTAAAATAAGTAGTTTTATGTATCGCTATCCGGGGTGACGATCAGGACGACATTTAGGCTTTAAGCTACTGTTTATCCTGAATAAAATAAGTAATGGATCAATTCGCTAAAGAAACACTGCCCATCAGCCTCGAAGAGGAGATGCGCCGCTCTTATCTTGACTACGCCATGAGCGTGATCGTAGGCCGGGCATTGCCGGATGTGCGGGACGGCTTGAAGCCGGTACACCGCCGGGCATTATTCGCCATGCACGAACTGTCCAACGACTGGAATCGCCCCTATAAAAAATCGGCGCGTATCGTCGGCGACGTAATCGGTAAGTACCATCCGCATGGCGATACCGCGGTATATGACACTATCGTGCGCATGGCGCAGAACTTTTCGCTGCGCTACATGCTGGTGGATGGCCAGGGCAACTTTGGCTCAGTAGATGGCGATAATGCGGCGGCAATGCGTTATACCGAAATCCGGATGTCGCGGATCGCTCATGAACTATTGGCTGATCTCGACAAGGAAACGGTGGATTTCGGCCCGAACTACGACGGGTCGGAGAAAGAACCGCTGATTCTGCCCGCGAAAATTCCCAATCTGCTTATCAACGGCTCTTCCGGCATCGCGGTCGGCATGGCGACCAACATCCCTCCGCATAACCTCAATGAAGTGGTGGATGCCTGCCTGGCGCTACTGAAGAATGCCGACACAACCATTGAAGAGTTGATAGAAATCATTCCTGCACCGGATTTTCCAACTGCCGGCATCATCTACGGCGTTGCCGGCGTGAAGGAAGGCTACCGTACCGGGCGTGGCCGCGTAGTGATGCGCGCGCGCACCCACTTTGAGGATATGGAAAAGGGCAGCCGCCAAAGCATCATCATTGACGAGTTGCCATACCAGGTAAACAAGGCCAATTTGCTGATCCGTATCGGCGAACTGGTGCGCGACAAGAAAATCGAGGGTATTTCCGATTTGCGCGATGAATCGGACAAATCCGGCATGCGCGTGGTCATCGAGCTCCGGCGCGGAGAAGTACCCGAAGTGGTACTGAACAATTTATACAAAGAAACACAAATGCAGGACACCTTTGGCATGAATATGGTGGCCCTGCTGGACGGGCAGCCGCGCCTGCTGAATTTGAAGCAGATGCTGGATGCATTCTTGCGCCACCGCCGCGAGGTGGTGACGAGACGCACCGTATTCGAATTGAAAAAAGCACGTGAGCGCGGGCATCTTCTGGAAGGCCTGGCGGTAGCGCTTTCAAACGTGGATGAAGTGATAGCCCTCATCAAGGCGGCGCCTACGCCTGCGGTAGCGAAAGAAGCACTGATGTCGAAGATATGGCGTTCCGCACTGGTGGAGGAAATGCTGGTTCGCGCCTCGGTCGACGTGAAGGCGTTTCGTCCTGACGGACTGGCGCCTGAATTCGGTTTATCCGGTGATGGATACCGCCTGTCGGATGCGCAAGCGCAAGCGATTCTCGAATTACGCCTGCAGCGGCTGACCGGGCTGGAGCAGGACAAGATCGTGAGCGAGTATAAAGAGGTAATGGAAAAAATTGCCGACCTTCTCGACATTCTCGCCAAGCCGGAACGTATCACGACCATTATTACCGAGGAGCTTGTTGCAATAAAGCAACAGTTCGGTGATAAGCGCCGCAGCGAAATCGTTATCGATACTCAGGATTTGAGTATGGAGGATCTGATCACCCCTGAGGATGTGGTCGTAACGCTATCGCATAGCGGCTATATCAAGTCACAACCGCTCGATGACTACCGGGCTCAAAAACGGGGCGGACGCGGAAAACAGGCAACTGGCACCAAAGAAGACGATTTCATCGATAATCTTTTCATCGCCAATACGCATGATTATATCCTGTGCTTTTCCAGCCGCGGACGTGTTTACTGGATCAAGGTCTACAATGTGCCCCAGGGGGGTCGCGCCTCGCGCGGCAAGCCTATCGTCAACCTGGTGCAACTGGAACGGGACGAAAAGATCAATGCCATTCTGCCCGTAAAGGTTTTCGAAGAGAACCGTTACATATTTATGGCCACTTCTTTTGGAACCGTGAAAAAAACACCGTTGTCGGAATTTTCCCGCCCTCGCGCCAGTGGCATCATCGCAGTAGGTCTGGATGAGGATGATTTCCTGATCGGCGTAGCCCTGACTGAAGGCAAGCATGATGTGATGCTCTTTTCCGACGGCGGCAAAGCAGTGCGTTTCGATGAGAATGATGTACGTCCGATGGGGCGCGGCGCGCGTGGCGTACGTGGGATGAAATTGGGCAGCGGTCAGAAAGTAATATCCCTGCTGGTGGCCGAGAGTGAGGAACTGGCGGTCCTGACCGCAACGGAAAATGGCTATGGCAAGCGTACCCCGATAGGTGAATACACTCGTCACGGCCGCGGTAGCCAAGGCATGATTGCGATCAAGACCACCCAGCGCAACGGCAAGGTCGTGGCGGCAAAGCTGGTCAGGCAGGATGATGAGATCATGCTTATTACCACGGGCGGCGTGCTGATTCGCACTCGCGTCAATGAGGTGCGCGAAATGAGCCGCGCGACCCAGGGCGTAACGCTGATCAACCTGGACAAGGGCGAAAAACTCGCCGGGCTGGAAAGGGTGGTCGAGGCGGACGAGGAAAAAGAACTGATCCAGAATGTATAAGATTTAGGCGCGCTTTTAAAAATCCAGAGTTGCGGTAAGCTCATTTGTAAATTGCCCGAATGGGAGCGCAGCTTGCGTAGGGTGGGTGCAGCGTAGCGCAATCCACCATTTGGTTATTGGCAGCCGCCTTTGCATCGATATCCGGTCACGGCTAATGTGTCGTGTTGCGTCGTTTTGATGGGTTGCGCTACGCTCTACCCATCCTACTGACCGCAAGAAGGCGGATTTTTGAATTACCGGGAATAAAAGCGCGAAATATGATTTTCAGTGCATGTCCTGTAGAGATAAAGGGGTTTTAATGGAGCATATATACAACTTCAGCGCAGGCCCGGCGGTATTACCGACGGAAGTTCTGCAACAAGCGCGCGATGAAATGCTCGACTGGCATGGCAGCGGCATGTCTGTTATGGAGATGAGCCATCGCGGCAAGGAATTCATGTCCATTGCGGCCAAGGTTGAAGCCGATTTGCGCGAACTGGCAGGCATCCCTGCCAACTATAAGGTTCTGTTTTTAACCGGCGGCGCCTCCACGCAGTTTGCCATGGCACCCATGAACCTGCTGCGCGGAAAAAAAAGCGCCAACTACGTCAATACGGGCGAGTGGTCCAAAAAAGCCATTAAGGAAGCAAAGAAATATGCTGCCGTGAATGTCGCGGCCACATCCGAAGATGCGAATTTCACCTACGTGCCGGCGCAAGACACATGGAATATCGACCCCGACGGGGCCTATCTGCACTACACGCCCAACGAGACAATCGGTGGAGTGGAATTCAACTGGGTTCCGGATTTATCGCACATGAAGGTTGACATGCCGCTGGTGGCAGACATGTCCTCCAGCTTTATGTCACGCCCTATCGATGTGGCCCGGTTCGGGGTGATTTATGCCGGCGCGCAGAAAAACGTCGGCCCCGCCGGTTTATGCATTGTCATCGTCCGCGACGACTTGCTGGGACAAACCATCCCTGGCACGCCGACCATGTTCGACTATAAAATTCACGCTGATACCGACTCGATGTATAACACCCCACCGACCTACGCCATGTATATTACCGGCCTTGTGCTGGAGTGGTTGAAAAAAAACGGCGGGTTGGCTGCAATGGAAAAGGTAAACGTTGCCAAGGCCAATCTGTTGTACGGTTTGTTGGATACCACCGATTTTTATCATTGTCCCGTAGCCAAAGCCGACCGCTCGCGCATGAATGTGCCGTTCACGTTAAAAAATGCCGCGCTCGATGACGAGTTTCTGAAACAGGCCAAGGCACACGGCTTGATCCAGTTGAAGGGCCATCGTTCAGTGGGAGGGATGCGCGCTTCGATATACAACGCCATGCCCCTCGAAGGGGTAAAGGTCCTGGTTGAATTCATGAAAAAATTTGCGAGCGATCATGCCTGAACGCGCACATAAAATCTTTCGGATACTTACGCTCAACCAGATTTCACCGCTGGGCCTGAAGCTGTTTGACACGCATCATTACACCATCGGGGACGATATAACCGAGCCGGATGCAATCCTGGTGCGTTCACACAACATGCTGCAAATGGATATCGCACCCAGCGTAAAAGCGATAGGCCGCGCAGGTGCGGGCACCAACAACGTTCCGGTGAAAGACATGAACCTTCGTGGTGTGCCAGTCTTTAACGCACCCGGTGCAAACGCCAATGCGGTGAAAGAACTGGTGCTTGCCGGCTTGCTGATGGCGTCACGCAACCTAGTCCCGGCGATTCGCTTTGCCGAGGATTTGCAAGGCGATAATGCGACGCTGCACAAACTGGCGGAGGCCGGCAAGAAGCAATTCGCGGGAATTGAATTGCCGGGACGCACGCTCGGGATCGTAGGCCTGGGTGCGGTAGGACGTCTGGTAGCGGATGCGGCGCTCCGGCTTGGCATGAAAGTGATGGGTTACGACCCGAATATAACGGTGGACGCAGCCTGGAATCTATCAGCCGATGTCAAACGCGCCGAGAGCATGGAAGATCTGCTGCGCAATAGTGAATTTGTGACGCTGCATGTGCCCCTGCTGGACGCCACACGGCACCTGATCAATCACAAGCTCGTGTCGAATATGAAAGCCGGCACGATTCTGCTCAACTTCTCCCGCGATGGTATCGTCGACGAGAGTGCGGTACTCGAAGGAATCGACTCGGGCAAAATAAAATATTATGTTTGCGATTTTCCCAGCCAGTTACTGCGGCACCGGACCACTGTGATCACGCTGCCGCATCTGGGCGCATCGACGATGGAAGCAGAGGAGAATTGCGCGGTAATGGTAGTGAACCAGATAGTTGATTATCTTGAAAACGGAAACATTACCAACGCAGTCAATTTCCCCAACATAACAATGGAACGCGGATCTCCTTTCCGCCTGGCGGTAGCAAATTCCAACGTGCCCAACATGCTGGGGCAGATTTCCACCGGTATGGCCAAAGCAGGCCTTAACATTCTTAACATGGGCAATAAATCCCGCGGCGAGATGGCCTACACGCTAGTTGACGTCGACAGGCCCGTACCGCAAGAAACAATAGACGAGATTGCGGCGATTCGTGGCGTATTAATGGTGCGCTACGTGCCGATACTGGCTAAATAATTATAGCCACTATAAAAATTCATTCTCGATGACCGGTCAACTCAAACAGCTGCGCGATAAGATAGACGCGATTGACAGCAAGTTGCTCAAGCTAATGAGCGACCGCGCTGGTCTCGCACGAGAGATCGGACAGATCAAGAACGGCACGGCATATCGCCCCGAGCGGGAAGCCCAGGTGTTGGCCCGGTTATGCGAGCTAAATCCCGGACCGCTGGACAACGAACATATTGTGCGATTATTTACGGAAATCATGTCACTGTGCCGATCCATGGAAGAACCTTTGACGGTAGCATATTTGGGTCCCCAAGGAACCTTTTCGGAAGAGGCCGCGCTAAAGCGCTTCGGTGGCGTGGTAACGACTCTGGCCTGCACCTCGATAGATGATGTATTTCGAAAGGTGGAATCGGGTGCAGCCGGTTATGGGGTCGTGCCGGTGGAGAATTCCACCGAAGGTGCAGTGGGCAGGTCGCTGGACTTGCTGCTGCAAACCCCGTTAAAAGTATGCGGTGAAATTGCGTTGCCTATACATCAGCTTCTGCTTGCGCGGCACGTTGATCTCGCACGCATCACAAAAATTTACTCTCATCCTCAATCATTCTCTCAATGTCATGAATGGCTTAACACTAACCTGCCCCATTTGACCGGGCAAGCGCGGATCAATGCGGCGAGCAATGCAGATGCGGCGAGACTGGCCGCAGAGGATGAAAATGCAGCAGCGGTAGCCGGGAGAAAAGCGGGAGAGGTATTCGGGCTCACGGTCTGTGCTGAAAATATCGAGGACGATCCTAATAACACCACGCGTTTTCTCGTAATCGGCGCACAGGAAGTAGCGCCCTCGGGCAAGGACAAAACCTCACTGGTCATGTCCGCCCGGAATCTTCCGGGCGCGATACATGGATTGCTGGCCCCGCTGGCGGATCACGGAGTCAGCATGAGCCGCCTGGAGTCGCGGCCGTCTCGCGCGGGTTTATGGGAGTATGTATTTTTTGTGGATATCGAAGGTCATCAGCAAGATACAAAAGTCGCGAAAGCACTACAGGAATTGCGGGAGAAGGCGGCCTTCCTGAAGGTACTCGGCTCCTATCCGGCACTGTAACTATATCCCTGAATGATCGATTTCGGGAATGGAATTCCGTACCGCTAATCTACCCGCTTTCAGTTTTTATCATCGTTTTGCTGTACTTCGGCAATTTATGGATTTGAACTTATGAATGTCTGTGATTTGGCTCCTGAATATATTCGTGCCATCAGTCCCTATCAACCTGGCAAACCCATCTCGGAACTGGCGCGAGAGATGGGTATGGATGAGCGTGCCATCATCAAGCTTGCATCCAATGAAAATCCGTTGGGGACAAGTCCGCTGGCGCGGGAAGCGATGCGCAAGGCGCTGGATGAAGTATCGCTTTATCCGGATGGAAGCGGCTTCGAGTTAAAAGCAGCGTTATCCCAGCGTTATGGCGTAACCAGCGATCAGATTGTGTTGGGTAACGGTTCCAATGATGTTCTGGAGCTGGCGGCCCGGGTATTCATGAAGCCGGGCGCTTCAGCGGTATATTCGCAACATGCCTTTGCTGTCTACCCGCTGGTGACGCAGGCGGCAGGCGCAAGCGGCATCTCGATTCGAGCCAGAAATTATGGTCATGACCTCGATGCCATGCTGGATGCGGTCATGCCTGAAACCCGCATGGTGTTTATTGCCAATCCTAACAATCCCACCGGCACGCTACTGGCTGCGCCTGACGTATTGCGTTTTCTGGAACGGGTATCATCAGATGTGCTGGTAGTCCTTGATGAGGCTTATAACGAATATTTGCCGAATCCCCTCAAGGCTGACAGCATCGAATGGCTGAAGCGTTTCCCCAATCTGCTGATCACCCGCACTTTTTCCAAGGCTTACGGCATGGCGGGTGCACGCGTAGGCTTCGGGCTGGCGCATCCTGATGTCAGCGGGCTGATGAATCGGGTACGCCAACCGTTCAACGTGAATAGCATTGGCCTCGCCGGCGCAGCAGCCGCGCTGGAAGATGTGGAATTCGTGAAACGCTCTTACGCCCTCAACCAGGCAGGAATGCTCCAGATCACCACCGGACTGCGGCAGCTCGGCATCGAATACATCCCGTCCTACGGTAATTTTTTGAGTTTCCGGGTGCGGGGAAATATCAAAGCGGTAAATGAAAGCCTCCTGAAACAGGGCGTCATCGTACGCCCCATTGGTATTTATGAAATGCCGGAGCATCTTCGTGTCACTGTTGGACTGGAATCAGAAAATCAGAGATTTTTGAAATCCCTTGAGATGGCACTTGACGCAGCCCAAGACGTGATTCCCGAAGCCACGTCTGCAATGCCCCCAAAAACGACCCGCGAGGCAGTCCCTGCAATAGAAACCGGAGGATCAGCTTGATCATCGTTATGAATAGCGGCGCGAGCGCCGAGCAGATTGACACAGTGGTAACCAAGATTCAAAGCTTCGGCCTTGACGCGAATATTTCCCGCGGCACTGAACGTACGGTTATCGGCGCCATCGGCGACGAACGCAAACTCACCCCGGAAATGTTCGATTCCTTGAGCGGTGTCGAATTTTCAATGCATATCCTCAAGCAGTACAAGATCGTTTCGCGCGAATCGCACAAGCACGATTCGATAATAAACGTAGGTGGGGTGTCAATTGGCGGCAACCAGGTGCAGGTGATCGGGGGCCCGTGTTCAGTGGAAACACAGGAGCAAATGGATCTGGCGGCGCAACAAGTTTCGGCGGCGGGTTGCAAACTGATGCGTGGCGGCGCATTCAAGCCGCGCACCAGTCCGTATACGTTTCAGGGAAATGGTGAAGAAGGTCTGAAAATGTTCCGCAAGGCTGCGGATAAGCACAACCTGGGCATCGTTACCGAGCTGATGGATGCACGCATGCTCGACACCTTTCTCAAGTATGACGTGGATGTGATCCAGATCGGTACCCGCAGTATGCAAAATTTCGAGCTTCTGAAAGAAGTGGGGCGCGTCAATAAGCCGGTGATACTCAAGCGCGGGATGTCCGCGACTGTCTCCGAATGGCTGATGGCCGCTGAATACATTGCCGCCGGCGGCAACCACAACATCATTTTTTGCGAGCGCGGCATACGCACTTTTGAAACAGCCTACCGTAATGTAATGGATGTAACCTGCATCCCGGTACTGAAAAAAGAAACCCATTTGCCTGTGATCGTCGATCCTTCTCACGCCGGGGGCAAAACCTGGATGGTGCCCGCACTTGCACGCGCGGCCATCGCTGCGGGGGCTGACGGCTTATTGGTGGAAATGCACCCCAATCCATGCGAAGCCTGGTGTGATGCCGATCAGGCGTTGAATCCGCAGGAATTCCATGCCCTCATGGGCTCACTGAAAGGAATTGCGGAAGTAATCGGACGAAGTTTATAGTTCGAGTTCGTTCCGATAAAAGTCGCTTCTTATTATGACAAACGTCGTGATCAACAAACTGGTGATTATCGGCGTTGGCCTGATCGGCGGTTCTTTCGCGCTGGCGTTACGCAAGGCAGAGCTGGCCGGGCATATCGTCGGTGTAGGTCGCAGCCGGGAAAACATGGCGCGCGCCCTGAAGCGGGGGTTGATAGACGAGATTGCCGGAGACCTTCCATCGGCGTTGAAGCGTGCGGATATCGTATTCCTTGCCGTACCCGTCGGCCAGACCGGCGAAATCATGGCGAAGATTTCCCCGTACCTTGAACCTGACTCAATAGTGACCGATGCCGGCAGCACCAAGCAGGATGTCATCGCGGCGGCACGCTCTCATCTGACTGAAAACCTGCAAAATTTCGTTCCGGGTCATCCCATTGCCGGAGCGGAACAAAGTGGTGCAGGCGCGGCGCGCGCCGACCTGTTCCGTTCGAAAAACGTGGTATTGACGCCTCTGGAAGAAACCAGCAGCAACGCGGTAAATCGGGTAAAAGAATTATGGCAGGCTTGTGGCGCATGCGTCTCTCTGATGAGTGCCGGCCAGCACGACAAGATTCTTGCCACGGTAAGCCACCTTCCCCATTTGTTGGCATTCACGCTGATGAATCATGTCTACCGCGCTGGTCATGGGCCGGATGGTATGCCGCGCCCAAATGATCCGCTACACTTTGCCGGCACCGGATTTCGCGATTTTACCCGCATTGCCGCGAGTTCCCCCGAGATGTGGCGCGATATATGCCTCGGCAATCGCGAAGCCCTGGTCGATCAAATCGACGCTTATCAGCGTGAACTGGCTGCCCTACGCGAAACGCTGGCGCGCGACGATGGTGACGCACTCGAAAAAGCTTTCGCCAATGCACGTGAAGCGCGGCAACAATGGCTGAAAAACACGTCCTGAATCCGGGCTAGGTGGGCGAGTTTATACTGTGTGAAATAACTGGAGAGGATAAATGATGACCTTGAAAGAAAAACTGGACGACTTGAACGATATGATCCTGAAGGGTCAAATCCTAGAATCCATGGACAAATATTACCACCCGGATTGCGTCGTTGTGGAAAAGAACGACGTAGTGGCAACAGGGCTACAAGAAGCCAAAAACCGGGAAGCGGAAATTTTCAAGGGCGTCGAAGCGTGGCTGAAATCAGAGATTATAGCGACCGCCGTGGGTGAAAACGTCACGATGACCGAATGGCACTATGAGTACAAGCACCGGGACTTCGGGCATAAAAAATTCGACCAGGTAGCGGTTCAACACTGGAAAGATGAAAAGATCATTCGCGACCGGTTCTATGCCCTTTACTGAGGGGTAGCTCAGCAGTTCAGGTGCCTGCTCTTTCGTAATTCATAAACGGACTTATGCCTGTCTTGCAGCGTGAGCTCTCATCTCTGTCGTGCTATTTCAAATAGCGCTCTGGTGTCTCTGGTATTTAGCGAATAATGCCTCGGCCGCGAACGGAAAGAAAATCAAGAAAATTGCGAACTTCCGATGCCGCGAGCGCTAGCGGCATGATCCGAGCTTCTGCTTCGCTCAGAGAAAGGCCGGATCGATAAACCAGCCTATACGCATGCTTTAATGCATGGATGACTTCCGTCGAAAAACCTCTGCGCTTGAGCTCCCTCAGGTTGAGGCCATGGGGCTTGGCTGTATTGCCCGCTGCTAATACATAAGGGGGCAGGTCTTGAGTAAGTATGGTGCCCAGGGCGGTAAAGCTATAGGCGCCGATACGAACAAACTGGTGGACGGCGGTGAATCCGCCGAGACCCGCGTAATCCCCCACCTGTACATGCCCAGCCAATGAAGCGTTGTTAACGAACGTAGTGAAATTGCCTACCTGACAATCGTGTGCCAGATGAACATAGGCCATCAAGAAGTTATCATTTCCCAGGCGGGTTATGCCAGCGCCATGGCTGGTGCCCCGGTTAAAGGTGCAGCACTCACGGATCGTATTGCGATCGCCTATTTCCAGCCTGGTCGGCTCACCGCTGTATTTCTTGTCCTGCGGTTCATCGCCTAGTGAACAAAACTGGAAAACGCGATTGTCGCAGCCGATGCGTGTATGACCCTTGATGACGACGTGTGGCCCGATCTGGGTATTGTCGCCAATTTCCACGTGTTCGCCGATGATTGAATAGGCTCCGACGGCAACACCCGAGCCGAGATGGGCGCCTGGATGAACGATCGCAGCCGGGTGAATAAGATTTTCCTTCATGTGCTCGGAGATGGAAACCGCAAAATAAAAGCTCATATATACATATATATAAATACACAGCTGGCTTGTCGTTTGCTTCAGCCAGACAGTAGCTAGCCCGGATGTTTCATAAATTGACGCGCGCCCTTGCTGGTCTTTTGCTTCGTATGGGAATTTTGCTCAGTCGGGCGTATGAATAACTACGCCACTCTCTCACAAAATTCCCCTACAAAACAAAATCCTGCGCAATCATCACGCGAATTTATGAAACATCCGGGCTAGCACTCTAATTCTGCGCTAAGATAAATTTCGATAAGTTTGGCGATGAGCTGCGGTTACCCATCCTTCGTTCGCAATCGCTAGGTATCCTGCAATGCGTATGCAACAACATGAGCAGTGTTAGCTGTCTAACGAAATAGAACCACATAATGCCTCCCTTGTCCCAACCCGCCTTCGATGATGCCGTTGACAGCGTAGATATTGCACTTCGCGTTTCGAACCTGTCAAAAACATACCGTATTTATGATCGCTCACAAGACCGGTTGCTACAGAGCTTATGGGGCAGCCGCAAGCAACTTTACCGCGAATTCATGGCACTGGACAGTATCTCGTTTGACGTCTATCGCGGCGAAACCGTCGGCGTCATCGGCCTCAACGGTTCAGGCAAGAGCACATTGCTGCAACTGATCGCCGGAACGTTGACGCCCACTAAAGGTGAAATATTCATCAACGGGAAAGTGTCGGCATTGCTCGAGTTGGGAGCCGGTTTCAATACCGAATTTACCGGACGCGAAAACATCTATCTGGCGGCATCGATTGCGGGGCTTACCAGCCTCGAGGTCGAGCAGCGTTATGACCGAATTGCGGCGTATGCCGATATCGGCGGCTTTATCGACCAACCTGTTAAGACATATTCCAGCGGCATGTACGTGCGTCTTGCATTCGCGGTAGCGATATCGGTCGAACCCGACGTGCTGATTATAGATGAGGCGCTCGCGGTAGGAGATATGGAGTTTCAGACAAAGTGTATGGTGACGTTGAAAAAGATGCAGGAGCGGGGCACCACCATCTTGTTCGTCAGCCATGATATTGGGGCTGTCAGCGCGCTATGCCGGCGCACTCTTTACCTGAAGCAAGGACAGGCACGCGAGTTGGGACCTACCGCAGAGGTGGTTGCGCGCTATATTCGTGAAGTGCAGGAAGCAAACAACCGGACAATCACCGCAACTATCCCTGACGCTATCACTCAAGCCACAGAAACCACCGAGATCACTGAAGCCGCCGGAATCCCTGACGCTATTGAAAATACCGGAACCGCTCGAGCAGCTATAACGATGAGCGGCCTTCCGCTCGCGGGGAACGAGCAATTCGCGCGCTTTGCCGAAAAGGCGAACCATTGCCGTTCAGGTACCGGCGATATAAGAATCATGTACGTGGAAATGCTGGACGACAAGGGGCTGCCGGTTCGCTCAGCGGAATTCGGGCAGGAGGTGTCCATACGAATTATCGTCGAAGCCGTCCGCACCTGTACCTTTTCCGTCAACTACAAGATTTGCGACAAGAACCGTACGCCGGTCATTGGGGCAGATTTTTTGATGCAAGGCCAAGCGTTGTTGACGTTGGCGCCAACGCAGCAGGCGGAAGTCGTTTACCGGACATCTCTTCCCCTGACTGATGGCAGATACAGCCTGAGAATCTCGCTGACACACCCTATCAAGGCACATCAGCAGGCATTGTTTTTCGACATTGTGGAGATTGGGCATGTGTTCGAGGTGCTGCCAAACCCGACAGCCAAGTTCTGGACGCAGGTTTACCTTCCGAACGCGCTGGATATCAAAGTGTTATGAGGAGTATCATGCGATCCGCGCCTGAAAGGCGCAGTTTGCTGGTGATCGGCCATCCCGGACATGAATTGCGCGTTTACGGCTGGGTTGGTCAGGTACGGCCCATCGTCTGCATTCTTACCGATGGTTCCGGCAGCGATGGCACGCCCAGGCTGGATAAAACGCTGGAAATCCTGCACGAATTAGGTGCGGAGATCGGGCCACTTTGCGGCGAACTCAGCGATCGGCGAATCTATGAGAAAATTCTGCGCCATGAATACGATCTGTTCGATAACCTGTGCGAACGACTGGCCAGGCTCATCATCGCGCAAGATATCGATCTGGTCGTCAGCGACGCTATAGAAGGTTACAATCCTGTCCACGATTTGTGCGAGGCATTGGCCCGCACGGCGGTCGGTATCGCCAGGAATGCCAGTGATGCTGACAACAACGAAAATACCGACAAAACACGCACTAGAAAACCTCGCTCGATCCGGCATTACACCATTCCCCTGATGAATGATCCCCGTCGTCCAACTACAGACAGTATGGAAGCAGCGCACCATACAATTGAATTGACACCGTTGCGGTTCAAGCAGAAGCTGGAGGCGATGCGAAGCTATGCCATGAGCGCGGGAGGAATCCTGCAGGAAGAAGTGGGAGACGCATTTCACAACTTTGGTGAACAGGCTTTCGCCCGTGAGTACCTGTTTGCGGCTGCCGCGCCGGGGCAAGAACCGGAACGGCGTTTCTCGCGACAAAAACCCTTTTATGAAACCTATGGAGAACAAAAAGTTGCAGCCGGCCGTTATCAATCTGTCATTCGTTTCGGCGAACATATTCTGCCGATTATGAATCACCTCCGCAACAAAGTATCGGACACGCGGGCGGAGGCGCAGGGATGAAGCTGCGATGAGGGTGCTGATAACCAATAACACGCTGGATAACCGCGCCGGGTCCGAGGTCTACGTGCGTGATCTCGCCCTCGCGCTGTTGCGGCGCGGCCATAACCCGGTGGCCTATAGCACCCGGCTCGGAATGGTTGCCAACGAGTTGCGCGAGGCGACCATCCCGGTAATCGACGACCTCAGGCTGCTGACAGCGGTTCCGGACATCATCCATGGACAGCATCACCTGGATGCAATGACCGCCATGTTGCATTTCCCTGATACGCCGGCCGTCTACTTCTGTCATGGTTGGCTGCCTTGGGAGGAGATGGCGCCGCACTTTCCCACCATACAGCGCTATGTCGCGGTCGACGACCTTTGCCGGGAACGCTTGCAGTGCGTACATGGAATCCCCGGCGAGCGCATCCGGATGATCCGCAATTTTGTCGATCTGCGGCGTTTTGCACTGCGTGGCGAGCTGCCCGCGACCCCTCGCCGCGCACTGGTCTTCAGCAATTACATAAACGAGGATGGTTGCCTGGGCATTTTGCGTCAGGCTTGTGCTGGTCGCGGCATCGAGCTGGATGCCGTCGGTCTTTCCGTTGGGCATAGTGAAGCCCGGCCCGAGCAGATCCTCGGCCAGTACGATATAGTATTTGCGAAAGCACGGTGTGCGCTTGAGGCGCTCGCCTGCGGGACGGCCCTGATTGCTTGCGATGCCGCCGGCCTGGGTGGCATGGTCACGCCGGGCAATTACGAAAGATTTCGCGCGCTGAACTTCGGTATTCGCACCTTGCGTGATCCCATTACTGTCGAAGCCATTACCAGGGAAATCGATCTGTACGATGCAATCGGCGCCCGCGGAGTCACTCAACGTGTACGATCGGAAGCGGCTATGGAACCGGCAATCGATCAGATCATCGATGTGTACCAGGAAGCAGTAGATGCGCATCTTGCCGCTCAAGCTACGAAATATCCGGAAAAAGAACATGATTACCGCGCCCACTTCCTCACTGCCAGCGATTACCTTCGCGGGGTTGCAGATTTCACCAAGGGCCGCTACCGTGCCGAGCAAGAGCGGGACCAAGCCCGGGTCGAAGAGACGGCGCAGCGTTTACGTACGGAACATGCCGAGTCTGAGCTGGCAAGAATTCGCAACTCGCGTCTCTGGCCTGTCGTGACCTCACTCTACCGCTTGAAGAACGCCGTATGGAATCGTCCCGTGGCTACGCTAAAAATGCGTCAGGATAATCGCCGCAATGGAGATAATCAGGGCATTCATGGTAACCATGCTTTAGACGACCACCCCCGAATATTCGAACAAATCTACCAGCATAATTCATGGCAAAGTGCTGAATCCCGGTCCGGACCCGGCTCGACCTTGAAGCGAACCGAGGTGTTGCGACACGAATTACCTGCCGTGCTAAGCAGGTTGGGCGTTCGAACGCTTGTCGATGCGCCATGTGGCGACTGCAATTGGCGCCAGCACATCGAAATCGACTTGGATGCCTACATTGGCGTCGATATCGTTCCTGCATTGATTGAGGACAATCGCCGGCGCTACCGGAATTTCAACTGGAAGTTCGAAGTTGTCGACCTGATCAAAGATCCGCTGCCCCCGGGCGATGCCATACTCTGCCGCGATGCCCTGATCCATCTGTCACTTGCAGATATCGGCCGGGCTCTTTCCAACATTCGCCGCTCAGGGGCAAAATATCTGCTGGCAACCAGCCATGAAGCAATTAGCGTGAATACCGACATCGCTACCGGCGGATGGCGTTCAGTGAACCTTATGCTGGCACCCTTTAATCTTTCGGCCCCGCTGGAACGCATTGTTGAAAACCCGCAGACTGGCAAGATTCTAGGCGTATGGGCGCTGGGCAAATCATGACTCGGCCCGTCCACGATCTCGAATTGCCAGATGGCGTCCAGGACCAGCCGCGTCCCATCGATACCGCCGTGGTGGGAGTGGGTTATTTCGGCAGCCTGCACGCGCTATGTTACTCGAGGTTGCCGGGCAGCCGGCTGCGGGCGTTGGTCGATCCGGATCCAATGACGGAATCCTTTGCCGACTACCTTGGCGTAAGCTGGTTCAGTCATCTCGCCGATCTCCCCTCCACGGTGCGTGCGGTATCGGTAGCGACGCCGGTCGCTACCCACTATACGCTGACAAAAGCCCTGCTTCAGCGTGGATTGGACGTGCTGCTGGAAAAACCGATTGCAGAAACCGCGGCACAGGCGGCGAAGCTGCAGATCATGGCGGAAGCAAAGCGTTGTGTTCTGCAGATCGGCCACATCGAGCGCTTCAATCCCGCGTTTGCCACCGGCCCGGCCTTACTGTGCCGGGCTCATACCATCCAGACGGTACGCACTACGCATCGCAAGCCACGTGCGGGTGCACTGGATGTGGTGATCGATTTGATGATTCATGACCTCGACCTGGTTCTGCACGGTGTAGCCTCCCCCGTGGTCGGATTTCATGCCTCGGGTAGCAGTCATCATTTGACCCCTATCGATGAAGCACAAGTTGAGCTGACCTTCGCTAATGGTTGTCGCGCATCTTTGCGTGCACACTGGGGCTCAGCCGCAAGAAAAGAAGACCGGTGCATGACTGCGGAACTGCACGACAACGAAACCTGGACCATTGATTTTCGGCGCCGAATCACCTACCGTAACTTCCCCACGGGCCTCTCGCGTTCCCACGATACCCACAACCCTTCCCTTCCCCATTCTACGCCCGGCATACAGCAGGACGCGCTGAGCCTGCAACTCACCGCTTTCCTGGACGCTTCGCGCCACCGCGCAGTACCGCGGGTCACTTCGGGAGAAGGCCATGCGGCGCTGTCCCTGGCGCAACAGATCCGCCAACGGATACTCGACAACGCCTGATGATCGTACCGCAATTGGATCTGGGTTCAGAGTATCAGCAATTACGCGTCGAGATCGATGTCGCGGTGCAGCGGGTGCTCGCAAGCGGCAACTTCATCGGCGGCGCTGAAAACGATGCATTGGAGCGCGAACTGGCCGACTACATCGGCGTTGCTGAAGTGGTCTGCGTCAACTCTGGTACGGATGCACTGCTGCTCTCGCTGAAGGCGTTGGGCATAGGTGCGGGCGATGAGGTCATCGTGCCGGGTTTCACTTTTTTTGCGACAGCGGAGGCGGTTTGCCTGACCGGCGCCCAACCGCGTTTCGCCGACTGCTCAGCCCGGCACTATAATATCGGCGTGGATAGCGTACGGCAGGCTTTGACGCCTCAGACGAAAGCGGTTATTGCCGTCCATCTTTTTGGGGAGCCTGTTGACCTCGCGCCACTGCAGCAATTCTGCGAAAGCCACGGTCTGTCGCTGATCGAGGACGCAGCGCAAGCAATCGGCGCACGATATCGCGGTCGCGGCGTCGGATCATTTGGCGTCACCGGCGCCTTCAGCTTTTATCCTACGAAAAATCTTGGCGCATACGGAGACGGTGGCGCAATTACCTGCAATGATCCGGCCTTGGCCACACGACTGCGCAGCCTCAGGAATCACGGTCGCCAGGACCGTTATCAACATACCGAAATCGGTTGCAACAGTCGTCTCGACGAGATCCAGGCAGCTATTCTACGAGTCAAACTTCCTTATCTGGATGAGTGGAATGCGCAACGCCGGCAACTTGCCACGCTTTATCAGGAGGCTTTGCGCGGTACGGCCTGTGGTTGGCCGATAGCGATAAAAGATAGTATTTCTGTCCATCACCAGTTTGTCGTTACCCATCCCCGGCGCAACGAACTACAAATATTTCTAGCTGAGCACGATATCGCCACCGCCGTGTTTTATCCCATCCCCTGCCATCTACAACCGGCTTTCTCCGTATCGCATGCTGGGGTATCACTGCCGCTGGCCGAGCGCCTCGCTGATCAGGTGCTGGCCCTGCCCATCTTCCCCGCGCTGCCGGTAGAAAAAGTGGCGCACATTGCGAAAATGATACGGATCTTTGAGCAGCGCTTCCCAATCGACGTGGGATATTTGCCTGCTCGAAAAGCGGCGCCAGCGATTAGCGATTAACTGGAAAGCTGTTCGGCCCGGAAAAGCCCAGGCACTATCTGTGATTGATTTATGGCTGCATGAGTATTAGGCAGCTCATCATTAGCGGGTTTACTTGTGCAAGAGACCAGTCAGTCGGCTATCCTGAAGAATTCCCGAATAAGTCCTCAGAGAACGCCTGCCTGCTCTAATCGTGCGTAAGCGGCTTCTCAGTGAACAAATACTCTTTCAGTTCGGAGGAAAACTTCGCATCCTTACGCCGGATCCATTCCAGTACCATGGAGGCATGCTCCTTCTCCTCATCACGATTGTGCGTGAGAATGGCTTTGAGTTCCTCATCCTTGCACGCGTTTACACGCTGGTTGTACCAATCGACAGCCTCCAGCTCTTCCATCAACGACACGATTGCCCGGTGCATGTCCCTCGTTTCATCGGACAACTCTTCAATAGGCTCATGGTAACCAACACTTGACATCGCTTGCTCCCTTTTTGTGGACAATAAATTTCAACATTGGATGCTTTTATTGGTTCAGGTGAAATTTCCGCGAGTACCCTATGTTAGCAAATGATGCTGTGGCCGGGACTTTATAAATGTAGGTCGGGCTCCGCCCGACGATCAAAAACGATGTCGGGCGTAGCCCGACCTACTTGCTCAAAATTAAGCGTAACACGCGCTGATGCGTGCGCCACAAGCCGTCAATATTCAATCGATTTTTCTATCAGCTATCTCGACCCTATGTGATTTACCGCACAGTATGAGCCGCAACCACGGTGTTAATCTGATAACTCTTGCCGCTTCGCATCTGTAGCCACTGATAACTCCGATGTCGAGAATATCAATTCCGGCCTACTCCGTGAGCAAGCAATGTTGAAATTTTTTGATAGGAGATTCAATCATGAATAAAGACCAAGTTAAAGGTACCGCAAAAGACATCGCCGGGAAAGTCCAGGAAGAGGCTGGAAACTTAACAGGAAATAAGGAGCAAGAAGCCAAAGGGCTTGCAAAACAAGTAGAAGGAAAAACGCAAAAGAAGGTGGGAGATGCAAAGGAAGCTGTCAAAGATTTGATTGACAAGCTTTAACGGTCGCGCCAAGTCGGGATAGGTCCGGTAAAGGAAGTCTTCGACGAGGTATAAGCATCTGTAATGCCCCGGCCCAGGTTACTGCGAGCCGGGGTTTTTATTGACCGCCTGCTCAGACAACACGCAAGCGGCAAACACGGTCTGGAAAATAGATCGCTCAGCTCATTGGAATCAGGCAGACCGTTTTTAACAGCCGGCGTATTGTTTGTGGCTCATGAAGTCGGCATTAACTACATTGTGGTTCGCAGAATGTCTTTTTGTGCGCCACAAATTATCTTGTTGCTCATTCATGATCCTCAAAAGGCGTCTCGTCCTTCGGCAATGTTTAACAGCATCGGGAAGCAAAAAATTGCCGCTCGGCGTCCGCTGGCCCCCATCAGCACACGCAAAATACCTGCCTCGCGAAGGTCAAGTAGGATGCGCTTCGCTGCTGGGTGAGGAATACCTGCGCTTGTCACTCTAGAACCGAAACACTAACACAACCATTAGCATAACTCCGGAATTGATGGGAAGTCCGACAGGCTGCTAGAGCTACATCGATATCGTTGCATTGAGGACGCACCAAACGCGCCCATACGAACTATCGGAAATGGGCCACGTAGTGGGCGGCGGGGGCCGCGATCAGTACAGGGGCGGCTGCGCGGGCCTGCAGTGGCGTTATGTGTGTGCGCTCCGTGACGCTGTCAGGCGAGTATTTGAAGATATGGGTTCTTCTCAATGATCGCCGCGTGTGATTTCTTCTTGAGAAATGAGAGCAGATCATCCTGCCGTTGAAGCAGCATCACGATTTCCCGCAAGGAGCACAGGAACATTGTTTTCTGGTTCAGCGCGTTCGCGCATTCTTTTATGACTGATTCCGTATATTCGCTTGTCGATATGAAGATGCCACTAGCGTTAGCCCTACTGAACAATCTAACAAGATGGGGTGCGAACTCGGCTACACCCACAGGCTCTTTGAGCCACTTCATTTCAACAAGGTGAACTGTTCCTTCCAGTTCGATCACACCGTCGATCTGTTCCAATACGACCGCGCTGTCAGGGCCTTTCCTGCGGAAGTCTTCCCGGACGTGGATACCATACACTTCAAATAGGTCATTAAGCACCGTCTCAAGTAACCTGCCACGTGCTTGTGGTTGGTCGCCCATATTGAATAGGGCTGCAAGTCGAGAACTTATGTCCTCAATCTTGGCTCGTTTTTCGGCTGCTACGGATTGCTCGGCTCGCGCACGAGCTAGCGTCTGCTCACGCTCGGTGTCGCGCTCCTGCTTCATGCGCGTGAAAGAGTCCTTCACGTTGACAACATCACGCAGGCTTGCAACCAAGCCTTTCGCCTTTAGCTGGTCATTGGGCAGCACGTAGAGAACTCTTCGAACTCTACAGCGCGCTTGATGATTTCGCGGCGCGGGCGCAGACCACTATCACCCCGAACATTCACTTTCGTGAGAACGGTTCGGGCAATTTCGTACTTGTTAATTGAGGCAGCGTTGGTGCGAACAGTACGGGAAACTTCGGCAAGGTCTTCTTGGGCCACACCTGCACCTTGCAGGAACAGAACAACATCCTTCTTGCTCCGGCACAGCAGAGGGATCGTATCCACCAGCAGGTTTAGCACCTCTGGCGGGTAGTGAAACTGTTCTGCCATGTAGCTAATTTCCCTTTGCCCGCTTCGTGCAGTCTTTAAATGGGGCTTGCTAAACATGCGCTAAACGGACGTTTTGTTCGTTGCGCTGATGCCGCTGATTTTGCCCTGTATGTGGTCACTTACAGAGCTTCTTTTTAACCTCTTTTACCTAACGCAGAAACTGCGCTAAATTTTTGTTTCTATTGGCGGAAGCTCAGGGATTCGAACCCTGGATACCTTTCGGTATGCTGGTTTTCAAGACCAGTGCAATCGACCACTCTGCCAAGCTTCCTATTACGTACCTACAACAACAAATTTCAAGACTGCTGCCTTAAACCGCTCGGCCACGCCTCCAGCGTTGGGCCAGAATAATACCTTTTTAAGCTTGATTTTGCCAGCCATGCCGCAGGAAAAGGTGAGCCCATCGGAATGATAAGATTGCAACTTTTACTAAACATGAGTAGTCTTATGTGCTGTATAGTTCGTCAACCAAGGAGACGTTATGCAACCTGAACTACGATATTCCGGCTCGGCCGCGCAAACGGGACTTTCCGCCGTTCGCAACAAGGTCTTGCGCAATACTTACTGGATGCTTGGCTTGACCATGATCCCGACTCTGATCGGTGCCTCGATCGGGATGAGCACCAATTTCGCGTTTCTCGCACAAGCGCCCATTGTGGGGCCATTGGTGATGCTGGCGGTAATGATGGGTCTGCTGTTTGGTGTCAGCGCGACTCGAAACAGCCCGATGGGGATCGCGTTGCTGTTTGCGTTTACCTTCGTAGCTGGCTGGTGGCTAGGCCCCATGCTGCAATACGCGCTTCATTTCAAGAACGGCGCGCAACTGATAGGAACTGCTGCCGCTGGAACGGGCATAATCTTTTTCACGCTGGCGACGATCGCTACGGTGACCAAGAAGGATTTCGGCTTCATGCAGAATTTCCTGTTTGTTGGACTGGTGCTGCTGATCCTCGCTTCCGTTGCTAATCTGTTCTTTGCCATGCCGGCTGCCTCGCTCGCCATCTCGGCGGTTGCGGTGCTGCTGTTTTCCGGCTTCATCCTGTTCGACGTAAGCCGTATTGTTAACGGTGGGGAAACAAATTACGTGATGGCAACGATGGGCATTTATCTGAGCCTCTATAACCTCTTCACCAGCCTATTGCACCTGCTCTTGGCTTTCTCAGGTGAAAGAGACTAATACTCGAAAACATTCCGGTACATGAAAAAGGGCGGCTGGTAACAGTCGCCCTTTTTCATTTCCGCGCCATTTCCGTTTCAAAACCGTGCTGCTTCAAGCCGTGCCAGCGGTATCTTTCTCGAATAATGCGATGGATTCGACATGCGCGGTATGCGGGAACATGTTTACGACACCCGCCGCTTTTAGCACATACCCGTTGCCATGCACCAGCACCTCTGCATCGCGAGCCAACGTAGCCGGGTTGCAGGATACGTAAACGATACGCCGGGGCGCTGCCTGTTCTTTTCCCAGGGCGGTAACCGCAGCGATTGCCCCTTCGCGCGGCGGGTCGATCAGCATTTTGTCGAAATACCCCTGCGCTTGCATCCAGGCTTCATCTATTTCAAACAGATTGGTCTCGACGAATTGCGTATTACGCGCGAGCCCGTTGCGCTGCGCATTTTCGTCGGCGCGGCGCACTACGGCCGCGCTGCCCTCAAAACCTGCGACCTGCGCGCCACGCCTGGCAATCGGTAACGCAAAGTTTCCCAGCCCGCAGAATAAATCCGCAATGCGTTCCCCAGCCTGAGGATTCAGCAAGTTCAGGGCGCGCCGTACCAGTACCCGGTTCATGGCGGGATTTACCTGGGTAAATTCGGTAGGATGAAACGGCATGACGATATCGAACTCGGGCAGCGTATAGTTCAATTCTGCCGCATTCTTCGGATAAAAAGGATAGGCTGTTTGCGGCCCACCAGGCTGCAAAAAGAACTGGATATGATGCTGATCGGCGAAAGCCTGAAGCAACATTTCATCTTGATCAATCAATGGCTTCAGGATGCGCAACACCAGCACATCCACATTTTCACCCAACGATACCTCGATCTGCGGGATATTTTGACGGACAGACAAGCTGCCTACCAACTCTCTCAGTGGCATGATGAGCCGGGAGATGCGTGATGGCACGATTTCACAAGCTTGCATATCGACGACGAAACTGCTGCGCTTCTCATGAAAACCTACCAGAACCCCGCCTTTTTTGGCGACATAGCGCACGGACAGTCGCGCGCGATGGCGATAGCCCCAGGCAGCACCATAAATCGCCGGTAGTATCAATTCAGTCTCGACCTTGCCGATATGCTTGAGATTATCTTCAAGAACACGCTGTTTCGCCGCCACTTGGGCGCGCGCATCCATATGTTGCAGGCTGCATCCGCCGCATATCGCAAAGTGATTGCATTGCGGCGTCACTCGGCCAAAGCCCGGCTTGAGTATCTGCGCCGCCTGCGCCATTTCGAAGTTTTGTTTCTTGCGATAGGAGTTATAGGTAACCACTTCTCCCGGCAACGCACCTTCGATAAATATGACCTTGCCTTCTGAGTGGGCGACCCCACGCCCTTCCTGATCCAGGGATTCTATGGTGACAGGCGCAATCATATTTTGCGGTGCGGGATGGCTCCCGTAATGGCAAGGGGATGAAAAAGAACAGGTGTAATGGCGGCTATGCCCACTGACCCAGGAATTCCTGCCAGTGAGATTCAGAAGATTTGCTCAAGGTAAAACGGACCAGCTCGCATTCGCGCTGATACTGTTCGTTATCAAAGACACCACGCATGAGCTGGAATCGTAAAAACACGAGATACGTATTCACCACATCGGTTTCGCAGTAATCGCGGATTGCGGCGATCTCACCATTCTGGAATGCATTCCAGACCTGGGAACCGTCCATTCCCAGTTTTCCGGGAAAACCCATCAGCTTTGCCAATTCGTCCAGCGGCACATTCGCGCGTGGCTGATATAGCGCGAGCATATCCATCAAATCGAGATGGCGGGTGTGGTAGCGGCTAAGATAATTATTCCATTTGAAATCGCGGTCATCCTCGCCCATATCCCAATAGCGACGCGCCTGCAAACCATGAATTAGGCTGCGATAATGAAGTACCGGCAAGTCGAAGCCACCGCCATTCCAGGAAACCAGTTGGGGGCTGTATTTGTCCAGTCCTTCAAAAAACCGGCGGATAAGCTCCGCTTCCGAATCAATGGGCGTCCCCAGCGACCATACGCGAAAATCATTTTTATCCCGCAATACGCATGAAATTGCCACCACCTTCTGCACATGCAATTGCAGGAAATCGGTGCCGACGGCCTGTCGGCGCGCCTGAAACGCCATGTCGGCAATACCGGCCGGCCCGACCTCCGGGGGCAGATTGTAAAGCCTGCGTAACCCCTCCGTATCGGGAACGGTCTCGATGTCAAAAACCAGTACGGGTATCAATGCTAAGAGGATCTCAAGCGAAGTTGGAGCTCGGAATGTGCAATCTACAAGGCTATGGCGTTATATGCGTTACTTTCTGACCCAGGAGCCGTTTGCGGCTTGATACCACCACCCCGGCCTGGCCAGATCGATCCAGCGCTGACCGAAAGTAGCGCGAATATCGGCTTCCCACTCGGGATGACTGTTGGCTCGGGCAATTTCGCGATACAGCGCATTTCTGTCCTGGTTTTCAGCCGCGATCAAGGCATTGACCGGCTGGCGCGCCGACAATGGCAGTGCATTGGCATCACGCATGGCGACAAGACCATCTCGTGTAAGCCCTACCGCGCCCCTTTCATAGTAAGGCTGGAGCTGGTTGTGGCGCTGCTGCATGCTTTGCCTGAGGCTGGAAATTGCGGGCGTATCGATTTCGATATTGGCTTGCGTGTAACCAGGACCCGACACCGATAACAGCAGCATCAGCAATATAAATCGGTAGACAGGATTACGCATGGTAGTCACCTTAATTTTGTGGCTGCGCCGGCTGCACGGGTTGTTCCGGTTGCGGGATGGGTTGAGAAGGTATGGGGCTATCCACACCCGGTGCACCCGGTGCGCCCTGTGCACCGTCTTCGGGTTTTTTAAGTTGCCACACGCCCTCTATT
Source organism: Nitrosospira briensis C-128 (assembly GCF_000619905.2). Classification (NCBI taxonomy): domain Bacteria; kingdom Pseudomonadati; phylum Pseudomonadota; class Betaproteobacteria; order Nitrosomonadales; family Nitrosomonadaceae; genus Nitrosospira; species Nitrosospira briensis. Next base: position 2,502,377 of record NZ_CP012371.1, on the reverse strand, counting down.
ATCTTGTCCGCTGCTTTTTCAGCGGCAGCGGCAGGAAAATAAATGTTGATAGTGACGCACCCTGATAGCAACGCGCCCGTCAGCGTCAGCAAGCTTACGTAAAAAAAAGAATTCTTCATATTCCTCTACTGAATGACGGGTTTGGCTTCTACCTGGGTGATCCGTTGCAGACGGCTCACCAGTTCCCACCAATCCACATCGCGATTATAGCCTATCACTGTAATGGCCGGGATTCCGCCACCCTTGACGATGAGATAACCATGCGGCAACGGCTCCGATTCTATCCCGCCCATGTGGCAAATCCCGTTACGTAATGAACAGCTCCAGCCGATCTTCGAATAGCCGAACTGCTCGAAAAAGCCCAGAAAACTGCGCTGGATCGCAGCAGCCGCCCCCGATCCGCCAAGAGAGGAAATATTCTGTACCGCAGCCTGGCTGATGCGGCGCGGATAGCTGCCCGGACTGCTCATGAGGTTGGCATCAAACTTTACCGGCTTCCAATTGAAGAGTTCAAGGCCATGGACCGCAGCATCAATGCGCCCCTGCATATTACCGAACGAAAACGTGCCGGTGAGCAGGTTCAGGTCGAGATTACGCATATCCAGATCCGCCAGAAGTGATGGCGCAGGTCCCAACGGATCCAGCAACTTCAAATTCCCCAGCGCTATGGTGCCATCGAATATCCTGAAAAGGAGCGCACCATCCACCACGACGGTTGAGCCATTGTAACTCACCCTGGGTATCTCACCTGACAGCGTACCCTTCATTGGCTGGGTTCCCAAAGCTTCAGTCAGTTTTTGCATCGATATGGGCGAGAGCCCACCGCTGAATTGCCATACCCAGCCTTGAGCCTGCCGCGATGCGCTGAAATTTTCGAGCGTAAGCTCACCGTCAAGCACCGGCAACGTCAAACGCGGAATGCGAAGATTCGACCCGTCGATCTCCAGAGGAATATCTACCTGGCCTATAGGTATCTTTCCCAACTGGCTGCTCTGGATACGGATAGCCGCTTTTGTCGGTTCCACACCCCCCTGGTTCCCCTGATTCCCTGGCGCTTGCCAGGGAATACTGGCGTCGACACCGCGAAATGCAAAGCGCCCATGCCCGTCTTCCACCGAGGCATCGCGCAAATCGACGTGAAGGAATTCGTGGGCTCTATTCCGGTAACGCCATTGGATTCCCGCATGTCCCGCAGCCTGTAACTCAGCGACCGGGGTATTGACGAGAAAAGGTTTCAGCACTTGACTGAACAGGGTGGACAATTCGAGATTGTCGGCGCTTAAATCGAAATCGCGCAGGGTGTTTCCTGGCCGGTCAATCAACCCCGATAAATTCATCTCCCCGATATTCGAAAGCACGAGCTTTCCCGTGCGCAATCGTATGGTGCTTTCATCCAGTTCGCCGCTGCCGCTGAAACGATGGCCTTGCGCGGCAAAATAAACCGGTTGCCAGAACACTTCGCCACTCGGCCAATTCACATCAGCGTGCCACGCCCATAAATTTCCTTCCTTGCCCTCGTCAAGCGTAGCCATCGCGTTAACTTCGACGCTGATATTCTCGCCAGCATGCAATCCGCTGGCGTCGCTAAACGCCAGTTCATCCACCGCCAGATGCGCTTCAATTCCAGCAAGTCCACCGGCAGCGCCCCGCAGCTTGATCGTGCCGTTCATGTTTCCCTTTGCGGGCACGGGCAACAAGCTCTTTTCCGCCTCTGGCAAAAATTCGGCAATACGCGCTGCCTCTCCATTTGTTACGATCAGCACGCCTTCCCAAACCGGCTTTCCCCACTGCGCGGATAGTCTCCAGTCCGCAACGGCTCCTCCGGCACCAGTCGTGATTTTTAGATCCAGTGTTTTGTTGCGGGAAGAGAAATCAAACGACACAGGTAGCGGCGCCGATCCGGATAGCTTCAGCACACCATCCTCGCAGCGAATCCAGTCATTGGCAACCTGAAATTTGTGGCAGGAAAAATGCAAATCGCGCCAGATTTTTCCCTGTATCGCGACCTCGTTCAGCCTTACTTCCAGCAATGATGCTTGCGGACCAGTCAGGCTGACCCGAATCCCTTTCGCGTTAAAAAAAGGACTATGAACATCATCGGCAGAAAGGGTAATTAAAGGACCGGCATATGCGGATAAGGTAACAATGAATAATGCCGGCAATATTATGACGAGCTGCTTTATCATTATTCATTTGGCCAAACACGGCTTACGTGTACCGCATATTGCGCGCCAAACTTGCAGGCCGACAACATTCTGCTCCTCGGCCGCATTACGCGCATAGGTTTACGATACTCAGGCGGGAAAAACACCTGTGGAAAGATAGCGATCACCACGGTCGCAAACGATCGAAACGATTGTCGCATTCTCGGCTTCTGCAGAAATCCTGAGTGCTGCCGCCAACGCGCCTCCCGATGAAATCCCCGCGAAAATCCCCTCCTCGCTCGCCAGTCGCCGGGTCATTTCCTCGGCTTCAGCCTGGGAAACCAGCACGATGCGATCTACCCGGCTGACATCATAGATTTTTGGCAGATACGCTTCCGGCCATTTACGGATACCGGGAATCTGGGAACCTTCTTCCGGCTGCACGCCAATGATCTGAACCGCAGCGTTCTTTTCCTTGAAATATCGAGAGCAACCCATGATGGTGCCGGTGGTACCCATGCTGCTCACCAGATGGGTAATTTTACCTCCGGTATCTCGCCAGATCTCGGGAGCGGTGCCTTCATAATGCGCCCGTGGGTTGTCAGGGCTGGCAAACTGATCAAGTATGACGCCGCGCCCCTCATCACACATGCGCTCGGCCACGTCGCGCGCTTCTTCCATGCTGCCCTCCTTTGAGGTCAGCACAATTTCCGCACCGAACGCCTTCATGGATTGCCGCCGTTCAATGCTGAGGTGCTCAGGCATCACCAGTACCATGCGATAACCCATTATCGCCGCCGCCATCGCCAAGGCGATGCCGGTGTTGCCGCTAGTCGCTTCTATCAGCGTATCGCCCGGCTTAATATCGCCGCGCTCTTGTGCATGCGTAATCATCGATAACGCCGGACGGTCTTTCACCGAACCCGCGGGATTGTTACCCTCCAGCTTAACGAGAACAACATTGCTGGTATCCCCCGGCAGGCGTTTGAGTTTTACCAACGGCGTGTTACCGACAAAATCTTCTATGGTTTTATACATGACGATGCAATTTGCAAAAAGATTATGCCGGATTATCGCATACGTTCCGGCTTGCGCGACGCTACAGATAGGATAGCAGGATGGGTAAAGCGCAACCCATCGACCCACTGATACGATGGGTTGCGGGTTGCGGGTTGCGGCTTGCCGCCTCCACCCATCCTACCAAGCGCGGTTTAGTCAATAAGGGTATTGTTGATTACTTGGGGACAGGTTTATTTTCTTTCTTAACCGTAGTAGCGCCACCCACTGCTATGTCCTTGCGCAACCGCTTCAGCGTAGCAGGGCCGATGCCGTTGACCTTTTCCAGGTCATCAGCCGACTTGAAAGATCCATTCTTCTTGCGATGATCGATGATGGCCTTGGCTTTGGTCGGACCAATTCCCTGAAGCGTTTCAAGCTCGGCCTGGGTTGCAGTATTGATGTTAACAGCCGCGTAGGCTGCGCCGGTAAATGCGAACAGCGTAACCAAAACAATTGTCAGGATTTTTCTCATTAAATTTCCGTTGGCGAGGGTTAGGTTAGAGGCTGGCTCCACACTGTTTTTCTCAGTAAGAATTTGATTGCCGGCAAAGCAAGACTATCGACAATACCGCTAACGCGGATTCCTCTATAACGGCAAAATGAATATCAGAAATGAGCATCATGTTAAATAAAAATATTCCTGTTCAGTTCAAGAGAGAATTTTAGTCGTCAGAATGATTAATGTAATATTAAAACGGTTCTTGCTACCATTAATGTAATTTTTTGTCTAATTTGGTTTAAATTCAACTGCATACAATTAATACTTAATAGTAAAACAGTAATAACGTTGCGATTTTAGTTAGATTCTATCTTTCTGCTCCTCAAACACAACATTTTGCTAAAAAAGAACCGTTACAACTTAAGCAAGTTCACTTCCGCCGTCACTTTGGTGATCAAATTATACGGTGCAATGGCTTCGGTGTTTGAATAAGCTATAGCCTTGCAAGAGTGCAATTGTCGAAGGGGCCTTCTCAATGCATGGGCTAATCCAAATGACCCGTCACAAGTCCCTCTGTATACTAATGAATATGGTGCTGCTATCCACCTACCATCGTCTTAGCACTTGGTTTGAAGCAGAATCGAATAAAACCAAACCACCTACGTTTTCCTATTATTCTCATATGAGAATAATATCAAACAATCCTAACCATGCGCCGATGCGACGGCGAAACCAAAGGCTAACTCATGGCGCTTACGGCTAAACAAATATCTTTGATTCAAGCTCAGCTTGAAAGCAAGCGCAAGACTGTTTCCTTCGATAGTTACGATCTTTCAGTTCGACAAGTTTTAGAAATGGTTGGGACCGGCGACATTTTTGTTCCTCCTGAATATCAGAGACAATTCATTTGGGATACTGAAAGACAATCGGTTCTCATTGAGTCAGTTTTTCTAGGCATTCCGGTGCCGAGCCTATTTATGGCTACCAATCTTGACTCCACATGGGAGGTTGTCGATGGAGTGCAACGATTAGGATCATTAAGCCATTTTTTCGGAAACCCTGAACTGCTGGAAAAAATCAAGCGCGAGGAGCCATTGAAGTTAAAAGGGCTAGATAAACTTGACTCTTTTAATGGAGTTACTTTTCAAGAGCTCCCAAAATCAATCCAGCTTCACTTTTCTACGAGGCCGGTAAGAATAACTGTTTTAAATGATAGGAGTAACCTTGCTGTCCGCTTTGATTTATTTGAACGATTGAATACAGGAGGAGTGTCTCTTACTCCTCAGGAGATTCGAAACTGTGTCTATCGAGGCGTCTTCAATGAAAACATAAAAAAAATGGCTTCACGCAAAGACTTTCGAAGCGTTGTCAAAGTTCATGACACTAAGGGCCTCAACGGTACTTACGAAGAGCTTGTTCTTCGATTTTTCGCCTACCTTAACAACTATCAAAACTTCGACCATTCGGTGAAAGATTTCCTGAATATCTATATGAATGACAATCGTCATTCAGGAATTAGCGCAGCAGATAGTGAGCTTTTCGATCGAACGATTAACCTTTTGAAAGCAGCTTTTCCGAAAGGGATATCACGCGGTAGAGCTGTGACTCCCGTTAACCTTTACGAAGCCTTTGCCGTAGGTGTTGCTCTAGCGCTGAGGCAAGGGAAAGCGGTGGATGTGGAGAAACTTCCACCACTAATCGAAGACAAGACTCTAAAGTCTTTCACTGGTGCAGGATCAAATCAAAAAAGATTTGTTATTGGACGGATTGAATACGTACGAGACGCGTTGTGACTATCTGCCAGTACGCGCGAGATGGCATGAACGCACGGCTATCTGAGGCTCGAGAACTACTAAAAAAAATCAAACAGGAGGAGCCACAAGGTAGCGTTTTTCTTCCGCCAAGCTCAATTTCCTTAATATTACGAGGACTGGTATATGTGTCGTTGTATGGCGCAATCGAATATGCGATTACCCAAGGGACTCAAAGCTTTATAAACCACCTATGCGGGCTTAAAGTTAACACCAAACATTTGGAATATTCTTTGCATTCGATAGCGTTAGACTCCCAGCTAACATCTGCACGAAGTAGCGGAGAAAAAAAGAAGTGGGAAGCACGCAGAGCAATATTTTCTGCGCTTGAATTAAAGGTTCCCTGCAGCATTCCCGATACAGTGTTCGGAACATTTCTTCACAATGTATATCCTAAAACTGTATTGGAAATATTTATGTGCCTAGGCATCAAAGAACCTCCTACAGCAGCAGAAAGCGATGTTGGCTATTTTAAAGAAATTACAGAAAAACGAAATGCGGTGGCCCATGGTAGAGAGGCTGCGAGCAATATCGGCAAAGGCCTAACAATTCAAGATATCGAAACCAGGTTGAATGCAGCCTACAATATATGCTCGCACTTCTTGGATACTATGGAAGAACATGCTACTGAGCTCAGGTTCGTACGCTCACGATATAGGGCGGCATATCGCGAAGCAGCGGCTGGCTAGCTAGCTCTTCCTAAAAAACAAAACACTTTCAATCGTAGATCTATTACCTATGTACTTCTTTGACCGTTGGTTTACTTCGACCATTGAACGAGAGGCTGAGAAGTCAGCCTGCCTAACTAAGGACATCGCTAAATTCTCTGCCATTTGACTAGTAATGACTGCGATGTCATTTCGAATTTCCTTATAGTAAGAGTTCTGAACGACAAGAGTACAAGGCGCTTTCGGTGCCAACACTCTAGCCGCTTCGCTCAATGATTTGTAAAACGAATCAAAGTATTGCGAATGATTTTTAAAATAATAAGTCTTTGATGCCTTTGATGGATGTTCATACACTGCACGAAGAAAATTCCCACACTCATGCCCCCATTCAGGATTAATTCCAATAGAATTTTTCTGAACAGTCGAGCTTCCCGTCAAAGCGCGGCGTAACGTTGAAAAGCTCACTCCACCGATTCGCAACACAGCCAGTTCAGTATATGTAGCTACGGCATAATCGATGCGCGTACAATACGGTGGCGAGGTAATAATCGCGTCAATTGATTCCTTTTCTAACGGAAGGTCTTCAGCATTTGCAAGCAACAGCTGAAGGCGATTTGCGTCAGTGTCGCGGTAAATAGGAAAGCGCTCGCGGCGCTCACACAGCAATTTCACCTCTTGTATAAAGAGCTTAGAGACGCCTTGTCTTGTGAGATGCTTTTTCTCCTTGGTATTCTTGGCCACTCGAATCCATGTCGGATTGGATACTGCAAAGCCCTGAGCCCAACGACGCGTCACTCGAAATAAAGCAAGGTAGAAGAACGCAGCTAGCGGCGTCACCTTCTCCAACGCATTAGGGGAGTCTAAATGTGTATATGTACCATGTGATATGAGGGTGCGATTAATTCGCTCTTCTATGCCCCGCACAAGTGAGACAGATCGTGGGTGAAACCAATTTCCCAACGGATCTTCTTCCATACCTTCATACCCATCATCGACTTTGTCTATGATGGAATGGGCTAACGGGATCAAACTCTCTACATCCAGCCGCGATACAAAGGCTGCCTTGGCGACCAAGGCCATCGCAGGATTGAGATCCGAGCCAATCGCGGTCAAACCCCTTCTAAAGGCCGCCACTGTTGTAGTTCCACTTCCATTCCATGGATCCAATACCTTAGCGTTACACGGTAAATTGAGCAAAGAAAGTGTGCTTTCAACAAATGCGCCAGAGAAGCCGGCATAGTACGGAAACAACTTCCTCCCCGCAACCTCCTCAGGGTCGAGGTGACGCTTAGGATTAGCTATTTCATGTACTTGGAGCATTTTTTCTCAAGGGAAGGGGCATGAACTTCACACCGAGTACGAGATTCTACCTTGCGCGACGCCCCAACGTTAATGAACCACAGGTCGGAACTACGCCTCACTCTTATTATCTGCCTGCTTCAAGCTGCATGCGTGTAACTGATCCGTTAATTTATTAACCGTTGTCCGCCTTGTAGAGAGATCGTAACAGCTCAATTTTAATTTTGTCTGAGTTCAGTTTGCTTACCGAGATTATTATGCTGTAGCAGCGCAGCATATATAGTATTTACTCTGTTTTGCGGCGGTCAATTGAAGGCAAGGCTCTGCTGAGGTCGGTATCAGTTAAGCCTCTTACATGAGCGTTGTATGGCCAGACAACGAACTGTTCCAATAAATTGCTATTCTCCCGCCTCAAACGTTCATTCTCAATAGTAAGACGCGTGATGCGCTCAATAGCAACACTCATGCTCGGTGGTGCCTTCATCTCAGGGCGCTCATTCCTCAGCCGCTCCTTCGTCGCCTTAAACGCATCCGCAATCCTAACAAACCGATAAAGTGTCTATCGTGCTGGCGTATATCAGTAAAACAATCTAGTAAATTACGAGCTGTAAAAAACAAAAAACCAGCTTTTACGCTGGTTTTAAGTTGAAATATAACATTCAAATAAAAAGTAGCTCCTAAAACGGAATATCATCATCCATATCGTCAAACCCACTGCTGCTTTTAGCAGGGGCTTTACTCCCCGACGGGCTCGGCGCGAAACTGCCCTCGTCCCGCCCTTCCCTATCCGAATCAAAACCGGCGCTGCCGGGTTTGCTACCCAGCATCTTCATATCGCTGGCGATGATGTCGGTGGTATAGCGCTCAACACCCGCCTTGTCAGTCCACTTGCGCGTTTCCAACCGTCCCTCCACATATACCGGACGGCCTTTTTTCAGGTATTCGCCGGCGATTTCAGCAAGCTTGCGATAAAAGGTGACGCGATGCCATTCGGTTTTTTCCTGTTTTTCGCCGTTTTTATCCTTCCAATTTTCCGTGGTTGCCAAAGTGATATTGGTCACGGCGTCGCCATTTGGCATATAACGCGTCTCGGGGTCTTTACCGAGATTGCCAATGAGTATTACCTTGTTGACTGATGCCATTACGCTTCTCCCCCCAATAATTGAACAACGCCTTCTTCGTCGAAACCTCTCATATCCACTTTCAGATAGGCCACGCCTTCGCTCGCCAGCACCAGCGCCTCATGCACGCCGGGCAGCGCCGCCAGCTGGCGGGATAGACCGCTGGCCGTGCCCGTATCCATCTCTTGCACATGATACATTTTGGTGCGCACAGCGGCAGGGGCTTTCATCGTAACGGCAAAAACAAGCCATAATGCAAGCAGGGCTCCGCAGAATGCATAGAGTGCAGAGGCCCCATAATGCTGATACAAATAGCCACCCGCGGTTGCACCTGCGAATGCGCCGAGAAACTGGACGCTGCTATAGACGCCAATGGCGGTGCCTTTTGCGCCCACCGGCGCAATCTTGGAAATGAGCGAGGGCAAAGTCGCTTCCAGAAGGTTGAAGGCGGTGAAGAACACCAGCAACGCCAAGGTCGTTCCCCATAGCGAATCGAAGGCATAGGCCAGCATTACCTGGCTGGCAAGCAATACAGCTATCGAAATGACGAATATCTGTTTGAGCTTGGCCTTTTTTTCACCATAAATGATCGCCGGAACAATCAATACCATGGAAAGGAGCAGCACCGGTAAATATACCTGCCAGTGGTGGTCCGCCGCCAATCCGGTCGTGCGTAACGACAACGGCACCACCAGCCACAGCGCCATCAATGTCGCATGCAATGCAAACACGCCGAAATCCAGGCGCAGCAGTTGCGGGTTGCGCAACACATTCCGGAAACGTCCGGCGGATGCTTCGGTATCGGAATGGAAGCGGCTGATTACCGGATCGGGAATGATTTTGAAAACAACCACCATCGCCAGTAGTGCCAGCACGCCGGTCATCGCAAAAATTCCCGGCACACCGATCACATTATTTAATGCTGGTGCAATAATCAACGAGAGCGCAAAGGTCGCACCTATGGTCATGCCGATCGCGGCCATTGCCTTGGTCCGGTGCTCTTCACGGGTAAGGTCGGCGGCAAGCGCCATCACAGCCGCGGAAATTGCCCCCGCACCCTGGATGACGCGCCCAAGGATCACCACGTAAATATCGGTGGCGGATGCAGCAACAAAACTGCCGATTGCGAACAGGATCAATCCGATGTAAATGACAGGCTTGCGGCCGATACGGTCGGATAGCCAGCCAAACGGAATTTGCAGTATGGCCTGAGTCAATCCATATGCGCCAAGCGCGATACCCACCAGCGTATAGCTGGCGCCACCGGGGAGATGCTCGGCATAGAACGCGAATACCGGCAGAATGATGAACATCCCCAACATGCGCAGCCCGTAAATTCCCGCCAGGCCGGCTGTAGCGCGCAGCTCTATGGGCGACATTTTATCGGGAGGTAATGAGGAGGACATGAATCAGATTGGGGAAATGCGGAAAGTTGCGTATATTAACAGGTTTGACCGGCACTCAGATAGCCTCGGCTCAGGATGTTACGGATAGTCCAAGTAACGGCATGTCGCCGCAGGTAGTCTATGAGCAGCCAAATGGAAGCAGCCGATGGAACTTATAAAAATTCGCGGTGCGCGTACGCACAATCTCAAAAACATCAGTCTTGATTTGCCGCGAAACAAGCTGATCGTCATCACCGGCTTGTCCGGGTCCGGCAAATCTTCGCTCGCGTTCGACACCCTGTATGCGGAAGGCCAGCGGCGCTATGTGGAATCGCTCTCGGCATATGCGCGCCAGTTTCTGCAATTGATGGAAAAACCCGACGTCGATCTGATAGAGGGGCTCTCTCCCGCCATAGCCATTGAGCAAAAAGCGACTTCGCATAACCCGCGCTCCACCGTCGGCACCGTTACCGAAATACATGATTACATGCGCCTGCTGTTTGCGCGCGTGGGCGATCCGCAGTGCCCTGATCACGGCATCACGCTGACGGTGCAAAGCGTCTCGCAAATGGTTGATCACGTCATGCGGCTACCCGCGGAAACCAGGCTGATGATACTGGCGCCGCTGGTGGTAGGTCGCAAGGGCGAGCAAATGGATTTGATCGATGAACTGCGCGCACAGGGCTTTGTGCGGTTGCGAATCGATGGTGAAGTGCATGAGATCGATGCGCTGCCGAAGTTGCAGAAAAATAAAAAGCACACGGTGGAAGTCGTGGTGGACAGGCTCAAAGTTTCACCCGATTCCAAGCAGCGACTGGCGGAATCGTTCGAAACCGCACTGCGCCATGCCGACGGACGCGCTTTGGCGGTGGAAATGGATTCAGGCCATGAGCATCTTTTTTCGGCCAGGTTCAGTTGCCCGGTATGCAGCTACTCCCTGCCGGAACTCGAACCCCGCTTATTTTCCTTCAACAACCCGATGGGTGCGTGCCCCAAGTGTGACGGCTTGGGGAAAATAACCTTTTTCGACCCTAAGCGGGTGGTGGCGTTTCCTCATCTGTCGCTGGCTTCCGGCGCAATCAAGAGCTGGGATCGGCGTAATCAATTTTATTACCAGTTGCTGGCGAGCCTTGCCAACCACTACGATTTTGATCTGGAAATACCCTTTGAACAGCTTGCCGAGAATCTGCAAGATATCATCCTGCATGGATCAGCCAAGGAAGAAATCTCATTCTCGTATTTGAACGAGAGCGGTAAACGCAGCTATCGCAAACATACCTTTGAAGGCATCATTCCCAATCTGGAGCGACGTTACAAGGAAACCGAATCGCTCGCCGTGCGTGAGGAACTGGCGAAATACCTCAATTCCCAAACCTGCCCTGAATGTGGCGGAACCCGGCTACGCCGCGAAGCACGCCATGTCCACGTGGGAGGGCGCGCTATTTATGAAGTCAACGCGCTGCCGCTGAAGGAGGCGAAGGTTTTTTTTGACCAGGTAACACTGACGGGGCACAAATTTGCCATCGCGGAAAGAATCATCAAGGAGATTTCCAGTCGCATATTATTTCTCAACAATGTCGGGTTGGATTATCTGTCGTTGGATCGTTCCGCCGACACCTTGTCCGGTGGAGAATCCCAGCGCATCCGCCTCGCCAGCCAGATCGGATCAGGTCTGACCGGCGTAATGTATGTGCTGGATGAGCCTTCCATCGGGCTGCACCAGCGGGACAATGGACGCCTACTGGAAACGCTCAAGAATCTGCGCGATCTCGGCAATAGCGTCATCGTGGTGGAACACGACCAGGACGCCATACTTACCGCCGATCATGTGGTGGACATGGGCCCGGGTGCGGGCGAGCATGGCGGACTGATCATCGCACAGGGAACACCCGAGGCTATTCAACAGGATCCCGGCTCACTCACCGGTAAATATCTTTCGGGTGAACTGGCCATCGCGCTGCCGGAAAAACGCACCGAACCGAAAAGCGATCGCTGGCTCAGGATCGAAGGCGCATCCGGCAATAACCTGAAGAACGTCAACCTCAACCTGCCTGTCGGATTATTCGTCTGCATAACCGGCGTATCCGGTTCAGGCAAATCCACGCTCATCAACGAAACGCTTTATCATGCAACCGCTCGCCATCTATATGGCAGCACCGCGGAGCCCGCGCCATACCGGAATCTGGATGGATTGGCCTTTTTCGACAAGGTCATCAGCATGGACCAGAGCCCCATCGGGCGCACGCCACGCTCAAACCCGGCCACCTATACCGGCTTGTTCACGCCAGTCCGGGAGTTGTTCGCCGGTGTTCCCCAGGCGCGTGAGCGCGGCTATGGACCCGGGCGATTCTCGTTCAACGTCAAGGGCGGGCGCTGTGAAGCCTGCCAGGGCGACGGCATGATCAAGGTTGAAATGCATTTTCTCCCGGATATATATGTGTCATGCGATGTCTGCCATGGCAAGCGCTATAACCGCGAAACACTGGAGATCCAGTACAAGGGAAAAAACATCAACGAAATTCTGCATATGACGGTGGAACAGGCACGCGAGTTTTTCAGCCCCGTGCCGGTCGTGGCGCGCAAGCTGCAAACCTTGCTGGATGTCGGCCTGGGCTATATCACCCTGGGCCAGTCCGCGACCACGCTTTCGGGGGGCGAAGCCCAGCGGGTAAAGCTGTCGCTTGAACTTTCCAAACGCGACACTGGCCGCACGCTCTATATTCTGGACGAGCCCACGACAGGCCTGCATTTCCAGGACATCGATCTATTGCTGAAAGTGTTGCATCGCTTGCGCGACCATGGCAATACCGTAGTCGTCATCGAACATAACCTGGATGTGATCAAGACCGCTGACTGGATTATCGACCTTGGCCCCGAAGGCGGAGGGGGCGGCGGAGAGATCATTGCCCAGGGAACGCCGGAGCAAATAGCAGCGGACGAAAAGAGCTTTACCGGGCACTACCTGAAAACGGCGCTCAGTTCCTCAACTCATGATCAGCAGCGGCAACGCGGATATGGGCATTCATAAGCATGCCCGCAACCTTCTGCTCAATAGCTTTCATGCCGCAGTCAGCGCAGCCGATCCCCTGCTTATAGTACCCCGGCATTTGCCGCCACAATTGCGTCATCAATTACCTCATCGATTACCTCGGGGTCGTACACTGGTCGTCGGTGCAGGCAAAGCGGCGGCAGCGATGGCGATGGCAGTGGAAAAACATTGGCAAAACGATGCGTCGCTGGATGGTATCGTCCTCACCCGCTACGGTCACGGCTTGACGCTCGATCGGATCCAGGTTATCGAAGCCGGACATCCGGTACCCGATGAACAGGGTGAAGAAGCCACACGTAATCTTCTGGCGGAAGTAAAAAAACTCGGTACGGATGATTTCCTGCTTTGCTTGTTGAGCGGCGGCGGGTCGAGCTTGCTATCGCTGCCGGTAGCGGGTATTTCGCTGATCGATCTCCGAACCGTCACCACGGAATTGCTCCATTGTGGCGCAACAATTCAAGAGATCAACACCGTCCGCAAGCATCTTTCCGCTGTCCTGGGGGGAAGGCTTGCGGCTTCAAGCCGCGCGCCGGTACTGGCATTGATAATTTCCGACGTAACTGGCGACGATCCAACCCATGTCGCATCCGGTCCTTGCGCACCGGACCCCACAACATACGCGGATGCGCTCACAATCATCGAATATCACGGCATCCAGGCACCCGATGCCGTGACGGAAATATTGCTGGCGGGCGCCAACGGCAAGCTTGGCGAGACCCCTAAACCGGGCGATGCGGCATTCAGTCGCGTAGAAAACCGGGTGATCGCTACCGCGCACGAATCGTTGGTGGCCGCCGCCGAATATTTTCGTACTCAAGGCATTCCCGCTGTAATACTGGGTGATTCCGTTACCGGCGAGTCACGCGATGTCGCCAGGGTCTTCGCAGCCTTGATCAGGGAAATCCGCCGGTATGGGCATCCTTGGAGACCCCCGTTAGCGCTAATCTCGGGCGGCGAAACGACCGTTACATTGGGTAAAAAGCGAAACGGCACTTATGGTGACCATAGCACCCATCGCGGACGTGGCGGACGAAATACTGAATTCCTGTTATCTCTTGCCGTTGAGCTCGGTGGTGCAGAGAATATTCATGCGCTCGCCTGCGATACCGACGGCATAGACGGAACGGAAAACAATGCGGGCGCGATCGCCGCGCCTGATTCCTTATACCGTGCAAGGCAGGCAGGGATGGACGCATCGGCATTGCTTGCCCGCAACGATTCTTATACGTTCTTTCAGCAGCTTGGTGATTTGGTCGTTACCGGCCCAACCCATACGAATGTCAACGACTACCGCGTTATCCTGATCTTGTAAAACTGGCGCGTGGCAGGACCTGGAAAACGCTCTGCATTCGGCAAGGGGAGGATGCAAGTGTCACGAAACCGCAATATTGTTTACATATCATCGCAATATAAGGACAATCAAAATCGAAGAGAAATAATCACGAATAGAAGGAATGTGCCGATGGCAGCGACAATACTGGTGGTTGAAGATGAACCAGCGATCCAGGATTTAATCTCATATAGTTTGCGGCAAGCCAGACATATCGTTTTTTCCGCACGAAATGCGGAAGAAGCCATGGAAATCATCAATGATGCGCTACCGGATCTGGTGCTGCTCGACTGGATGCTGCCGGGAATGAGCGGAATCGAATTCGCCCGCGTGCTGCGGCGCACCGCGCGCACTAAAACAATTCCTATCATCATGCTTACGGCTCGCGCAGAAGAAGGCGATAAGGTGGCGGGGCTGGAGATCGGCGCCGACGATTACATTACCAAGCCTTTCTCTCCGCGTGAGATGCTCGCGAGAATCAAGGCGGTGCTACGGCGGCGCTCGCCCGAAGCGGCCGACGATATGGTCGAGATCGGTGGACTGCACCTCGACTCGGCTGCTCATCGCGTAACTGCCGACGGCAATGAAGTAGTGCTGGGTCCTACCGAATTCCGGTTGCTGCATTTTCTGATGACTCACGCCGAGCGAGTATACAGCCGTTCGCAGTTGCTCGATCAGGTATGGGGAGATCATGTATTTGTAGAGGACCGAACTGTGGATGTGCACATCCGCCGACTACGCAAGGCATTGGAGACAGTCAGTAAGGATGGACTGGTGCAAACGGTGAGGGGATCGGGCTATCGACTTTCCGCGGTGCTGACGGCGAGCATGGGGTGATCCCTGGAATAATCCTAAATCCGGTAGTTGACCGCTTATTTAATAGATCAGTATTATGATTAATAACAACATTTCATATTATTTGACACTCACCTTGTGGGTAAGGTCGCTACGGGGTGAATTGCACAGTTTTTGCAGCACATGGCTGCGTTGCAACTTCTTGGAATGGAACGGCGCCCCGAAGCGTCGTCCGAGGGGCCCCGCGAAGCGGGGATCGGGCAGCGCAGGAGATGCCGCGATCGCGTTCCACACGCAAGCGGGCGCCCGCATCCCGCTTCGGGGTCGCACCTTCCTGCGGAAGGCACTGCTCCGCCCCTGCGCGGTCGTATTCCGCGTCGTTGCGCCTTGCCCTGCACCCCAAAAACCGTACACTTCACCCCGTCCAACTATCGGATTTAGGATAATGATCCCGCTTTATTCTTCCAAATAGCTTACGTGTCCAGTTTCTGGGAACGTTTCCGGGAGCATGGGGCCAACCTGGTCCTGATTACGGTTGTAACCGGGCTACTCCTGACAATGCTGGGTACTCTCGCGACATTAGCCCTCTATAATGTCGCGCTGCTGCTGCTGGTCATTTATCACTGGCGTCAATTGACGATACTCGACAAATGGCTTCAGACTGAAGAATCCAGATTACCTGCCGGTTTCGGAAGATGGGGAGATGTGTTTGCACGCTTGACTCGCCTGAAGCGTGACCAAAGCCAGAAACATCGGCAAATCAGCTCCGCGCTGGAACTTCTGCGACGCGCCACCTCGGCGATGCCGGAAGGCGTGGTAATCATGGATGAGATAGACCGCATCGAATGGTGCAACCCCGTAGCAGAGAAACATCTGGGCATCAATGCAGGTGTTGATACGGGTCAGCATATTACCCATCTGATGCGTCAAACTCAATTCACTAAATACCTTGCCGCCCAAAATTACGCGGAACCACTGATAATCAAGCAGTCCCGGCATCAGGGACTGACTCTTTCGCTACAGCTCGTGCCCTATGGCGATAAACAGAAACTGCTGCTCAGCCGTGATGTGACGCGCTTTGAAAGAATCCAGACCATGCGCCGGGATTTCGTCGCCAACGTGTCGCACGAACTACGCACGCCGCTGACGGTGGTTGGTGGATTTCTCGAAACACTGTCGGAAGAAGGTCATTCAGATCCTGAAACACGCAAATGGGCGCTGGCGCTGATGACCGATCAAACCAGGCGAATGCAAAGTCTGGTGGAAGACCTGTTGACGCTGTCGCGGCTGGAAGATACGGAAAACATGGCCCGGGAAGGAAACGTCGATGTTCCCGAAATGTTACGGAAGCTTTATGATGAAGCACAATCCTTGAGTGCCGGGCGCCACCGCATCAGCCTCAATCTCGATACCGGCACGAAATTATTGGGTAACACGGACGAATTGCGCAGCGCTTTCGGTAACCTTATCAGCAACGCCATCCGCTATACCCCTGGCGGGGGGGATATCTCTTTGAACTGGGCAATGCACGATGGACAAGGCGTATTTTCCGTTCAGGACAGCGGCATGGGCATTGAACCCCAACATATCCCGCGTCTTACGGAACGATTCTATCGGGTTGACCATGGGCGTTCGCGTGAAACGGGGGGTACCGGACTGGGCCTCGCCATTGTCAAGCATGTGCTGACTTGCCATCATGCGAAACTTGATATCGTCAGCGAACTCGGCAAAGGTAGCCTTTTCAGTGCATGGTTCCCATCCGAGAGGCTGATTGAACAGGAGGCGGCTAAATCGCCGGTAGCGCAAGCATATAGCCCTCCGGATGAAACGAACCCGTCATCCTGAATCTGGTAGTTGACTGCTTATTTTCCAGCTCATTTGTTTTCAAGGTTGCTTTTATGCCCAAACCACACCTCGATCTTACGGAAACAACACTCAGCAGCGAGAATGTGTACGATGGCAAGCTTCTCCATGTGCGAGCGGATCAAGCCCGGCTGCCTGACGGCAAAGTCGCAGTACGCGAATACATCAAGCATCCCGGCGCAGTAGTCATCATACCGTTGCTCGACAATGGCGAGTTGGTGCTGGAACGCCAGTATCGCTATCCCCTGCAGCGGGAGTTTTATGAGCTGCCTGCCGGAAAAATCGATGCTGGCGAAGACCCGCTTAAGTGCGCTCAACGGGAACTACTGGAGGAAACAGGTTACACGGCGGAAAACTGGCGTTATATCGCCACCTTGCACCCTTGTATCGGTTATTCGGACGAGAAGTTGATCTATTACTTTGCGGAAGGTCTCACCTTCAAGGGCGCAAGCCTGGATGACGGCGAGCATCTGGAGGTGCTCACCTTAGGATTACCGACGGCGCTGGAGTGGGTAAAAACGGGAAAAATATCCGACAATAAAACGGTTTCCGGTCTGTTTTGGGCAGAGAAGCTATTGAGTGGCACATGGTAAATGGTGAGCGGTTTCGATCCGCCGGGCATGATCGCTACGCCGTTATAATTCCCTGCTTCCTCCCGTTGCGCCCCATAAACCTGCTGCTGCCTTTCGCTCTAATCGAGCAATCCCCTTTTACCATTTCTCTCCGAAAGGCCGAAGATCAAGCTCGAATGTCCAGGCCTGTGATTGCTGTTGTGTGAGAAAGTAAACGGCTTCCGCTATCTGAGAGGGCTCCATGAAGAATTCATCAGGCTTGCCTTCCATGTGCTGCCGGGTTCGCTGCAAATTCAGGATACCGTCGAGAATCACGTAGCTGACATGAATCCTTTCAGGGCCGAGATACCGCGCCAATGATTGCGCGAGGCCGCGCTGACCCGCTTTTGCAGACGCAAAAGGAGCGAAGTTGGCGCCGCCTTTAATTGATGCGGTCGCGCCGATAATGACTATATTCCCGGTTCCCGCAGCGCGCATATCGGGAAGCACTTCTTTTACGGTCTGGAACAGCCCGCGGCAATTGACTTCCCAAGCGTCCTGAAAACTTTCCAGTGTCGCGTCATCTATATTTTGAAATGCGCCTGCACCAGCGTTGTATATTAAAACATCCACCGGGCCGAACTGCTGGCGGATCTGCGCAAAAACCTCGGATGAGGTTTCCGTATCCTTGACATCGTACTGAAATGCACGGGAACCCTTTATCTTCCCGGCGATTTTATTCAGCTTCTCTTTATTGCGGGCGCAAAGCGCCACCCGATAGCCATCCTCCGCAAACCGCGCGCCCATAGCAGCGCCGTTACCAGGACCCGCACCGACAATCACACAAACACCTTTATCCATTTATTTGACTCCAATGAAGAAGCAGTTGGCCGTACAGGTTGACTATATAGCAATGGTAAACCGCACAGCGATGATCAGGCTACCTGCTTGGCACAGATGATATTTTTTAGGTATGCGCTATCGCTCGGAGGCGATATGATCTCCATGGCGCCGTAAGAGAAAAGGTTGGGCAAAGGTTTATTGAACCCAGATAATTCATTAGGCGGTCTGCGAGCCTATGCGAGTGCTGGCGGTCAGTTTGCGGCCATTTTCGCCGCCATTCTTGCTACCTGCGCGGCGTCCATAGACCAGGCTATGGATTTCTCTCAACCGGCAAAACTGTCTCGCAACCTGCCTCGTCATCATCTCGCGTCCTAATGAATTATCTGGGTTTAAAGCAAAAAATTTGTTGAATCAAAGAACAACGACGCATGAGAATCCGATATCGGCATACCTCGTCTCATATCAGCCATGTAGCGTAAATTCAAGCCGCAGGTTTGTATTTTGAAAAGAAAGCAAACCGGATTTTTGAAAGCGGTTCGAGCACGCCAGGGGCCGAAATTCGCCAACCTGGCCCAGTATGCATGGGCTCATGGCCTTGGTGTGGACCCGCCATCTCCCGACCGACAAGCCCGCGCAGGGCACCAGTATCTAAAGTTTTATGGAGCTTTCCTCGATAGACGCCTGAATATCCATCGGTTCTCGACCTCAAGCAACCGGGGAGGCCCTCAGGGTCAGACACATTATTTCACTCCCGAATACGAATACCGCAAGTAGCCACTCACCAGTCGTTTACGGTATAGTCCTTCCGATTTGAAAAACTGACAGTACAACTCCCGCCCCGTAAAAAAAGAAAACCGGCACCGTCTCGTCTAGAGTGATTGGCAGTGATAAAAACGAGTAAACCGCCCCAAAATTTTTCTACACTCCCTCCCGATTGTGTGTTGAACGCGCTGGAAAGCGTGGGCTTCCGCAGCGATGGCCGCCTGTTGGCGCTCAACAGCTACGAGAACCGTGTCTACCAGATCGGCATGGAAGAGAGCGCGCCGCTGGTGGCAAAATTTTATCGCCCCGAACGCTGGACGGATGCCGCAATATTGGAAGAACACGCCTTCGTTCAGGAGTTGGCCGAGCGCGAAATCCCTGTCGTGCCCGCGCTGGTGCTGAATGGAAAAACCCTGCATAATTTCGAAGGATTCCGCTTCGCTGTTTTTCCAAAACATGGCGGCCGTGCGCCCGAACTGGAAAACCGCCACACGCTGGAATGGATGGGGCGATTCCTCGGACGCATACACGCCATTGGCGCACTCAAGCCGTTTCGCGAACGTCCCTCACTGGATATAGCCAGCTTCGGCGAACAACCGCGGGACTATCTGCTGACGCATGAATTCATTCCGGCTGATCTCAATGCAGCCTATCGCAGTGCGGTGAATCAGGCACTGGATGGCGTCAGCCACTGCTTTGCGCGCGCGGGTGAAGTGAGCGCCTTGCGCCTGCATGGTGACTGTCATGCGGGCAATGTGCTTTGGACGGACGACGGTCCGCACTTTGTGGATTTTGATGACAGCCGCATGGCGCCTGCGGTGCAGGACCTGTGGATGTTATTGTCGGGGGACCGCTCCGACATGGTACGGCAATTGAGCGACGTGTTGGCCGGATATGAGGATTTTTGCGATTTCGACCAACGCGAATTGCATCTGGTCGAGGCGCTACGCACGCTGCGCCTGATCCATTATGCGGCGTGGCTCGCGCAGCGCTGGGATGATCCCGCCTTCAAGCAGGCGTTCCCGTGGTTCAACACCCAGCGCTATTGGCAGGATCGCATCCTTGAGTTGCGCGAACAGATCGCGCTGATGGATGAGCCGCCACTGTGGCAGGCGTAACGTTGTTCCCATGTGTTCATGTTGTGGCTAAAAAAATAATTTGAGAAGTTCAGCCAAATCTTGCAGCTTTCTGTGGATATGGATATAGACGCGAAAACGATGTGCTGCCCGTGCGGCTGCGCAGAGGAAACGGCGAAACCGGTGGGAACCCGGCGGCGCTCCCCTTTATCGGACCGCAACAAAACATACGTCGGCTGCTGCGGCCGCTATCTGGATGATGGCGAAGCGGCTCCCACTGCAGAAGCATTGATGCGCTCACGCTACACTGCCTATACCCTCGGTCGTGAAGATTATCTGCTGAGGACTTGGCATCACAGTACACGTCCCGCTTCACTTGAACTTGCAAACAAACCACACAGCGCGCGCTGCAAATGGCTGGGGCTGGAAGTGAGGCGTCATGAACAGCTAGAGCCGGATAACACGATGGTAGAATTTGTGGCGCGCTATAAGGTGGACGGTCGGGCGCATCGTTTGCATGAAATCAGCCGTTTTGTGCGCGAAGCCGGGCAGTGGTTCTATATTGATGGCGAAAACGTCTGAGATTCTGAAGCGGAGCAATCAGTCTTCTTAAGCGTTATAAATGTCAACGCGCGTAAGACGTAGGGCGCGTAAGACGTAGGGCAATGGAATGGACACCTCCTACCTAAACGGCATCGTAATGTGCCAGACTGAAGATTCCAACCAATCAGTCGAAGGAGGAGGTGTGAAATGGATGTTACCTGTATTGGCATAGACTTGGCAAAGCAAGTATTTCAGATTCACGGTGTTGATCATCACGGCAAGGCAGTAGTAAAGAAACAGCTACGGCGCGGTCAGATGCTGTCGTACTTCCGCAAGCTGGCGCCGACTTTGATCGGCATGGAAGCCTGCGGCAGTGCCCACTACTGGGCACGTGAGTTGGGCGAGATGGGACACGACGCACGCCTGATGTCGCCGCAATTCGTCAAGCCCTACGTCAAGAGCGGCAAGAACGACGCGCATGATGCCGAAGCGATCTGTGAAGCCGTAAGCCGTCCCAGCATGCGCTTTGTTCAGGTCAAGAGCGTGGAACAACAAGTAATGCAAGCGGAACACCGAATTCGCGCCCGGCTCATCAAGGCACGCACGGCACTCAGCAATGAGATACGCGGCTTGCTCGGTGAATTCGGCATTGTACTTCCCGCCTCCCTGACGAGATTGCGCCGAGCCATACCCGAACTGCTGGAAGATGGCGAGAATGGCCTGCTGAGTGATTTCCGCCGACTGCTCTGCCTGCTGGGGGAAGAATTGCGCAAGCTGGATGACAACATCAAAGAATACGATGCCCGCATTGCCCAGAGGGCGCGGGAAGACGAACGCATCCAACGGCTCCTGCGCGTAGAAGGAATTGGTCCGGTCGTCGCCAGCGCCCTGGTGTCTGCGGTAGGTAACGGAAAACAGTTTTGCAAAGGCCGGGACATGGCAGCCTGGCTGGGATTGACGCCAAGCCAGCATTCCAGTGGCGGCAAGAGCCAATTGGGGCGCATCAGCAAACGCGGCGATAAATACGTACGCATGTTGCTGATACACGGCGCACGAGCGGCGCTCAAGGCGGCGGAGAACAAGGAAGACGCCCGTAGCCGCTGGGTGACGGGGCTGGCGAAACGACGCAACAAAAACATCGCGACGGTGGCACTGGCGAACAAGAACGCCCGTATTGCATGGTCAATCCTGAGCCGTGAGGAAACGTATCGAACAGCGGTATAACAGCAGGCAGTTCCAGGAAAGTTTAGCAGGAGACATCAAACAACGATTGCGTAGCAAAACGAATTGATGGCAAACAGGTCAGACCGGCGTAAGTGACTCAGCTTATTGTGTTGGCTCACTGGCGAAGCAACAATCGACAAAGCCGCTAGGGCGATTTGAGACTTACGCGCGAATTCCATCATGGCTCAGGTACCTCGCTACCCAACAGGAAGCCGGATATACGGAAGCAGTTGAACCAAAACCATCAACACGGGTTGCTTGCAAAACGGGAGGTGTCCATATACGACAATAAGCGAAACGCATTGCGCCGTATGAGAATTTTCTCTAACTATTGCCATGCATGACTATTATAGAGTCGCGTCTAATTTCATTGCGTCATCGAACTCTCGCCCAAAAATGCTGACGTTTCAATCCGGCGCGGTTGATCAAAATTGCGTTTTCCAAGACATTACCAACCATTACCCAAGTGATGTCTCAAGTTGACGGTGCAATGCACTTCGCTTATTGCATATATGGACACCTCCCGTTTTGCAAGCAACCCGTGTTGATGGTTTTGGTTCAACTGCTTCCGTATATCCGGCTTCCTGTTGGGTAGCGAGGTACCTGAGCCATGATGGAATTCGCGCGTAAGTCTCAAATCGCCCTAGCGGCTTTGTCGATTGTTGCTTCGCCAGTGAGCCAACACAATAAGCTGAGTCACTTACGCCGGTCTGACCTGTTTGCCATCAATTCGTTTTGCTACGCAATCGTTGTTTGATGTCTCCTGCTAAACTTTCCTGGAACTGCCTGCTGTTATACCGCTGTTCGATACGTTTCCTCACGGCTCAGGATTGACCATGCAATACGGGCGTTCTTGTTCGCCAGTGCCACCGTCGCGATGTTTTTGTTGCGTCGTTTCGCCAGCCCCGTCACCCAGCGGCTACGGGCGTCTTCCTTGTTCTCCGCCGCCTTGAGCGCCGCTCGTGCGCCGTGTATCAGCAACATGCGTACGTATTTATCGCCGCGTTTGCTGATGCGCCCCAATTGGCTCTTGCCGCCACTGGAATGCTGGCTTGGCGTCAATCCCAGCCAGGCTGCCATGTCCCGGCCTTTGCAAAACTGTTTTCCGTTACCTACCGCAGACACCAGGGCGCTGGCGACGACCGGACCAATTCCTTCTACGCGCAGGAGCCGTTGGATGCGTTCGTCTTCCCGCGCCCTCTGGGCAATGCGGGCATCGTATTCTTTGATGTTGTCATCCAGCTTGCGCAATTCTTCCCCCAGCAGGCAGAGCAGTCGGCGGAAATCACTCAGCAGGCCATTCTCGCCATCTTCCAGCAGTTCGGGTATGGCTCGGCGCAATCTCGTCAGGGAGGCGGGAAGTACAATGCCGAATTCACCGAGCAAGCCGCGTATCTCATTGCTGAGTGCCGTGCGTGCCTTGATGAGCCGGGCGCGAATTCGGTGTTCCGCTTGCATTACTTGTTGTTCCACGCTCTTGACCTGAACAAAGCGCATGCTGGGACGGCTTACGGCTTCACAGATCGCTTCGGCATCATGCGCGTCGTTCTTGCCGCTCTTGACGTAGGGCTTGACGAATTGCGGCGACATCAGGCGTGCGTCGTGTCCCATCTCGCCCAACTCACGTGCCCAGTAGTGGGCACTGCCGCAGGCTTCCATGCCGATCAAAGTCGGCGCCAGCTTGCGGAAGTACGACAGCATCTGACCGCGCCGTAGCTGTTTCTTTACTACTGCCTTGCCGTGATGATCAACACCGTGAATCTGAAATACTTGCTTTGCCAAGTCTATGCCAATACAGGTAACATCCATTTCACACCTCCTCCTTCGACTGATTGGTTGGAATCTTCAGTCTGGCACATTACGATGCCGTTTAGGTAGGAGGTGTCCATTCCATTGCCCTACGTCTTGTTCTTATCGCCGGAAGATTACTCCGCAAAGAACTCCCGCACCTTGTCCATCCATGATTTGGCACGGGGGCTGTGGCGAGGACCGCCTTCCTGATTGATCACTTCCAGTTCCTGCAACAGCTCCCTCTGACGCGCCGTGAGCTTGACCGGGGTTTCCACTACCACATGACATAATAGATCGCCCTGGTTATTGCTGCGCACACCTTTGATGCCCTTGCCGCGTAACCGGAATACTTTCCCACTCTGAGTTTCAGCGGGAATCCTGATTTTGGCGTGGCCGTCGAGCGTAGGAATTTCAATTTCCCCGCCGAGTGCGGCAGTGGTAAAGCTTATGGGCATTTCGCAGTGCAGATCATTGTGGTCGCGCTGAAAGACAGAATGAGGAGTGAGATTGATAACGACATACAAATCCCCCGACGGGCCATTGTTGACCCCAGCTTCACCCTCCCCGGATAAACGGATACGGTCGCCTTCATCCACTCCGGCAGGAATCTTTACCGACAGGGTCTTATGGTGCTTGACGCGTCCCGAACCGCCGCACGTAACGCATGGGCTCGAGATAAATTTCCCGCTTCCATGGCATTTGGGGCAGGTTTGCTGAATCGAGAAAAACCCTTGCTGCATCCTGACTTGGCCGTGGCCGTTGCAGGTAGGGCACGTAACGGGTGAAGTACCGGGCTTGGCGCCATTCCCATGGCAGGTTCCACACGCATCCATCGTCGGGATGCGGATCTTTGTTTCGGTTCCGCGTGCCGCCTGTTCCAACGAAATTTCCAGGTTATAGCGCAGATCCGCACCGCGATAGACATTGGCCTGTCCTCCACGGCCCCCGAAGAGGTCGCCGAATATATCGCCGAATGCGTCGGAAAATCCCTGGGCACCCGCGCCCGCCATATTAGGATCCACGCCGGCATGGCCATGCTGGTCGTATGCTGCGCGCTTCTTCGGGTCCGACAGTATTTCGTAGGCTTCCTTGGCCTCCTTGAAATGCTCTTCCGATTTGGGATTATCCGGATTGCGGTCCGGATGATGTTTCATCGCCAGTCTGCGATAGGCTTTTTTTATATCCTCTTCGCTGCTGTCGCGGTTAACGCCCAGAACTTCATAGTAATCGCGTTTGTTCATGTCAGTTTTAATGGAAAATCGGAAGTGCGGAGACGATAACCGATACTGCTTTGCCTATTCCCGTAATAGGCAAAACGCAGAATGCAGAAGAATGGCTCTCCGCATCTCTGCGCTTTGACGTTTTCTGTGCTTACTTATTTCTTGTTCTTGACTTCTTCAAACTCAGCATCTACTACCTCGCCTTCAACAGGTTTTTCGCCCCCGCCATGTGAAGCGTGCTCCGCACCCGGCTGAGCCTGCTGACCCTGCTCTTGCGAATACATCTTCTCCGCCAGTTTATGCGAGACCTCGGCCAGAGCCTGAGTCTTGGCCTCGATGACATCCTTGCTATCCGATTTCAGCGCATCCTCCGCCTCCTTCAGCGCATCTTCTATTTTGGACTTTTCATCGGCATCCAGTTTTTCGCCATGCTCTTTCAATGTTTTTCTCACCGAATGGATCATGGCGTCACACTGGTTGCGGGCGGTAACCAGTTCCAGCGTTTTATGATCCTCTTCGGCATGCGCCTCCGCATCTTTGACCATGCGCTGTACTTCCTCATCCGAAAGGCCGGAGCTTGCCTGAATCTTGATTTTATTTTCCTTCCCCGTCGCCTTATCCTTGGCGGATACGTGCAGTATGCCGTTTGAATCGATATCGAATGCCACCTCGATTTGCGGCATGCCGCGCGGTGAGGGCGGAATATCGCTCAGATTGAATTGACCGAGACTCTTGTTGCCGGACGCCATCTCGCGCTCACCTTGCAGTACATGAATGGTCACGGCTGTCTGATTTTCCTCGGCCGTCGAAAATACCTGTTGCGCCTTGGTCGGAATGGTGGTGTTTTTCTGAATCAACTTGGTCATCACACCGCCCAGCGTTTCGATGCCCAACGATAACGGGGTAACATCCAGCAGCAGCACGTCCTTGACCGAACCCTGCAACACACCACCTTGAATGGCAGCACCGACCGCAACCGCTTCGTCCGGATTAACGTCCTTGCGCGGTTCCTTGCCGAAAATTTCCCTGACCTTATCCTGAACCTTGGGCATACGGCTCTGCCCGCCCACCAGAATAACGTCGTCGATATCGGAAATCTTTACCCCGGCATCCTTGATAGCGATCCGGCAAGGCTCCATGGTCCGGTCGATCAACTCTTCCACCAGGCTTTCCAGCTTTGCCCGGGTAATTCTCACAGCGAGGTGCTTCGGTCCGGAAGCATCCGCCGTAATGTAGGGCAGGTTGACCTCGGTCTGCTGACTGGATGAAAGTTCAATCTTGGCTTTTTCCGCCGAATCCTTTAGACGTTGCAGTGCAAGCATGTCTTTTTTCAGATCTATGCCGGTTTCCTTCCTGAATTCATCCACCAGGTATTCGATGATGCGCGAGTCGAAATCCTCGCCGCCCAGGAAGGTATCTCCGTTCGTGGCCAACACTTCAAACTGGTGCTCACCCTCTACTTCCGCGATTTCGATAATGGAAATATCGAAAGTGCCACCGCCCAGATCGTACACGGCGATCTTGCGGTCACCTTCTTTTTTATCCATGCCGAAAGCCAGGGCTGCCGCAGTCGGTTCATTGATGATGCGCTTGACTTCCAGGCCGGCGATGCGTCCTGCGTCTTTTGTCGCTTGACGCTGAGAATCGTTGAAATAGGCAGGAACGGTAATAACGGCTTCGGTAACCGGTTCACCCAGATAATCCTCCGCGGTCTTTTTCATTTTTATCAACACTTGTGCCGATATCTCCGGCGGGGCAATCTTCTTGCCGCGCACCTCTATCCAGGCGTCATTGTTGTCGGCCTTGACAATGCTGTAAGGCACCATTTTGATATCCTTTTGCACCATCTCCTCGTTGAACCGGCGTCCAATCAGGCGTTTCACCGCGAACAACGTGTTCTTGGGGTTAGTGACCGCCTGACGTTTGGCTGAAGCACCCACCAGAATTTCGCCATCTTCCGTGTAGGCGACAATGGACGGTGTTGTACGAGCGCCCTCTGAATTTTCTATGACCTTGGGCTTGCCGTTTTCGATGACAGCCACACATGAGTTCGTGGTGCCGAGGTCAATGCCGATAATTTTTCCCATGATTTGGATCCTTGTTAGTAGTTGGTATCGAATATTCGACTATGCGAAATATTCAGCTGTGCAGAAAATGGGGATCAAGATTGTAATTTCAAGTCTCTCCGGCCTTGGAAACAGACACTAATGCCGGTCGAATCACCCGGTCGTTCAAAACGTAACCTTTCTGCATCACCTGTACTACCGTATTGGGGGCAAGGTCAGAATTTACCGTACACATAGCCTGATGCAGATGTGGATCAAATTTCGCACCTTCCGGATTGATCACCTTGATATTGAATTTTTCGAAAACGGTAGTCAGTTGCTTTAGCGTCAATTCCATTCCGCTTTTGAAATTCTCGACCGTCGCGTTTTCCACCGCCAACGCGGCTTCCAGGCTGTCCATCACTGCGAGCAGTTCAGTGGAAAAGTTCTCTACTGCATATTTATGGGCGCTGGCAATGTCTATTTGCGCACGCTTTCTTATATTTTCCGCATCTGCCTTGGCGCGCAACCATGCATCATGATGCTCCTCCGCATCGAGCTCGGCTTTTTTAAGTAACTGTTCCAGGCTCGGCATCGATTCGGTCGCCGGTTCCGGTGTCTTATCTTCGTTGACTTTGGCTTCGGACGCGCTTGTTTCATCCGTCGCTGCAGTCAGTTCCGTCGGGTCTGATTGGGGTCGATTCAATTCCGTCATGGCGCTTCTCCTAATTTCGTTCATCACTATATCGGGATAGTTTTTTCAATTTCAAGCTCTAACAGTCTGTTGGCCTTAAAGGAAATCGGCTGCGACTCTTCAAACCCGACAGGCTGCTGGGAAATATCACGGCAGACTGAGCAAGACCTCGGTTGGGCATGTTGCTGAAAAACCGGAAAGCATCACGGACGCTGCGCCGCCTTGTATCTGCGGCTTGTACCCACCTGCCAAGCCGAAGATCGGAAACAAACCGGCACTCAAGAATCAGCTGTCTTCAATGCCGATTTTTCGGGCCAGCGCAGCGGCATCGCCAATATAATTCTGCGGCATCATTTTGCGTAAGCGTATTTTTTCGCTTTCCGGCAGAGTGAGATCATCGATAAATTTGTGCAATGTCTCTTTATTGATACCCTCTTTGCCCCGAGTCAACTCTTTCAACTGCTCATACGAATCCGATATGCCATGGCGGCGCATTACCGTCTGGATCGGCTCGGCCAAGACCTCCCAGGCATTTTCCAGATCTTCCATCAAACGTTCGGGATTGACTTCCAGCTTGCCCAATCCGTTGCTGCAGGAACCATATGCCAGCAATGTATGCCCCAACGCCACCCCCATGTTGCGAAGTACAGTGGAGTCCGTTAGATCACGCTGCCAACGGGATATCGGAAGCTTCTCGCTCAAATGGCGCAACAAGGCGTTGGCGATGCCGAGATTGCCTTCGGAGTTTTCGAAATCTATCGGATTGACCTTGTGCGGCATCGTTGAAGAGCCAATTTCACCTTCTCTGGTTTTTTGCTTGAAGTAGGCAAGAGAGATATACCCCCACATGTCGCGATTAAAATCCAGCAGCACCGTATTGACATGGGCATAGGCGTCAAATAACTCCGCCATTGCGTCGTGCGGTTCGATCTGCGTAGTGTAGGGGTTGAATTTCAGGCCAAGTTTTTCTACGAACTCCTGCGCGAATTGTTCCCAGCCGAAAGCGGGGTATGAAGCGAGATGGGCGTTGAAGTTACCTACCGCGCCATTGATTTTTCCCAGTATGGCCACGCCCGCTAGCCGTTCACGCGCCCGCAGCAGGCGATATGCGAAATTGGCAAGTTCCTTGCCAACTGTAGTGGGGGTAGCGGGTTGCCCATGCGTTCGGGCGAGCATGGGTGTATCAGCCATTGCATGCGCCATCTGTATGAGCCTGCCGATGATTTTTCCCAATGACGGCAGCATCACCCTGTCGCGGCTGTGCATCAGCATCAATCCGTGAGACAGATTATTGATGTCTTCCGACGTACACGCAAAATGGATGAATTGCGCGATTCGCGCGACCTCTGCATTCTTGATCAGACGTTCTCTGAGCCAGTACTCGACCGCCTTGACGTCGTGGTTGGTTCTTGTCTCGATGAATTTGACCGCTTCCGCATCGGCCTCGGAAAAATTCGTCGCGAGAGCATCAAGCTGTGCAATGGTGGCGGAAGAAAATGGCAGAGCTTCGGCGATGCCTGGTGCGTTGCTCAAGGCCTTGAGCCATTCTATTTCCAATTGGACACGGTACCGGATCAGCGCAAACTCGCTGAAGTACGGCCTCAGGTCTGCGACCTTTGCGCTATAACGCCCATCCAGGGGAGAGAGTGCGGTGAGAAAAGATGAATTCATGTTCTGTTTCCGGGTTATTGTCACCGGTAGGGCATTCTAGCAGCCTGTCGGACTTAAAGGAAATCGGCTGCAAAAGCGTCTGGACGGTTCATATCTCGCCACTTTTTCAGCCAAACAGAAATAACTGCTGGTCTTCAAGATCCTCAAAACCCGCCCTCACCCGTTCACTTTTCCGCTGCGATTCTTCAAGTCCGACAGGCTGCCGGCATACGCACTCGCCCAGACTATGTCATGCACCGCGCTGCGGAAAGCCGATATAATGCCTTTTGATAATTCCCCTCAAGGCTGATCATGAAGCTTATCGGATCGCTCACGAGTCCTTACGTTCGCAAGACGCGCATCGTTCTGGCTGAAAAACATATTGGTTATACTTTTGAGCTGGAGGCCCCCTGGAACGCGGACAGTCACGTATCGGATCACAACCCGCTTGGAAAAGTACCAGTGCTGATTATGGATGACGGCACCAGCCTGTTCGATTCGCGTGTGATTGTCGAGTATCTCGATAGTGTCAATCCAGTGTCCCGTTTACTTCCTGAATCCAACCGGCGCAGAATCATGGTCAAGCGCTGGGAGGCGCTAGCGGACGGTATTTGCGACGCCGCCGCCGCGATATTCCTCGAACGTAAACGGAATGACGCGCAACAAAGCGTGGAGTGGATTTCCCGCCAGCAGAAAAAAGTGATGCGGAGCCTGGAAACCGCTGCTCACGAACTGAGCGATAAAAAATGGTGCGACGGGAACGTCTATACGTTGGGCGATATTGCAGTGGGATGCGCGCTGGGTTACCTGGCTTTTCGGTTTCCTCAAATCGACTGGCGCGATACCTTTCCCAATCTTGCCGATCTTTCCGACAGGCTGGAAAAGCGCGCCGCCTTCATGGAGACAGTCCCGGTAGCCTGATAAATGGCTCAGGGATCCTTATTCGCATTCCCTCGCTTGATCGTCTGTAATTATCCCTCCCCCAAGACATACCTTGCTCTCATAAACCACCACGGATTGTCCCGGTGTCACAGCCCACTGCGGCTGAGCAAATTCGATTTCGCATTTACTGTGATCGACATACGCAATTGCACAAGGCGCATCCGCCTGGCGATAACGGGTCTTGGCCGCATAAACCCAGTTGCAATGGGGCGCACGGCCGCTTATCCATGTCAGTTCGGCTGCGGTAAGCGAGGGCTTGAATAAATCAGGATGATCGTGCCCCTGCACCACGATCAGGACATTTCGCGCTATATCCTTGTTCGCAACGAACCAGGGTTCGCCACCGCCCTCTCTTGTTCCGCCAATACCCAGCCCCTGTCGCTGGCCGATGGTGTAGTACATCAAGCCGGTATGCTCGCCCATGACGTTGCCAGCCGGCGTTTTTATCTCGCCCGGCTCATGCGGCAAGTAGCGATGGAGAAACTCCCTGAAAGGCCGTTCACCGATAAAACAAATCCCAGTGCTGTCTTTCTTGGAAAAATTGGGTAATTTGTAATCTCTGGCGATCTTGCGTACGTCGCGCTTGTAAAGATGGCCGATCGGAAACAGGGTCCGGGATAGCTGCGCCTGATTCAAACGATAGAGAAAATAGCTCTGGTCCTTGGTTCCGTCTTCACCTTTCAACAACTGGAACATTCCGTTTTTTTCTTGCACCTGGGCATAATGACCGGTAGCAATAAAGTCGGCGCCGAGTCCAGCAGCATGTTCAAGAAATGCCTTGAACTTGATCTCGGCGTTACATAACACATCCGGATTGGGCGTTCTCCCGGCCTGGTATTCCGCCAGGAAATGGCTGAATACACGCTCCTTGTACTCAGCCGAAAAATTTACCGCTTCCAGCGGGATCCCGATGATATCCGCAACCGACGCAGCGTCGATCAAATCCTGGCGGGACGAGCAGTATTGATCGGTGTCGTCATCTTCCCAATTCTTCATGAAGAGGCCGACTACGTCGTAACCCTGTTGTTTCAACAGCAAAGCGGCGACAGATGAATCAACCCCACCAGACATGCCAACGACTACGCGCGTTCTGCTCATGGTTTAAACCTAAACCCGGCAGTCGGACGCGTATGCGTGTGAAAGGATTTCCAGTGGATAATGCTTTCCGGCCACATGGTCTTCGATGCATTTCATTACTAACGGACTGCGATGGCAATAGGTCGTCTTGCGGATTTCCTCGATGCCGAACCACCCCGCGCGCACTATACCCGTGTCTAATACCCGATCCGGATCAAAATCGATGACGGAACCATTAAAAGCAAAACGAATGAAGGTAATGTTATCCGTCTCGGAGTGCCAGTGATAGATACCCAGGACCGATTGCGGTACAAACGTGTAGCCCGTTTCCTCCAGGGTTTCCCGAATTGCGCCCTGAATGATCGATTCACCCGGCTCCAGATGGCCCGCCGGTTGGTTGAACAGTAAACCGCTACCCGTTTGTTCCTCGACAAGCAGGTACTTTCCTTCTCTTTCGATGACTGCTGCAACGGTGACGTTGGGTTTCCAGATCATGATCTTTAACTTCGTTTATTGGAAAAATCGAATACAAGGATATATCGCAGCCGGCATTCTAGCGCCCTGCTCAGGGGAAAGAAACAGCAAGTGGGATGAACACTGCTCTTCGACAAGCCTGGCTATTTTTACATAGGTTCGAAAGTATCGCTGTTAACGATTTTCCGAGAAATCGTTTTCTGTGAAATCGAACCGATATCGATGCCATCAGCATATACTCGGCTGGGATAACGCAGGTAACTCAGCGCTGCCAATCCGTACGCTCTGTCACATTCGCCTGGTAACGTCGATTCCCGGTTCCAGGCGAAATAAAGCATGTTGGCGCTTCTCTTCCAAACCCGGGTAAAATGTAGGGGTTTGACCAGCCAGTTTTCCGTTTACTGTTTACGGCAGACTCCGCTGCTAACCGCTACCATCACCGAACACTCATATTGGAGAAACCATGTACCAGCACATCAAGACGCCAGCCGAAGGCACGAAAATCCGCGTAAACGCAGATTTTTCCCTGAGTGTGCCGGATAACCCCATTATTCCCTATATAGAGGGCGATGGTATCGGCGTGGATATAACGCCGGTAATGAAGGAAGTGGTGGATGCCGCGGTGAGTCGTGCTTATGGCGGCAAGCGCAAGATTACGTGGATGGAGATTTATGCTGGCGAAAAAGCCACTCGTATTTATGGTGAAAACGTCTGGTTGCCAGATGAAACACTGCAAGCCGCGGCGGAATATGCGGTTTCCATCAAGGGGCCACTGACCACCCCGGTAGGTGGGGGTATTCGCTCGATTAACGTCGCTTTGCGGCAGGAGCTTGATTTATATCTATGCCTGCGTCCTGTACGCTATTTTCAGGGTGTACCCAGTCCGTTAAAGAATCCGGAAAAAACCGATATGATAATTTTCCGTGAAAATTCGGAAGACATTTATGCTGGTATTGAATGGGAAGCCGAGTCGGAAAATGCAAAAAAGATAATCAGTTTTTTAACGGTGGAAATGGGTGTAACCAAAATACGCTTCCCGCAAACATCGGGAATCGGTATCAAGCCCGTTTCCAGGGAGGGCACCGAGCGGCTGGTACGCAAGGCAATACAGTACGCAATCGACAACAAGCGGCCCTCCGTAACACTGGTGCACAAGGGTAATATAATGAAATACACCGAGGGCGCTTTCAAAAACTGGGGCTATAAACTGGCTTCCAGAGAATTCAACGCCAGCCTGCTCGACGGCGGCCCGTGGATGAAGCTGCCGGAGGACAAAGGAGGCGTCATAATCAAGGACGTGATCGCGGATGCTTTTTTGCAACAGATTTTGCTGCGTCCCGAGGAATACGATGTCATCGCCACGCTGAACCTGAACGGCGACTATATTTCCGACGCGTTGGCGGCGCAAGTGGGTGGCATCGGCATCGCCCCCGGAGCAAACCTCAGCGACTCGATTGCAATTTTCGAGGCAACGCATGGCACTGCGCCAAAATATGCAGGCAAGGATCAGGTCAATCCGGGGTCGATCATACTATCCGCGGAGATGATGCTGAGGCATATGGGCTGGGTCGAGGCTGCGGACCTGATTATCGAGGCGATCGAGAAAACGATCCAGGATAAAATTGTGACTTATGACTTTGCGCGTCAGATGACCCATGCGCAGAAGGTTTCGTGTTCGGGATTCGGACAGGCGCTGATTGAGCACATGCCGGCATAGCTCATGATTAAAAAAGCCCCTTGGCGATTTCCGGCAAGGGGCTTTATATAATTTTGTATTAAATTACATTTTGTATTGGATTACAGCATGATCGCGGTTAACCACGTCAGCATGGAATCGTCAAGCATTAAGCAGATTGAATATTTGAAGCTTGCTTGCCCTTCGGACCTTGAGTAACCTCAAAACTTACTTTTTGACCTTCTTTAAGAGTTTTGAATCCGGACATATTGATGGCGGAGAAGTGAGCGAATAGATCTTCGCTACCATCATCCGGTGTAATGAAACCGAAACCTTTTGAGTCGTTGAACCATTTTACTGTACCAGTTGCCATTTTTGCTTCCTATATAAAAAACCGGGCCGGAAACCCGAACACTGTTTGAGTTTCAAGACCGCAAAACGGCTGTAACCGGTACTGCAGAGAACTTGAAGCCAAACGCCAAGAGCAGTTTTACGCAACTCTAGTATTCAAGTCAAGTGCTCAATTCACTTATTTTATAGAAGTGCAACAGAATAATTTTCTGAAGGTACTTGAATATTTCAGTGTAATCGTCAAATATTATATCAAGAGGCAGAAACTTGCCCATTTCGCTCTAACTGATGAATAGCGAGACTGGAGACATGAAAGCAGGGAATCATGGAGATGTTGTACTGGAGGCTAAAAAGAGTAAACTCAAACCACCGCCAATGTTCAAGGTGATTTTGCTGAATGATGATTTCACGCCTATGGATTTCGTGGTGGCCGTGTTGCAGACTTTTTTTTCAAAGAGTCGAGAACAGGCAACCCAAATCATGCTCAAAGTACATATGGATGGAGCGGGAATATGTGGAGTTTATCCCAACGATGTAGCTACCACCAAGGTTGAGCAGGTGGTCGCATTTGCGAGGCAGCATCAACATCCGCTAAGGTGCGTGATGGAGGAGACGTAAAATGATTGCCCAAGAGTTGGAAGTAAGTTTACACATGGCGTTTGTCGAGTCGCGGCAGAAGCGGCATGAGTTCATAACGGTCGAGCACTTGTTATTGGCTCTGCTCGACAATCCGACCGCCGCAGAGGTGCTGCGCGCCTGCTCGGTGGATATGGACGATTTGCGTCGACTGCTGACCGAGCACGTTACCGAGAACACACCTACCGTTGGCGGCAGCGGCGAAGTGGATACACAGCCTACGCTGGGTTTTCAGCGCGTGATCCAGCGCGCGATTCTGCATGTCCAGTCTTCCGGGAAAAAAGAAGTCACCGGCGCCAACGTACTGGTAGCGATATTTGGAGAGAAGGATTCCCACGCGGTTTATTTTCTTCATCAGAAAGGCATCACCCGGCTCGATGTGGTGAACTATATTTCTCATGGCATCAGCAAGGTATCCCAGGGAAGTCCTGCGAAATCCGAAAGCGAAGGCGATACCGAGCAGGAATTGAGCGCGGGCGGCGCACTGGAAAGTTACGCGGTCAATCTCAACTCCCTCGCGCTGGCCGGCAAGATCGATCCGTTGATCGGACGTGAACGGGAACTGGAACGCCTGATACAGACGCTATGCCGCCGCCGCAAGAATAATCCCTTGCTGGTGGGTGAAGCGGGCGTGGGCAAGACCGCCATCGCGGAAGGACTGGCAAGGCGGATTATCGAAAATGACGTTCCCGAAATTCTTGCGCATCACCAGGTTTATGCGCTGGATATGGGCGCACTGCTGGCCGGGACTAAATACCGGGGGGACTTCGAACAGCGACTGAAGGCGGTGCTGAAACAGTTGCTCGACAGTTCCAATGCTATTCTTTTCATTGATGAGATTCACACGCTGATCGGTGCCGGGGCCGCTTCGGGCGGCACGCTGGATGCGTCCAATCTTCTTAAACCAATACTTAATACCGGCCAGCTGAAATGTATCGGTGCCACGACTTATAGCGAATACCGGGGAATCTTTGAAAAAGATCATGCCCTATCGCGTCGTTTTCAGAAAATCGATGTACTTGAACCCAGCGTGGAAGAAACGGTTTCCATATTACGAGGCCTGAAGGCCCGTTATGAGGCGCACCATGGCGTCAAATATACGGCCATAGCGCTCACCACGGCAGCGGAGTTATCGGCGCGTTTCATTAACGACCGGCATTTGCCGGACAAGGCGATAGATGTCATCGACGAAGCCGGCGCAGCGCAGCGTATTCTGCCGAAGTCGAAGCAGCGCAAGGTGATCAGCAAACATGAGATCGAAAGCATCATTGCCAAGATAGCGCGCATTCCGGCACAGAATGTCTCCAGCGATGACCGGAGTACGCTAAAAGTGCTGGATCGAGACCTGAAAGCAGTGGTATTCGGACAGGACAAGGCCATCAATGCACTGACAGCGGCGATAAAGATGGCAAGAAGCGGCTTGGGCAATCCACAAAAGCCAGTCGGCTCATTTCTTTTTTCCGGCCCTACCGGTGTTGGCAAAACCGAAGTGGCGCGGCAGCTGGCTTATGCACTCGGCATTCATTTGCACCGCTTCGACATGTCGGAATACATGGAGCGGCATGCCGTTTCACGCCTGATCGGCGCTCCGCCGGGATATGTCGGTTTCGACCAGGGCGGTCTGCTCACCGAGGCCATCATCAAGCAGCCTTATTCGGTACTGCTACTGGATGAAATTGAGAAAGCGCATCCGGATATTTTCAATATCCTGCTGCAGGTGATGGATCACGGCACGTTGACCGACAATAATGGCCGCAAGGCGGATTTCCGCAACGTGGTAATTATCATGACCACGAATGCAGGCGCTGAAGCGCTCAGCAAATCGTCCATGGGCTTCACCACCGGTGCGCAGGCAGGAGATGAGATGGCCGATATCAAGCGCATGTTTACGCCTGAGTTCCGCAACCGGCTGGATGCGATCATTTCCTTTGCATCCCTGGATAGGGACGTGATTCTGCGTGTGGTGGATAAATTCCTGATGCAACTTGAAGCGCAGTTGCACGAGAAGAAAGTGGAGGCGATATTTACCGATGCGCTGAGAGAATACCTCGCCAAAAACGGCGCTGATCCTCTCATGGGCGCCCGACCCATGGCCCGCCTCATTCAGGACACTATTCGTAGCGCGCTGGCGGATGAGCTACTATTCGGACGTCTGGCCAACGGGGGCAAAGTGACGGTGGATATCGGTGCCGATAACAAGGTGAAACTTCAGTTTGAGGAAGAAGCCGCCGCTGCTGTATAAGCATTGATCTCATCAACGCAGTAAAAACAAAAAAGGCGCAATCAGCGCCTTTTTTGCGTCGGTAATGCCTGGGTAGTCCGAAGTTTGGTCGAACAACAGTTACTTGCCTTCGGTTTCATACTTGAAAGACAGATTCACTCTTGCACGATACGCAACGACCTTGCCATCCTCGATTACCATATCCAGCTTCACTATTTCCGCAACCCTCAGGTCGCGCAACGTTTTTGACGCCGTCTCGACGGCATTTCTGGCTGCATCCTCCCACGAGGTCTGGCTGGTTCCGATTATCTCTGTAATTCGATAGATGCTATCTCCTGACATGATTTTTCTCCTTCCAAGGTAAGCAATAAAAACGGTTGCCGAGCGAACTCAGCGCAACAATCTCAACGCGAATTTCAGTTTATGGCTAACCTCGGTGGATTGCAAATCTATACTCGGTTGCCGAGAGATGATATCAACTACAGCCTGCATAAACCTGATCGGCGGCATTTGATCAGTCCTGCGGCGCATTACAAGTTGAAACAGTATCATATCGGCATTCAGTTGCTGTGCTCTCAAGCACAGCCGGTGCGCCAGCGGCGCTTGTCAGCCGGCAACTACGCGCTGGGTAATATATCCCAGTGCTTCATCCACCTGGTCGATGAGAATAAGGCATAACTCTCCGGCTTTCAGGTTGGCGAAGGCAGTATCGATCGCCACAAACTCGCCGCGAATCTCCTTGACGTCGCGGGTGCGCTTCGCATTCTTCAGACCTTGTCGCAACAGGCTCAGCACTTCCCCATCGGCTCGGCCTCTTTGACACTTGTCCTGATAAAGCACCACCTCGTCAAAAGCATCACCGAGAATCTTGGTCTGTTGACGGATGTCCTCGTCGCGGCGATCACCCGCGCCGCTGATCACGACTGAGCGCCGCTTGGCCGGCATCTTGTCGATAGCGAGCACAAGCGCCCGGATTGCATCCGCATTATGGCCGTAGTCCGCAATAAGCGTGGCGCCCCGGTGGCTGAAGAGATTGAAACGGCCTGGTGCGGTTTGTGTGTCGCTGACAAAACCGGCTAACCCGGCACGTATGACTTCCCAGTCGAGACCAAGTGCCCAGCCCGCGCCAGTGGCAGCCATTGCGTTTTCGATCTGGAATATGATGGCCCCGTTCTGCGTGAGAGGAATTCCCGCCAGCGTCAGGTGGTGTTCAACACCCGCTTCCGAAGCGACGATCGAATCGCCATCGAGATAAATGACGCGCTTGCCTCGCACCCGATGTTTCACTATCACGGGATTACGGGGATCACAGGCGAAAAATGTGACCGAACCCGGGCAGTGGGCCGCCATGCTTGCCACAAGGGGGTCAGCCGCATTGAGCACGGCGACGCCGGTACCCTGTGTCACATTTTGAACGACGATGCGTTTGACGGCAGTCAAATCCTCTACCGTGTTGACGTGTGAAAGGCCAAGATGATCGCCTCCACCGATATTGGTCACCACAGCTACTTGGCAACGATCGAAACCCAGTCCCTCGCGCAGCAGGCCGCCCCGCGCCGTCTCGAAAACCGCCGCATCGACATCGGGGTGAAGAAGAACTTTCTTTGCACTCTTCGGGCCGCTGCAGTCGCCCGTATCGATGCGCTGGCCTTCAACATAGACACCGTCAGTACTGGTCATGCCGACACGCATGCCCTGACATTCGAGGATATTGGCAATCAGGCGGACGGTGGTGGTCTTGCCGTTGGTTCCCGTTACCGCCACAACGGGGATGCGCGCGTCATCCCCGTCTTTGAACATATTGGCGATAATCGCCTCTCCTATCGCACGCCCTGTGCCAAATGAGGGTTGCAAATGCATGCGAAGGCCTGGCACAGCATTGATCTCTATTACGGCGCCGTGCTCTTCAAGCGGATTCGACACGCTGTCGCAGACGATATCCACGCCACAGATATCGAGGCCTACCATTCGGGCAGCGGCTTCCACGCGCGCGGCAAGCTCGGGATGAACGTCATCGGTGACATCGGTGGCTGTTCCCCCGGTAGACAGGTTGGCGTTATTGCGCAGCACAACGCGTTCGCCTCTGGAGGGCACGGATTCCGGAGCCAAACCCTTGGTCGCCAGTTGGGCAACCGTAATTTCGTCAAAATAAATTTTAGTCAGTGCGTTCGCATGACCTTCACCACGTCGCGGATCACTATTTATCTGCTCAACCAATTGGCTAATGCTGTGCATGCCGTCGCCGACAACCTGCGGCGGATCGCGCCGAGCAGCCGCGATCAACTTATTGCCGACCACCAGCATGCGGTAATCATTACCGGGAACACAACGCTCAACCAGGACTTCGTCGCTGATCTCAGCCGCTACCGCGTAGGCAGCGTCCACCTGTTCCCGGCTGGTCAGGTTCACGCCGACTCCCCTGCCCTGATTGCCATCCCGCGGCTTGACAACGACCGGGCCGCCTATTTCACAGGCGGCTATCCAGGCATCTTCCGCACTCGCTACCGGTCTGCCTGCCGCGATCGGGATACCGGCATTGCTCAGCAACGTTCTGGTCAGTTCCTTATCCTGCGCAATGGATTCCGCCACGAGGCTGGTTCGCCCCGTCTCCGCAGCCTGAATACGACGCTGGCGACTGCCCCAGCCAAACTGGACCATACTGCCATCGGTCAGCCGGCGAAAAGGAATATCGCGTGCCACAGCCGCACGGACGATCGCGCCGGTACTCGGCCCAAAACGTACCTCTTCATACCGTTCACGAAGACGACCGACGGCATCGGCGATGTCGAAGAAAGTATCCTCAATGGCGGCGCGGCATAAGGTTAACGCGAATTCGATGGCAAGCCTGCCTACCGATTCTTCGCTGTATTCGACAATGACTTGATAAACGCCGGCTTCCAGCGTGCGAGTAGTTTTACTGAAGATCACCGGGCAACCGGCCTGTGTCTGCAGGCCGAGCGCAGCGCGCCCGAGCGCATGCGCCATGATCCCAGCTTCGGGCTGGAATGCCGGCTGGAGCAAATCGATTTGCGGAAATCGGTCGCGCAGCCGTTTCATGAAGCCTCTGGTTTCTACGAGAGATCCGGTTTCACCGCAAGAAACTATTGCTTCTATGGCTGTGTGGCGGCTCCACAAATTAGGCCCACGCAATGCGCGGATAGACGATACTTTCATTGAAAGTTCTCCTGGTGCTTCTTGCTCATCCGGAGGCGCTGCTGATATGCGTCTGATTTCCATGTCCTATTGGATGCTCGCGAAATTTTCAATCCCAACACGTATGAGAGCCGGTTCGATACCGAGCGCCCACGCAGCGCCCACCGCCGCCAGGACATTCTCGACTTCCGGAACGGCATGGCCGCCTTGGGTAAGCGGAACATCCGCTACCTTTCCCAGTACCAACTCGCTGGAACCGGTAACGAGCAGAATTTTACCATCTCGAACTATCACAGCCCGCTTGGCCTGTGCGCCTTTTATCTCCGCCGTATCGGCTAAACAATGTTTCCTGATAACAGGCAACTCAGGATCGAGGCTGAAGTAAATGACCTCACCGTTGCACAGTGCAGCCATTTCAACCAGCATTGCCTCCCTGGCGTTGAGTACCGCGGCACCCGTGGGCAACACCACATCCACTTGAGTGCGCAGTACATCAAAAACCTGCTTGGCGGTTTCGATATAGTGCCGTCCATAGTGCCGCTTCAGCTCGACATTGGTAATGATACCTACATGACATCCGTCGTAGGCCAGGCCCTCACCCAGAATGCTATCGCTACCATTTTCAAAAACCGCGGCTTCTATCGAACGATTCGTCAGGATGTTGTTAGCCGTCTTCCATTTGGCATGATCGCCCTTATGGACTTGCCTGCGGTCGAGGTAAAACCCATCGCTGCATGCCAGTCCGGTATGTTTGCCGGACAACGCGAGTAGATGAGCGATAAGGTGCGCCACCGTCGTTTTACCATAGCTGCCAGTAATGCCGACGACCGGAACCCGACCGTCTCCCTGGTTGGGGAAGAGATGCTCGACGATAGCTTCGCCAACGGGGCGCGGTGTACCGATGACAGGTTTGATGTGCATCAGCAAACCGGGCCCGGCATTGACCTCGACAATCGCCCCTCCCTGTTCGGCAAGTGGACGGGAAATATCCCTGGCAACGAGATCGACGCCGGCAATATCCAGCCCGACGATGCGGGCCGCAAGTGAAGCAGCCGCAGCGATGCTGGGATGTACTTCGTCAGTCACATCAAAAGCGTGATTGCCGTTACGCTGAATCAGAACTTCAAGACCGGCTTGCGGTATTGAATTGATGGTGAAGCCCTGGCGGGTGATTTCCATCATCGTTACGCCATCGATGCTGACGGGATTCAAGGGATGGTCTTCGCTTGTCCCGCGGCGCGGATCTGAATTGATCTGGTAGCGTATCAGCTCGTCAATGGTTGATCTACCATCGCCGATCACCGAGACCGAATCGCCTCGGCTGGCCGCCACGAGGCGTCCGCCAACCACCAGCAAGCGGTGTTCCGTACCCGGAATATAACGTTCGACCAATACGCCGTCACCTTCTTCCAAAGCCGCGCGATAAGCGGACTCGACTTCTTCCTGCCTGCTCAGCTCAATAAAAACGCCACGTCCATGATTGCCGTCGCTGGGCTTGACCACGACCGGCAAACCTATGTCCTGGGCGGCTGCCCATGCGTCTTCCGCACTATGAACACTGCGCCCGTCAGGGACTGAAACACCGCAGGACTGAAGCAACACCTTGGTCAGGTCCTTGTCCCGCGAGATGCTTTCGGCAATGGCCGGCGTGAGATCGGTCTCGGCTGTCCATATACGCTGGCTTCGAGCGCCATAGCCGAGTTGCACGAGATTTCCCTTGGCGAGAAGGCGGATGGCGGGAATGTTGCGGATGGCAGCGGCCTCGACGATACAGGCGGTAGATGGCCCCAGCCAGAGTGAATCCACCATGTCGCGCAGGCGCTCGATGGAATCCTTGACGTTATAGGGTTGGCCGTTGGGCTGCAAGTGTCCCATTGCCGCCAGCACCAACTCACGCGCCTCCGACAGAGCGCTACGCGCGATATTCTCATGCCAGGCGCTGACGGCAACCTTATAAACGCCACGCAAGGAAGTTTCTCTGGCTCTGCCAAAGCCGCCGTGCATGCCCGCGAGGTTTTGCAGTTCAAGCGTAACATGCTCGAGAATGTGGCCGGTCCAGGTGCCGTCCTTGAGTCGGCGCAGAAATCCACCGCGCTCTCCATAGCTGCAGCGGTGCTCGATCAGCGAAGGAAGCCAGGAAGAAAGGCGCTCGTAAAAACCGGGGATGGTATTTGACGGAAAATCCTCCAGATCTCCGATATCAACAATGGCCTCGAGCACCGGGCGAAGCGTCCAGATGTTAGGCCCATTCAGGTGGCGAACCTCAAGAAATTTAATGTCCCTGTTTGCACAATCGGTATTTGTATCCGCGTACGCCAGCATAAATAGGATTCTCGAAAGAGTAAGTTAAATCCGGACT
Organism: Nitrosospira briensis C-128; assembly: GCF_000619905.2. Classification (NCBI taxonomy): domain Bacteria; kingdom Pseudomonadati; phylum Pseudomonadota; class Betaproteobacteria; order Nitrosomonadales; family Nitrosomonadaceae; genus Nitrosospira; species Nitrosospira briensis. Next base: position 2,460,127 of record NZ_CP012371.1, on the reverse strand, counting down.
AACGCGGCTGACGGAAATCGGTTTACAGCTAAGCAGTCCAGCGTTGCTGCATGCTTCAACCAGAATCCGGCAGTTGGACGGGATGGAGTGAGCTCACCGGAAAGATCAAGCTCACAGGGCATAAAAAATCCTTTTCGGTTATAGCGCTTGGTTGACAAATGGGCTGACCAACGAGCTGAAAAATGAGCGGTCAACTACCGGATTCAGGTTCAAAGTCTGCTGCAAAAAAGTATATCCTCGGTCGTTCATCCGGATGCTCTCACTCAGCTCGAGGCAGCCTGCACGGTAGCAGGCTGTCCTGTTTGATGAATCAGGTTTCTTATTGATAGCTGATGCCGCTATCTCGTGGTGTATCGGCTTGACGATTTTGGGGAACTCGATTGTGTTCTGTGCGTCTTGCGATCGGCACTTCCAAAATGGAAAAGTCTCGTGAATTTATCTTATCGTTCATGGCGCCCGGTTATTGCCCAATTATTGTTCGTTATGGATTGGCAACCCGACAAAAGAATAAAGCATTCATCATACCAGCTTTAATTAATCTTATTAAACAATATGTTGCTGCCACCAAGGAAAATATTATTGTCGCTATTCAGCGACAATAATATTCAAATTGATACTAACCGGTTGATGAGATATGACTATCGTATGTCTCCTGTCAGCGACGATTCCATACAGAGCCTAATGAGACCAAAACGGGACAACATGAAAAGAACAACGACGTAAAGTCGACACACAAGATCAGCCTGTCTTGATGAGAAGTTGAGACATGCTGAGGTGGATTATCGCAAACTGTGGCAGCATTTTTGTGACACATCTCTTTCGTAGTCCGGGGCTACAGGAAGCGATCCAGAATCCTTCGGCTGTGATGATCCAGAGCGAAACGGTCGCGGATGAGGAAGTGAATGCCCTGACTGTCCGTGACCAGCAGAGAGGGCGGCTTGAGCCTGCGAATGTATTCCTCACCTTTGAGGATGAAAGCGGTTTCGCCCCGATCCGTTTCCACGTACCAGGTGCTGGGTGTAGCAAAACTTGAAACCTCATGGATACGCCTGATTTCCGGCATGAACTCCCGACCTGCAAGATCCGCTTCCACGAGTTTACGCATTTCGTCCGGCAGATCGCTTAATTTCTCGATCCAGGCGAGTTCGCGACCGTGCGAATCGATCAGGGCGATATCTCGCTCGGGCGCGGTAATCGGAAACGCTCGTACTGGAACTACGCCTTCCTGCACCTTCCCATCGTTCGCGACAAATACCAGGCGCCCGAACGTGTTACGGCTTAGCAGATAATCAGGTTTGCCGTTCATTCTCGACCATCCTCGGCTTTGCGGTCGACATCCGGTCTACGCAAGTCATCCTCGGTATCGATGTTACGTGCCTGGGCCTCGTAGAGGCTGTAGTAATGGCCTTTTCGTGACATAAGTTCTTCGTGGCTGCCGACCTCTATGATGCTGCCGCGGTCGAGTACGATGAGCCGGTTAGCATCGCGTAGCGTAGAAAGGCGGTGGGCAATCGCAATCGTCGTGCGGCCCCGCACCAGATTTTCGAGCGCTTTCTGGATTTCTTTCTCGGTGGTTGTATCGACAGAAGAAGTGGCCTCGTCGAGAATGAGAATACGAGGATCGATGAGCAGGGCGCGAGCAATCGAGATGCGCTGCCGCTCGCCCCCCGAGAGAGTCTGACCTCGCTCGCCGACCAGGGAATCGTAGCCGTGCGGCAGGCGCAGGATGAATTCATGGGCATGCGCTGCACGGGCTGCGGCAACGACCTCCTCCAGGTCTGCGTCCGGTTTGCCGTAAGCAATATTCTCGGCGATGGTTCCGAAAAACAGGAACGGCTCTTGAAGCACGAGCCCGATGTGCCGGCGGTATTCGGCGACCGGCAAGGAGCGAATATCTACACCGTCCAGCAAAATTGCGCCTTCGGTGACATCATAAAATCGGCAGATCAGGTTGACAAGCGTGCTCTTGCCTGAGCCACTGTGCCCCACGAGACCGATCATTTCGCCCGGCGCAATGGTGAGGCTGATATCGTGTGTCACGGTGCGGGTACCATAACGGAATCCAACGTTGCATAACTCGATCCGACCTTCAACGATGGGTAAATGCACGGGATGCGCAGGATCCGGCACGCTGGAAACGTGATCGAGGATTTCGAAGATACGCTTGGTGCCGGCCGCTGCTTTCTGCGTAAACGAGACAATGCGGCTCATCGAGTCCAGCCGCATGTAGAAACGGCTGATGTAGGCAAGGAAAGCGGTAAGCACGCCCACCGTGATTTCGTCCCTGGATATCTGCCAGATGCCGAACACCCACACCACGAGCAAACCGACTTCGGTTAATAGTGTCACGGTCGGCGTGAACAATGACCAGACCTTGTTGACCCTGTCGTTGACTTCCAGATTATGATCGTTTGCCGAGCGAAAGCGTGCTGCTTCGCGTTTCTCCTGCGCAAACGCCTTCACGACGCGTACGCCGGGGATGGTATCGGCAAGCACGCTGGTGACCTCCGCCCAGGCGCGGTCGACTTTTTCAAATCCCGTGCGCAACCTGTCGCGCACCAAATGGATCAGCCAGGCGATAATCGGCAGAGGCATCAGCGTTACCAGTGCCAGCCAGGGGTTGATTGAAACCAGGACGGCTACTGTCATGCCGATCATCAACACGTCAGTAAAAAAATCAAGCAGGTGTAGCGACATGAAAACGTTGAGGCGATCGGTCTCGGAGCCGATGCGCGCCATCAGGTCGCCCGTGCGCTTTCCACCGAAATAGGCATGTGAAAGTTTGAGGAGATGCTCGTACGTGGCGGTGCGCAAGTCGGCGCCGATACGCTCTGAAACGAGTGCCAGCATATATGTTCGCGACCAGCCCAACACCCATGCCAGAACTGCGGCACCCAGCAGGCCGGTCAGATAAAATATGACCAGGTCAATATCGATCGGCTTGCCGTTCTGATAGGGAATCAGAATATTATCCATTAGCGGCATGGTCAGATAGGGCGGTACCATCGTTGCAGCCGTGCTGCCCAACGTCAGCAAGAACCCGGCAAGTAATCGTCCTTTATAGGGTTTGGCAAAGCGCCACAAGCGGAACAATGTCCAGGTCGACGGCGACGTTTCGGTTTCACGGCTGCAGACCTCGCACTCTTCCTGCCCCGGCAATAGGGGGGTATCCAGCGCCCTCTGGCATTTTGGGCAGAAAGCCTGAGCAGGCGCCGACGTAACCTCGCCGGCAAGTTGATGGTTGAGTTGCAGGTTGAAACTCTCGATCAGGCGCCCTGCTGCAGTATCCGCGCCGAGCGTGTAGCGCCAGTGAGCAAGCAGTGAATTCTCGTCAAGAAGCTCAAGGCTGCCAATACCGGCGTGATCGTGACGCGCCAGCGTCAATCCCGGGCGATAAAGCCATTCCTGCCAGGTTGTATCCCTGCCTGATGTCGCTAACAGGCGTTTATTGGTAACAACCACCAGCCCGGATGCAAAATACAGTTGGGTATCAAGATCCGTTTCAAGCCAGGCCAGGACATTTTCTTCCTGGTAAAGCCGTGATTCAACGCTTGTAATCCAGGCGGACGGCAGGGTGAGCGGCGGCCTATCGGGCAGGTGGCCGGCAGGCAAAATCGGCAAAGACTTGGAGTGTGGCGTCGTCAATCTGGTGAATGGACCAAAAATTTTCTTTACTCAAAAGCGGGTTGCCGCTACGCGACATTGCTCATCGTTTCCATGGGCCGATACGCAGCCCCTCGCATGTTGCTGTCGCCGATACCGTTCAATACAGTTTCTCAGCATCGGCCTTCATTCAATCGATGACGGTTTCCGGCTCCCTGCAGGCGATTCTTGATGAACTGGAGGCGCTTGGTTGGGATCGGCTTCGTTGGGATCAAGCGGATTATGCCCTATCGAAGTCGTTATGTTACTTACATTCAAGTCCTGGTTCTGTTTCTTGATTCTCCCGTGCTCCAAGGATGGCACCCGCAGTCACCGCCGCCAATCCCGACAGCGTCAGCAGGGACAGCGGTTCCCCCAGAATGGGCACAGCAGCCAGCGCGGATGCGACAGGCACAAAAGCCATCAGCAAAGCCACTGTTTGGGAACCAAGGCGGCTCACCGCGAAGGTAAAAAGCAGCATAGCCAGGAATACCACTACTACGCCCTGATATATTGCCTGAACGGCAATTTCGTTGACAGGTGCTTGGCCAAGCGTACTGGGCAGGAACAACCACCAGATCGGCAGATAGACTACCGCGCTACCCAGCGTAGTCGCTACCGTCGCGGCAAGCGGCCGTATCGGGTAGCGGCTGAGCAGCAGCGTGAAGACGGCCCAGGATGATGAACCGCATAGTAAGAGCAGGTCGCCAAGAATTTGCGTATGGGTGAGTTTCGGTCCGCGAGAAAACGAATCTACGGCAATCAATACGATTCCGGCAAAGACAATGACCAGCGCAATGTGGCGTTTTCTCAATGGCCTCTGCCCAAGCCATAACCACGCAATGATCGCCGTCAAAAAAGGCAGTGCGCCAGGCAATAGCACAGAAGCATGAGCAGCCGGCGTTATGCGGAATGCAGCATACACGACGATAGCATAACCTATGCCGCCGAACAGCGAGAACAGCACGATTACCTTGAATGGCGGCAGCAGAATCCGTGGCAAAAAAAAGACCGCGATGCAGGCGCCGACACCAAAACGCAGCGCCGCGATGTCCCAACTTGTCAGCATGCCGGTGCCGCCCAGACGCGTAACAAGGATAAAACCGGTCCAGATGCACATGCTTAAGAAAGCCGCGATCCAACCGCTACGAGAATATGTTGCTGGATTCACGATGTTAACCACTGTCGGCAAGATATTCCAAATACGAAAACTATAGCCGGAACACGGCAATAAAGACCATCACTCTAGCGGAACAGCGGGGCGTTTTTGTCTAATACTATCGGGAAGAGAAGGCGGTGCCGTCAGGGCGAAGCTGGAAAACTTCAGATATATACCGGATACTGTCAGGCTGGAACCGATCCAGGTTGAACTCTATGTCGTGCTTTCCTGATATTTTCAAGGGCTGCTTCAATGATGCGACGCGGCGTGCCGATATTCATGCGCATGAAGCCGCTTCCGGCCTCGCCGAAAAGCGTACCGGGACTCATGCCCACGCCAGCTTCGTGCACGAAGAAATGCCTGAGCTGGGCGTCGTTTATATCTAATGCAGCCATTAGCGCACGGCAATCGAGCCAGAGCAGATACGTTCCCTCCGGTCTGATGAGGCGAATTTCCGGAAGATGCTTTGCCAGATACGCCGCGACGAAATCGCGGGTTTCCTGCAGATAAACAAGCAACGCGTCCAGCCATGCCCCGCCTCCCCGATAGGCAGCCTCGAAAGCAGTGATACTGAAAGGGTTGGATGCACTGACGTGCATCGTATCGAATATTTGCGTGAGTTCTTCGCGTCGCTCCGGGTTGGGCACAACAAGCGCGGAGAGATTCATCCCGGGGATGTTGAATGTCTTGCTGGGCGCCGTAGCGGTCACAATATTGTTCCCGTTTCCGGATGCCGCTTCCGCCAGCATCGACAGCGTATGATGCTGGTTTCCAGGATAGACCAAATCGGCGTGAATCTCATCCGAGAATATCACCAGATCGTGTTTCTCGGCAATTTGCAGAATCCGCTCCAGCTCCTGCTTGCTCCATACCCTGCCGACCGGATTATGTGGAGAGCATATCAACAACAGGCGGGCTTTCTCCGCGCATTGCTCCAGGTGGTCATAGTCGATGTCGTAGCGGCCGTTCCTGAGGCGCAACGGATTATGTATCAGTTGCCGGCCGGTGCCGGTAACCGCCGAGAAAAAAGGAAAATAAACCGGCGGTTGCACGATAACCGACTCGCCCGCCGAGGCGAAAGCCATTACAGCTGCATGTAGCGAGGGGACCACGCCGGGACACATCATGATCCAGTCGCGACGTACTTCCCAACCATGACGTTGCTTCAACCAGCCTATCAAGGATTCATACAAGCTTTCCGGGTAGACGGTATAGCCGTATATGGGATGGGCAGCACGCCGCGCAAGGGCCTGAGTCACTGCCGCTGGTGCTGCGAAATCCATGTCCGCTACCCATAGGGGAACGACGTCTGCTGCACCAAACATACTCTGGCGTGCTTCATATTTCAAACTAGCGGTACCGCCCCTTTTGATTTCAATATCGAAATCAAAAGGGGCGGGAATATGGCTGCCGCTCAATCGATTTTTTCCCAGATCGTCAGTTGCGAGACGGTATGCTGGAATTTCCGCCGTGTTTCCCGAATTACGAATGGCACGTCCTGTGGAGCTTGAATCAGTTTGAAATGGCTGCCCAGGATCTTTTTCAGGCCGTCAAGCGTGGTAAAACTTTCACCATCCCGCTTGAATCCACCAATCCATGCATCCCGCTTGGTATGTTCCTCCAGCCAGGTATACGGCGAAGCGATCAGCAAAAGACCCCCTGGGTTGAGCCGTGCATGAATGGTTGTGAGCAGTTTGGCCGGATCGTAAAGACGATCGATGAGGTTGGCTGCAAGGATGAGATCGTAACCGGTAAAAATAGGCTTGAGGTTACAGGCGTCTCCCTGGTAGAACGTCACTTTATGCTTCACGTCATCCAGGCCGAGACCAGTCAGCGTACGCTCTCTATAGAGAACGAGATCGCCCTCATCCGTTAGCGTATAGCGCAACATACCCTGCGCAGCAAGCTGGACGCCTTGTCCGATGAAGCGGGCGGAGAAATCGATACCGGTTACCTCATCGAAATGCCGCGCCAGCTCAAAAGTCGAACGTCCGGAAGCGCAACCGAGGTCGAGTGCTTTGCGGGACGGTTTATTACCCATGGCGGCGATAGCCAGCTTGGCAAGTGCCTTCGAAAAATTAGGCACACCAAAGTAGGTATCGCCATAATGAAATTCAGCGTACTCGGAAAGGAGCTTGTCGGTTTCATAGTGAGAGTCATGCCGCACGGCAGGCGCATCGCTAACCACGTAGCGAAATCCGGCATGCTGAAAAAAATGACGCCGAAACGCATAGCGAGCGCTCTTCCGCGATTCATCCCCACATGAAATCCAGGAGCCGCCCTTCATGAGATTGTGCCGCCCATCGAATGTGGGCGTGGTGAAATCATCGTAATGCGGATGAATATCAAAACCTTCAAATGGATAGATGGGGGTTTCGGTCCATTGCCAGACGTTACCGACGATATCGTAGAAATCTCCCTGAGAAAATTCATTGACCGGGTGAGCGGATGCAAAATGATCGAGATGAATATTGGCTGGCGCAGGTTCAGCAGGGGGAAGCTCGGATACGCCGGCCATATCGTAAAGGCGATACCATTCGTCTTCCGTCGGGAGCCGGTACGGTTGACCACTTGCTGCCGCTTTCCAGTTGCAAAACGCCTTTGCTTCATGATAATTCACTTCAGCCGGCCAATCCCATGGCATGGGTATTTCTTCGGTCATCAGGCGCAATCGCCACTCGGCGCCTTGCCTGATCCAGAAAAGGGGGTATTCCGCACGAGTATGACATCGCCAGGCACGGCCTTCTTCTTCCCAGAAACTTTCGGTGCCGTAGCCGTTTGCCTGGACGAAGGCAAGGAACTCCTGGTTGCTTACCAGGTATTTGCCGGCTTTAAAAGCCGCAACTTCCGCTACATGGCTGCCATACTCATTATCCCATCCATAGGTGGGATCGGCTTTGTCTTTACCAAGACGCACGGTGCCCGAAGTCACATTGATGAGCCGGTTTTGGGGCGCCGGGCCGGACTTCCGGCAGGGTTCCCATGCTGGATGAGGCTTGACATGTTCAATTGCATGCTGCCGGATGAGCACGGATGACGTCTCAAGATGGATGAGCTCGTGCTCGATACACATCATGATGGTCCACCAGGGGTTATCCCAGCCTATCGGCAAGCTAAGCGGCGTGTCCCTGATAAGCTGGTCCACGACATTGCGCACCGTATTGCGATAAGCTCGCACTTCTTCGACGGACGGCCAGTCGTAATGGGTCGTGTCCAGGTCATCCCAGCCCATTTCGTCGACGCCTACCGCGAACATGGATTCCATCCTGGGGTTGATCCGTTCCGTGATAAGCCCCGCAAGCAGCAGCTTGTTTGTAAAAAAAGTAGACGTATGGCCCAGGTAAAAGACTAGCGGATGACGCAACGGAATCGGTTTTTTGAAATAGGCTTCATCACCCTGCAATGTCTCAAAAAGCTGCTCGTAGCGATCCAGCGTGGCGTGAAAATATTCGCGTATCTCCTCACGTTTTGCAGCGACATTATCGCCAGAGAGAACGGGCGTTCTCGGGAAAAGCAATTTTGGCATCATGCGTAACTTTGGAATTTCAGAAGCGGACTGGACGGGCATTATGCCTTTTTTTGCGCTCAGATTCATATTCAACCTCGGGTATGAATTGCCTCGATAAAGTAAAGAATAAACCAGGGAGTGTACACCCAGATACATTGCCGCAACATTGCCTTAAACCTGAATCCCCCACTCAGCCGCTCATTTTTTTACTCATTTTCCACCTAGCGGCATGATCCAAAGAGACTTTTTTACGCCACTTTTTTCCATTCCTCGACCTCGTCTTTTTGGTCGGTTCGCTACAGCACGGATAGATGGGATCGTCTGAGGGAAAATCAGCGTATCCCGGATTGGAGGATCAAGGTTAAGTCAGCTAAATCAACCAGACGCAACCAGCAAGTCGAGCCGATGCACCATTTCAGATCAACCGGTCGAACAGATATTATCTTTGAATTCGATTCTGATGACAGGAATGAGTTCCTTAACCTGCCTTCCCCTTCTCCCCGCATTCCGTCTTTTGGAGCTGGATTCTGCGTGTATAGCCGCAAAGTGGAGGTAAAGGATGTGCATGAGGCAAGAGAGTAGCGCAAATAAGAAAAAAAATGAACGCCTTCGACGATTCAGGCAGGGTTAGATTCGGGCAGGGTTACCCTGGCAGCCTGCCCGGCTTCGTGATATCAAAGGCTCAGGATCAGGCTCAACGATAGGTGAACTCTTGCCGCGCTGTACCGAAAAATCGATATTGTTGATGCAGGGGGATACAGCCATCATTCATCGCAGGGTGACGCCTATTTTCGAGAAGGCGTCTAGATATACCCAGATGGCTATGCTGGCTTGGGTACTCGCATTTTTACCGGCCCTGTCATCGGCAGGGAATGAGCGAGTGGACATCGCCCGTTTCTCGCGCGGTGACCTGGCCGGCTGGAAACCGAAGATGTTTTCCGGTTCGACCCATTATGCCTTCACGAACGAGAACGGACGAACCGCGCTGCGTGCGCAGAGCAATGCCACCGCTTCCGGGCTCTATCGCGAGGTGAGCATCGAACTCGGCAAGACGCCTATCCTTAACTGGACATGGCAGATTGGCAACATATTGGCGGGGGCGGATGAGCGCACTCGTGCAGGCGACGATTACCCTGCACGCGTCTATGTCGTCTTTTCCGGCGGCATGATGTTCTGGCGCACGCGCGCCATCAATTATGTATGGTCAAGCAAGCGGCCGGTCGGTAGTGGCTGGCCTAATGCGTTTACGGGTAATGCATACATGATCGCAGTAGAATCGGGCTCTGAGCGGGCCGGCCGATGGGTTGAGGAGCGCCGCGACGTTCTTTCCGATTACCGGCAGGCTTTTGGTGAAGAGCCTGGCCCCGTCGATGCCGTGGCAATCATGACCGACACGGACAATACAGGCACAACTGCAACCGCCTGGTATGGAGACATCTGGTTTAGCTCGAAATAAAAATCGGTGCTTATCGATCGTGAAATTGCGCCCTCTTTTCCTGTCTGTTCCTATTGTTATTGTGAATGCTACCGCTTGCCAACATCATCGTCACCGTCATTGGGATATGTTGCGTTTCATCGCCAACCTACGCCGAACTTGATCGAGGGTACTCCATGGAAGAAATAGAGCTTCGTCACGAGCACATGGCGGGCAATGGCATAGATCTTCATGTTGTCGCCGCCGGAAAGGGGCCGGCGGTCATTTTGCTCCATGGCTTCCCCGAAAATTGGCGCTCCTGGTTGCATCAGATCCCGGTCCTGGCCGCCGCGGGCTTTTCAGTACTGGTGCCGGATATGCGGGGATACAATCTTTCAGGACGTCCGGCGGAGCAAGATGCTTATAAATTAGATCGCCTTGTTGCAGACATCGCTGCCCTGGTGCATGCAACCGGCTACCCCCGAGCCCATATCGTCGGGCACGACTGGGGCGGTATTATCGCGTGGTCGTTCGCAGACCGGTATCCCGAACTGGTGGACAAGCTTGTGATCCTTAATGCGCCCCACCCCAAAATCTATCTCGAAAAAGTGCGGCATCTGCCACAAATGCTCAGGAGCTGGTATGTGCTCTTTTTTTTACTGCCACGCTTACCCGAGCTTATGCTTTCAGCCAATAACTATCAGGCAATACGCGATATGTTCCAACTGCGCCCGGCACGAAGAGGAGCTTTCGGCAAACGGGATATCGAGCATTATATCGAAGCACTTTCACAGCCGGGGGCGCTTACCGCCGCACTTGATTACTACCGGGCAAACGTGCCTGGAGGCTTGCGCAAGTTTGCGCAAGATGGGCGTATCAACGCGGAAACTCTTGTGATCTGGGGAGAACTCGACCCCGCGTTAGGACCCGAGTTACTTGACGGGCTTAGCAATGTTGCATCTCACGTCCGGGTTTATCGAATCCCGGATGCGAGCCATTGGGTACAAAATGAGGCGCCTGCGGAAGTTAATCAGGCACTCGTGGACTTTTTAAAGGGTGAAGACATGAACACACCGCTCCGTTAAGAGAGCCCCCGCTATCTAGCAGTCTGTCGGACTTGAAGGAAATCGGCTGCAAAAACGTCTGGCTGGTTCATATTTCGCCGCTTTTTCGGCTAATAGAATAACTATCGGCCTTCAAAATCCGCAAAATCTGCCCTCACCCAGTCACTTCTTCGCTGCGATTCTTCAAGTCCGGCAGGCTGCCAGGGAATTTTTCGTGAAGTCAATATTACTCTTCCAGTTTTCAACTATGCTGTAAACAATATTCGGAGAAATTTGGGCGCCAAGTGGATGTCACCGCGCATTCCGGAAAGTGCTTTCATAATCGAAGGGAACAAGGCCATGAAATTATATCTATTATCCTTCTGTATGTTGTTGAGCGCATGCGTCGGGCTACCGTCCGCGGTCAGGAATGTGCCCGTTGCAGATATTACCTATCCCCAGGCGAGCCGGGACCTGAACCAATACAAGGATACATCCGTCCGCTGGGGTGGGGTCATAATCGATGTAGACAATGAGGAAAATTTCACGCTCGTACAAGTATTGTCCTATCCCCTTAATTATTATGGCCGACCCCAGCTAAGCAAGGCAGCGGAAGGGCGTTTTGTCATTAAAAGCAGCGAGTTTCTTGACCCGGCCGTTTATGCAAAAGATCGGGAAATCACGGTGGCGGGAAAACTTGAAGGCGATATCCAGCGTATGATAGGAAAGAAGACGGTGCTGCTGCCATTGCTGGCTTCTCAAGCACTTTATCTATGGCCGGTTTATCAAAATGATCCCTATGGCTATGGTTATAGAGGCATGGGCGGTTATGGCTTTAATCCCTATTTCGGATATGGATACTATGGCAGCCCATTTTATTGGGGCGGATACTATAGACCATACTGGTAAGATATGGGCCTGATATTCGGGCCTTGAAGCCATCCGGGTGCCACCACTATCGATTTTCCACGCCGCTGCATGGGTGGCATTCGGCCCGGATGCTCGACTTTTGCGTTTCGTTCACCGATAGCTCTCGAAATACTCCCGCTTGATGCACAAACTTCTCCTTATTTCGATAAGCTTGCTGGCCGTTGTCCTTTTGGCACTGGCGGCCGCGTTATCGCTCGCCATTGAAGACCGCCCTCGTATCGAGCGCCAGGTCACTCTCACGCCAGAGCATATAGGCCGCGCCAAGCGGATCATCGACGCGCATCGTTACTGGGTGAGGCCAGGCATGCTCGCAGCCGCCAACATAACGTCCTCCGATGTTGATCTTGCCGCAAATTACCTGGCGCATCGTTTTGGAAAAGGCAGCGCACAGGTAATCCTTGCCGATGGTAACGCGGTCATCCACCTGAGCCTTCCTATGGCGACAATTCCGATTAATGGCTATATAAATCTTGCGGCATCTGTGATGGAGGTAGATGGAAAACCACAGCTCCAGTCAGTGCAGGTAGGGAAACTCATGCTGCCCGATGTGCTTACGCAGGCACTCGCACTTCAGTTCATGGACTGGCTGCGGCAAAGCGACGAATATAAAGCAGGACTCGATTCGCTGAAACGGATCAAATTGTCGCGCAACGAATTGAGTATCGTTTATCGTTGGGCAGGTGGTTTTTCCAAGGGTATGCGGGCTTCGATCATTGATAAACAGGAGCGCGAGCGCCTGCTCCATTATCAATCGATCCTGGCTGCGAATAGCATACGCAATGAAGCCGTAATACCACTATCCGAAATCCTGCCTCCGCTCGTCCGCGTTGCGGCGGCTCGCTCGGTGAACGGGGGAGATGCATTGGCGGAAAATCGCGCGGCAATCCTGGTCGTGGCATTTCACGTACTAGGCGTCTCTTTGAAACGGATTCTTCCAGAAGCTGCAAACTGGCCCCGGGCTGCGCCTCAGAACATTACGCTCGACGGACGTGATGACTTTGCAAAACACTTCATGGCCTCTGCCGCTATTGCGGCCTATGCCGACACCATGCTATCCGATGCGATCGGGCTGTATAAGGAGATCGAGGATTCCCTGCATGGCAGCGGTTTCTCATTCAATGATATTGCCGCTGACCGCGCAGGTACGAAATTTGGAGAAAAGGCGGTAATAAGCGAAGCCTCCGCACTGCAACTTCAACACCGGGTTGTTTCAGGGCTCAAGGACGCGGATCTGATGCCTTTGTGGTCGGATTTGCCTGAATTCATGTCTGCGATGGAGTTCAAGCAACGCTTCGGTGGAATCGATACGCCGGCCTACCAGGGAATGATGCAGAAGATCGAGCAACGCGTCGCGGCTTTGCGCGTGCTGCAATAAGAATTTCAGGAAGAAAGGTTGACGCAAGGAATTGATGTTTGGGGACGGAGTCCCCCATACCGGAGACGATAGTATTAGCAGGGGCGGAGAAACGCTTCGGCAAGAGTCAATGCACCGGCAGAGCAGTAAAACCATGGATCCGCTTGCAGTGCTCGAATTTGTTGTATGCCGCCCCATACTCGCTGTGGCTGGCTACGCGGTAGCGCGCTTACAGCCTGTTGAGGAATGTTGATATGATGGGCCAGGTCCACGCATCGATCTCCCGCTGACCCACTGGCTCAGGCAATTTTGCGGGTAGTTTATCGTCATCGCCGTGGATGAGCAGCACGGGCACCCTCCCCTCGTAGGCACAGCGCAACTCCCATTGCTGACCATCAGCCCTGATAACGTTTTTTGTGATGAGGCCAATTACGCCATCGCAATCGGTCACTACTTTGCGGCACTCTTCCTTCCAGGATGGTTCCCATGATTGCTTGATGGGCATTTCCACAAAGGAATAGGTTGTTTGCTCCTTTTTCAATTGCTCAAGGAGCCGGTCGTGCGCCTTGATATCCCTGAGCGCAAAGCTGATAAAAACTTTATTCGTTGAAGCCATTCATTACCTCCCTGGAGTATTTATTGTTACCGGACCTCTATGCAAGCCCTAGCCCGGATGTTTCATAAATTGACGCGCGCCCTTGCTGGTCTTTTGTTTCGTATGAAAATTTCGTTCAGTCGGGCGTATGAATAACTACGCCACTCTTTCACGAAATCTCCCTACAAAACAAAATCCTGCGCAATCATCACGCGAATTTATGAAACATCCGGGCTAATTGCATTTCATCATCATCGACTGACCACTTACACCTGCCACCTGCAACCGTTGGCAATATCTCAGGCACCCGAGCCGCGACGGGCCGTTACCTGGATTTCAATACGCATGCGCGGATCGGACAAGCCCGCTGAGATCATCATCGCCGCGGGTCTGATCTGCCCGAGATGTTTGCGGAAGATCGGCCAGCACTTGGGGAAGTCTGCTGCATGAGGCAATACATAGGTTACCCGGACAATATCTCCCATACTTGCTCCCGCTTCGCCCAGGGCTGCCTGGATATTCTTGAAACACTGTTCAGCCTGCTCCAGCAGATCATCGGAAATGGTCATCCTGCCATAGTCGAATCCGGTTGTGCCGGAGACAAAAATCCAGTCGCCGTCAACCACGGCTCTTGAATAACCAATCTCCTGCTCGAACGTAGAACCTGAACTTTTTAATTGGCGTGGCATAAAACTCTCCCAGTTACCGTCGCCGCAAATGCTCAGTTACTGCATTGCGGCTCGAAAGCAAGCACATCGAAAGCGACCCGGTAGCGTCCGATACCCACTTAGCCCAACTCTGCAGGCATTAATTGGAAAAACATTGACTCTTGTCTGACACAACAGTGCAGGCATATAGCAACTGTTGAACGCCTCCGGCGCGGTTAAAAATATACTCCGCCCTCAGTGCCTTGAACTCGGAATCTTTAAAAGAAATCGATTGAGACACGTGGCGCTCCTGGTTCCAGAACCTCACTCTGCAAAAGTCAGGCTCGGATCGGCATAACTTGCTAAGTGCTGCGCCATAAACAGCCTTGTCCATATCGCGGGTGCTATCGATCAGGACCATGTGAATAAAATTTCCCGAGTTTCCGAGCTCGAGTGATCGGACAAGGCGCCAGCCATCGCCATGGGGTAGCTGTGTTTGCTGGGCCTGTGGCTGTGCCTCCGGCTTTGGCTGCGATAACGAGGCGGCAGAAACTGGCCATGACAAGACCAATGCGACAAATGCAATACTTGTTAATTTTTTGTTCATGAGTACTCCTGAGCTAAATTTTTTCCAGCCGTAGAACAAAAAAAATGCCACCCGGCAATAAAACAGCATCACGCTCGCACCACTTGAACGTGCCGCAAGCCACCGCTAAATAGCCGAGAGCATATATCCAACTTTTATGAAGTGTACCTAAAAGCGGCGCCCTATTTCCATAAACTTTTCCATGTCTTGCCGCCTGATGCGTTCAAGACCCCCACCCGATATCTCTCGATAAATTGAGCAGACCCGAGTTATATGATCCTGAATCCGCCGGTTGACCGCTCATTTGTCAGCTAAGCGTCATAGCCGGAAAGGATTTTTGTACCCTTTGAGCCTCACTTTCCCGGTGAGTTCGCTACGGAACGGGTCGAACAGTTTTTGCCGCGCAGCGCTGCACGCAACTTCCCGAGATGGAATGGCGCCCCGAACGTCGCACGAGAGTCCCTGCGAGGTGGAGATCATGCAGCTCAGGAACACCGCGATCGCGTTCTACGCGCATGGGGTGCCCGCATCCCGCTTCGAGGCCGCACCTTCCTGCGGAAGGCACTGCTGTCCTGCACTGTTACATTCCATGTCGTCGCGCCGTTCTTTGCTCCAAAAACCGCTCATCCATTCCGTCCAGCCGCCGGATTCAAGATTATCGAATTTATTCTATCAACAAAGAAAGTCGTCAACAAGGAAATCCCGTTTTGCGATTAACAATGCTGCGCTGCATGTCGCCCGCTTCGGACGCTGAATCACGATCGATGTTTTCCGCCGCAGGTCCTATACCTCGCGTTGAATCAGCGCCGGGAATGCGAGCGACTCGAGATTGCTTATTGATGGGGGAGCAGTGCCTGCGCCATGGGACGAAATTGCAAATGGTAAAACATATCGAGATAACGTTCAGTTTCTTCATGCTCCAGATTGCTGACGAATTTCCAGAAACCGTAGATACGCGATAAAGTCATCATTCGTTCTGCGTACAAACGCCATGTATAACGTGATTCAACCCGTTTTAAAGCCATTTGGGAAATATGGTCCCAAAAATCGGGATCGGCGGCTGAGCGAGTGAAAAAATCAGCCATGGCTTCGGCCGCGGCAGAACCGTCGTTCGGGTCGAAATGATAGCCCGATATTCCATGCTGAATGATCTCCCGCGGACCGCCATGACACGTAGCGAATACGGGAAGGCCGGAAGCCATAGCCTCGATGATGGTCAGCCCAAATGCCTCGAATCGGGCCGGCTGGACAAACATGCCGCGCTTATCAGCCACATGCCGATACAATTCGCCCGCCAGATTCTTTTCCAGGCGAGTGCCGAGCCAGCGCATGCGCCCTTCCAGCTTATATTCATTCATAATGGCGTGCATGTGGTCAATTTCGGCCCGTTCCTCACCATCGGTCGAAGCGGCAGGGTCGATATACCCACCGATTACGAGTAGATTGGCTGCATCCGATAGACGCGCACATTGTGCAAACCACGCCGCCAATCCAGTCAAATTCTTGACCAGATCGAGGCGGGCCATTGTAAAAATCAGGGGCTTGGCAGGATCGTTGAAATGACCGCGCCAGGGTACGCCGGGATCGTCTCCATATAAAAGACGCTCGATGTCGGGCAATAGCGTTTTCAGACGGCGCTCCCCGTCGAGATAGGAGAAATACACCTCGGCATCGGCACCGGGGGAGACGATATTGAACTTGGGGTCAAAAAGATCGACGCCGTTCAGCACTCGATACAAGCCGGGCATCGTGTAGTTCTGATAGGTTTCATATTGGCCCACGGTATGAGAGGTACCTGCAATCTCTTGATAGGTACTGGTAATAATAAAATCGGCGCTATTCATTGCAATCAGATCAGCGGTGTACTGGCAATTGAAATGATACTGGGCTTCATTCTCGCGCCAGTGCAAGGCGGAATGCAAATATTTGCTCTGCTCCAGCGCGTGGGCGATATTGCACTGTGTTACACCGATTCGTTTGGAAATCAGTGAGGCCACCAGGTTTCCATCCGAATAATTGCCGATTACCAGGTCCGGGCGGCCACTCAGTTGTGCCAGCGCTTCGCGTTCAAGATCATGCGCAAAATTTTCCAGATAAGGCCATATCTCGAAACGCGATATCCAGGACCGGACAACTTCGCCGTTGGGTTTACGAAATGGCACACGCACAATCCATGAGTTCTGGGTGCCGTGGATTTTTTCCAACGGCTGGTTGCACAGGGTATCTCCCGCCTCAGGGATCAGGCGTGTGCCTATCAGAATTTTCGGTTGGGCCGTTATCCCCTGGAGCATCAGGCGCTCGCTCATGTCCCGTTCCAGAGCCCTTACCTGATCCAGGATGTAAACCACCTGACCGCCCGTATCCGGCAATCCCAACACATTATCCTGCCCGAAATAGCCATGGGGCGACAGGACCAACAACTTTGATATCATGGGAATTCGCGCCAGGAAATTCTCGAGTATTTGTGCTGAAGGCGCTTCGAGAATATCCACCAGGAGGCTCATGGTGTCGCTCACCCGCTTGGCGCAATCGCCCCAACCCGGTGCAAAACCCAGTCCGCTCAGTAACTCCGCAATCGTTATCCATGGCGTATCGTCGGGATATCTGTCGAGCAACCCAAGCGCGCGGCGCAACCCGGCGCGCAACGCCGCAACGTCGGCAAAGTTGCCGTTGAGCATCAATTGATGCCCGTCCATGGAATGCACCGCCAAAAAATTCAACAGCTTGACTGAGCCCATGCCCGGGTGGGTAAACAGCGTACCCGCCAGTTGCTTGTTGAGAAAGATCACCCCTTGACCGATCGAGCGAATTTCCTTGAGCCGCGGGAAACCACGATTAAATGGCGCGAAATCCAGTTCCAACACCGGTTCATGAGCGCTATCCGGGCGCACCAGCATTTCCTTGAAAGCCAGATAATCGGACACGCTGACAGGCTCAGGTATCAACTGCTGCTGATGAATGCTCATGAAGTGCCAACTCCCGGCACCTTCGCGTAACGCCATATAAATCAGCGGAGGCCGGCACACCGCCTCTTGCAGGAGATCGACGACTTCTTGCAGCGGCGTCTCGACGAGAGAGTGGGGAAGCTCTGCGCTTAATGCATCAAAAGCTGCCTGAAGATCCGAGCGCAGCAAAAGCGGACGTTCCAGTTCGAACCATCTACGTAACAATGCATATAAATCGCTACGGTGATCCGCAGCCCAGGCATCAAATTTAGGTATCATTCGCAGTCTCCATGAGGGAAGTGCCAAACTCGTAATGTGCCATGCCTTCAGCGATGCCGTCCGCGTAGCCTGCACGGGCAAAATAAATTTGCTCATTTCCCCTTAGACTGGCCAATTCGGGGCTATGGTTTGCAACGATCACGCCAAGTGTGTCACCGATCAGCATTTCCCTATCGTTGCCTGAATCACCTGCGACTAAAAAGGAACGCAACGGCAGCCCCCATTTATAGGCAAGATAACGTATTGCCCCCCCTTTGGAACCGCGCAGAGGCAAAATGTCGAGATAGGCTTGGCGCGAATAAACCAAATGTGCGGACAATTTTTGCTCACGTAATAGAGCCCTGATTTTTGCCATTGGCGGCATTTTTTCGGGATCTACATTGTAGCTAAGCTTGAATTCGCGCTGATTCTCCTTCGCTTGCAATGTGAGACCCGGCACTCCGTCAAGCGCGCTTTCAATCGCATCGCGGCGCCACAGGTACTTGATGAAATTTTGCCAGCCTATATCCGGGCGGAGTTCTGGACCATAATTGATCTCGCTGCCGACCGCGGTAATCAGCACATCAGGTAAGGGAACGCCCCATTCCTTCAATATCTTGAGTGTACTTTCCAACGTGCGCCCTGTGGCGACTCCAAAGCCTAAATTGGGCGGGGTCGCCCGCAAGATAGTCAGAAAACGGCGCAAGGCGGCACGATCACCCAGCAGGGTATTGTCGATATCGCTAATGAGCATATGCGATATCAGCGGTAACGGATGGCGTTGCGGCCTCTGGTATATCGCCATGGTGCGCCGGATTTGCTTACGCTCCTGATGCAACAGACGGAACAGAACGCGCAGGTATTTCCTGACGTGCGCATCCCAGGTGTAGTAATTCCTGACCCCTGCAATACCATTGCGCGACCAGCGCCGCCAACGAGTCGAATCCGCCAGTCCGTATTCAATCGCCTCCGCTATGGCCTTGATATCCATGGGATTCACCAGGACGCCATTTTTGCAGTGCGCCACGATATCGCGCGGTCCTCCGTCTTCTGTAGCAACGATGGGAAGCCCGCTGGCAGCCGCTTCGATCAAGGTAAGACCGAACGGTTCGGTGAGCGCCGGATTGACAAATATGCCCCGGCGCCGAGCTGCGAGCCGATAGAACCCTGCGATATCGGCCGGCTTGTGCTGTTTTGGCAGCGCCACTTTACCCCATAAATCGTAAAGATCGATATCGAGCAATAGATCGGTCATTACCTCGATCTGCGCGACGTCAAGTTTACGGATGTCCTCGCGATTACCCGCTATGATGGCCAGGTTGGCGTGCTCATGCAATTCAGGTGAACTGCCGAATGCGGCGATCAAGGCACCGAGATTCTTTCGCATTTCGGGGCGGCAAATCGTGAGCACCAAAGGCTTGCGCGGATGCGTCAGAAAACGGTCGATGAGCCTCGCAGCCTCCGGCTCCGGCGCTATCCGGCGACTGGGCGGAGAAAAGCGCGAGATATCGGTCCCGGGAGGAATAACCACGGCACGCTCACGGTGATAGTTGGTATACAGTCCGTATTGCTCGTCGCTCTCCTGAGGTGTGCTTGTTATGATCAGGCTTGCATGCTGAAGTATGGCCTCCTCGGTCGATATCCGGCGATGAAAGCTGAATTGACGCTCCAGTGCCTGTGGTTTACGCCCTTGTGCGAGCAGGCGCTGCTGTTTGCTTCGCCCGAGCGAGTGCCCGGTATGGATCTGCGGGATACCGAGAAGCTGAGAAAGCTGCATCCCGACATAGCCTGCATCGGCATAATGGCTATGGATGACATCAGGCAAACGTTTCTGCTCACGCAGAAAAAGCAGCGCACGATCAACCAGTTGATCGAGATAGGGCCAAAGACTCTCTTTACGCAAATACCGGCGCGGCCCGCAAGGAAGACGAATAATGCGTGCATTATCGCCGAGCATCTCTTCCGGACGAGCATAGTCAGCGGATACGGAGGAATCTTCTATCCTCCGGGTCAGCAGATCGACCTTGACGACTTCGTGCTGGCGCGCCAATGCACGGGCCAGCTCTACCACGTATAACACCTGCCCGCCAGTATCCGCATCGCGCCCAAGTTCCAGGTCGTTCCCCCGGATCAACCCGTGCAGGCTTAGCATCAGGATATATAAATCTTTCATTCAGATGGGTTCATATGCCAGTCGCTGATGAATGGTTCGTAGAAATCGTTGTGCTCCGGAAGTCCGCCACGTATCCGGCAAATTGCACCGGCAAAATGATGTGCCCGTTGCAAGGTGAGGGGCACGGCCCAGCCGTGCAGCAGGCCAAGCATAAAAACGGCCGAGAACGCATCGCCGGCGCCTACCGTATCACGGATATCCGTGATGGGATCGGATACCGTCGTTATCGGTTCCGCGGAATCTTCCAGCCACCAGGCCCCCGCTTCACCACGAGTGACAAGCATGCCGCGCAACTGGTAACGCTTGATCAGCACCTTGGCCTGAGCCTCGGGGGATATTTCCTCGATATTCAGTAGCCGAGCTATTCTCTCAAGCTCGTCGTCATTAGCCTTGACGATATCTGCGTGCTGCAATGACCATTGTATGCGATCCACATAAACCCAGGGATCGCGCAAATTGACATCAAAAAAACGCTGACCGCCGGTAGCACGCAATAAATGACGCAGGGCTCGATGCGAGCCGGCACGCTGCGCCAATGTTCCAAAATAGACGAGTTCCGAATTCGCGGCGAGGGCAGCCATGCGCGATAGCCGGGGATGAATATGATCGTAGGCTTGATCGGGAATAATATCGAACCGGTGACCTTCAGAAGTGAAATTGATATCTACCATGCCGGTAGGGTAGATCGTATCGAGCTGAACACCGTGTGTGGCGAGTCCCGAGCTTTCCAGGGTCTGCAACACGCGAGCGCCCGCGGCGTCCTGCCCTATACGCGTAACCAGGACAGGTGCACAGCCAAACGCACGCAAGTGCCGGGCAACATTGAAGGGCGCACCACCCAATACCTCCCTGTCGGGAAACCGGTCTACCAGAATTTCACCAAACAGGAGTACGACATGACGACTGCCGGTCATTGTTTTTACCTTGCGAAGGATTGATTCCCCAATTCAACCTTGATTCAAACATAAATCGGGCCGTAACCAACGCATCTGCGAGACTTTCCTGAAGGTGGTCTTCTTCAATGCCGAAGATCAGGGAGAGTTGCTTATCATGGGTTGGTCAGGGCTTTTCTTGTACAGCAACCGGATCTCATGCTCGAGACCAGCACCTGTCTTATGGTGTCTTAGCGGTGTCCATGCGCATTGCACAGACACACGATAGGGTCTCAGCTCATTTTCTGCGGATGAGCAAACCTTTTATCTGCGTGGAAAACCGGAGGGAAGTAGCGTGATACTGACAAGCGTCAGAAAATTTTTCTGTACGCTATCATACATACAAGAGTAATCGTTTCTCCTCCAATCGCCGAGGTGTTTCAGCCTTAGTCTCTCGGCCTTAAAACTTGTAGCCGCGGTGAAGCGCAACCACGCTCGCAGATAGATTGAAGTACTCTACTCGCTCGAAACCGGCGTTTTGCATCAATTGTTTCAATTCTTCCTGCGAGGGATGCACGCGAATGGATTCGACCAGATAGCGATAGCTATCCGGGTCTCCGGCAATGAACCCGCCCATCGCTGGAAGTACCTTGAATGAGTAAAGATCATAAAAGCTTTGCAATGGTTTCCATACCTTGGAGAATTCAAGCACGATAACCCGTCCGCCAGGTCGGAGCACGCGCAGCATTTCTTTCAATGCCATATCCTTGTGGGTCATGTTTCTGAGGCCGAAGGCAACACTGACACAGTCAAAATAGTTGCTTGGGAATGGCAGCTTCTCCGCATCGCACTGCGCTACCGAGACAGCCGCACCTTCATCGAGTAGCCGGTCGCGGCCTATCGTGAGCATAGCGTTGTTGATGTCGGTGAGCCAGACCTCGCCATTGCTGCCCACCTGCTCCAAAAATAAAGCGCTCAAGTCGGCGGTGCCGCCGGCAATATCAAGCACCCGGTCTCCTTTTCTGACTCCGCTGGTCTCTACCGCAAATCGCTTCCACATCCGGTGCATACCTGCCGACATGAGGTCATTCATCAGGTTGTAGCGCTCGGCAACCGAATCGAATACCCCGGCTACCTTGCGGGCTTTCTCTGCTTCAGCTACGGTATTGAAGCCGAAATGAGTTGTTTTTGTCATGGATGGTCAGTATTTGAATGAAGGGCACATACTACAGCAAGACGGGTTACTGTAGAACCTGTGCAAAAGCCGTGGATTGGGGCGAATAGTTGGGACTGGGCTGGCAGCCGAGCCGATTACCGAGCGCGAAACCGGGAAATTGTTCAGCGGATTCCCTTGCCGGTTGCGGTTCAACGCTTGCTGGGGGTCATCGGTTCCCGGCTCGCGCCTGCCTCTTGCATGCGATGAAGGTATCGCTGCCACATTTCATCGTGGCGCAAGCCATAGTCATAAAGTAAATCCCACGAATAAAGGCCGGTATTATGCCCATCCGAGAAATTAAGCTGGATTGCATAATTGCCCACGGGTTTGATATCGTTGATATTCACCTCTCTCTTACCGGTTTGCAGCACTTCTTGCCCGGGACTGTGGCCGCGTACTTCCGCGGAAGGCGAATAGACCCGCAAAAACTCACAGGGAAACTGGAAAATTTTGCCATCACTGAAAGAAATCTCCAGTATTCTGGACTTCCGATGAAGTTTTATTTCGTTGGGACTGGGAGTGTCTTTACTTAGCCCTGCCATTGTGCCGCTCCTCCAGTTTGCAACTGGCGAATGATAAACCAGCGTGGACAAAACTAAAACGTCGATATGGGGATGCCGACCATTATAACCAACTCGTCAAATGGCGCCCATCCTCGTGAGCTGATACTTATCGGTGGCGGCCACACACACGTCTTATTGCTGCGAAAACTCAGCGAAAATCCTTTACACGACGTGCGTATGACCATGGTGAGCGATTTTGAGTACGCTGCTTACTCGGGAATGTTGCCGGGGCTTATCAGCGGCTTCTACCAGCAAACAGAACTGCTTATCGATCTACGACATCTATGCAGGCTCGCCAATGTTCAGTTCATCCATGCAAAAGCGTGTGGAATGAACCTGAAGCAAAAGCAGGTGCTGCTCGATAGCGGAGCTGCGTCCCTGGCTGCCGACCTGGTTTCCATTAATGTCGGCGGCCTACCTGATACGGGTGGTGTAGAAGGCGCGAAATCATGGGCGATTCCATCGAAGCCCGTGCCGCGTCTGCTGAAAGGCTGGGCAAGCACCATGGCCGCGGCTGAAAATAGCACAGGCCAGTTGCAAATCATCCTCGTGGGTGGCGGCGCGGGCGGCGTGGAACTGGCGCTAGCCATGCGTTCCCGGCTGCCGCACGCTGAATTCACCATCATTCACAGCGAACCATGCTTGCTGTCGGGGCACAATTCACGCGCACGACACATTGTTCACAACCTGTTACTGGAACGAAACGTGGCTGCGATAACCGGGGCGAAGGTGGTCGAGGTGATGCCGGATAGCGTGCGTCTCGATGACGGACAGCGCTTGGCCGCGGACTTCGTTTTCTGGGTTACACAGGCTGTACCTCCACCGTGGCTGGGGGAGAGCGGCCTGGATATCACGCGTGAAGGCTTCATTAGAGTCAAGCCAACCCTTCAGGCAATAAATTATCCCTGGATTTTTGCTGCGGGGGATGCAGCCTCCATCGAAAACCGGAAATTACCCAGATCCGGTGTATTTGCGGTGCGTATGGCGAAACCGCTGGAGCACAACCTTCGAGCCTATCTGGCGGGTCGTCTACTCAAGGAGTATAAACCTCAACGGCACAGCCTCAGCCTTATCGGCACTGCGGATGGACGCGCCATTGCTTCTTACAGCGACTTGGCAGCGCGTTCCGCTTTTTTCTGGTGGTTAAAAAACCGGATTGACCGGCGTTTCATGCGACAGTTCCAGTAACGGCTACCCTCTAGCTGTCCTGCAAGGCAGGTTAAGGAAATGCGGGTATTATGGGTTCCGTCCCTTCTACAGTCACGTCAGGCAAATGCGTTTTTATCCGTGCCTCAATCTCGGCAACGCGTTTCTTTGGCACATCGGCCAGAACGAGAAACTGACCGGCCTCAATTGCCTCCTCAAATTGCTTGACCCTGGAATTGGCCGTGCTCACGCCTATCATACTGCCCGCCCACGCACCTACTCCCGCCCCTGCAAGAGTGCTGCCCAACAGAATGCCGCCCGCAATGACCGTCGAGGCAGGAGGAAGCGCGATGGCGACCAGTCCAGCGAGCGCACCGACCGTTCCGCCCACTGCGAGCCCCCGCTCCACTGCGGGCACAAAATCGCTCTTCTGAAGCAGACTGGCTTCGGGTAGCTCTTCCAGAGGAGTACCGCGCTTCGCCAGCACGTGAATGTGTCGTTCCTCGATTCGCGAAAGGAGTAGCTCATCGACGATACGTTTGGTCGTGGCGATATCGGGAACAAGAAAGTAGATTCGTCGCATCATGATCTCCTAAAAATTGTTCACAGGTAAATCATTCAGGGCGGAAATGGCAGAGACCCAAACCAGCCCAACTTACCGACCCGATTTCATCATAGGATGGCTCAGATGAAAAAGCAAACCATCGCAGGAATTTTCAAGCGGGACGCAACCACCGCTACAAAGCGGTAACGGAATTTGAAAACTGACGGATTCCTGAGCATACTAGCAGCCTGTCGGACTTGAAGAATCGCAGCGAAAAAGTGACTGGGTGAGGGTAGATTTTGGGGACTTTGAAGACCAATAGTTATTCTATTGGTCGAAAAAAAGCAGCGAAATATGAACCGGCCAGACGCTTTTGCAGCCGATTTCGTTTAAGTCTGACAGGCTGCCAGCCATGCTGATCAAAGTAACGAAGACGGAGCGAACTACATGGAAATAATCAAAACACGTGCGGCGGTTGCATGGGGACCGAGTCAACCACTGACTATCGAAGAGCTTGACCTGCTGCCGCCCCGAAAAGGCGAAGTACTCGTTCGCATCGTGGCCACCGGCGTTTGTCATACGGATGCATTCACCCTGTCGGGGAAAGATCCCGAGGGAAAGTTTCCGGCGGTTCTCGGTCATGAGGGTGGCGGCATCGTCGAAGCGCTCGGCGAAGGTGTCACGAGTGTTGCGGTGGGAGATCATGTAATCCCGCTCTATACCCCTGAATGCGGAGAGTGCAAGTTCTGCAAATCGGGTAAAACCAACCTGTGCCAGGCTATCCGGGCCACCCAGGGACAAGGGCTTATGCCCGACGGCACGACACGTTTCTCTAAGGACGGAAAACCTATTTATCATTACATGGGCACCTCGACCTTTTCGGAATATACGGTAATACCTGAAATTTCACTGGCCAGAATCAGTAAGGAGGCGCCGCTAGAGAAGGTATGCCTTCTCGGTTGCGGTGTGACGACGGGTCTGGGTGCTGTCGCCAAGACCGCAAAGGTGAAGACAGGCGATACCGTGGCGGTTTTCGGCCTGGGCGGCATTGGTCTGGCCGTGATTATCGGCGCGGCTATGGCCCGGGCCGCGCGCATCATTGCAATCGACATCAATCCCGACAAATTTGAAATAGCACGTCAACTGGGTGCTTCCGACGTAGTGAATCCCAAGGATTACGACAAACCGATTCAAGACGTGATTATCGATATGACCGGCGGAGGCGTGGATTTCTCGTTCGAATGCGTCGGTAACGTCAAGCTGATGCGCTCCGCCCTTGAATGCTGTCATAAAGGCTGGGGGGAATCCGTGATAATAGGCGTCGCCGGCGCGGGTGAAGAAATCTGTACACGCCCTTTTCAACTGGTAACGGGGCGTGTCTGGCGCGGCTCGGCATTTGGCGGAGTAAAAGGCCGTACCGAACTTCCAGGCTATGTTCAGCGCTATCTGGATGGAGAATTCGAGCTCGATACTTTTATCACTCACACCATGGGTCTGGAAGACATCAATAAAGCTTTTGACCTCATGCACCAGGGTAAATCCATTCGCACGGTCATTCATTTCAATAAATAAAGCCAGGGCGTTTTTACGCCAGGGCTGAAAGTTGCCTCTTGAGGATCGGATATGCCGGAACTGCAGCTTCTCTCGTCGCACCGCTCATTCGATGGGTCGCAAGCGCGTTACAGACACGCCTCGAAGTCTTTGAATTGCGACATGAATTTTTCTATTTATCTTCCGCCCCGGATATCCTCCCCGCTGGGCAATCGCGGGCAAGTGCCGGCCGTTTACTGGCTATCGGGATTGACCTGCACCGATGAGAATTTTGCCACCAAAGCCGGGGCCCAGCGGGTCGCAGCGGAGCTCGAGATTGCGCTTGTCATGCCGGATACCAGCCCGCGGGGTGAGGGCGTAGCGGATGTTGCGGATGCGTACGACCTGGGGCTGGGCGCCGGTTTTTACGTAAACGCGACCGAGGAGCCCTGGCGCCACCATTACCGCATGTACGACTATATCGTGGATGAACTACCGGCCCTGGTCGAGCAACATTTTCTGATTAACGATCGACGCTCGATCTGCGGACATTCCATGGGAGGCCACGGCGCGCTCATGATCGCGCTGCGAAATCCTGTACGCTACCGATCGGTATCGGCTTTTTCACCTGTGGTCAACCCGACCACCAGCCCTTGGGGGAAAAAAGCATTCAGCCATTATCTGGGCGACGATATGAAAAACTGGTGGGCTTATGACGCCACGCTACTGATTGAGGCCGCACACGCATCGGAACACCTGCCGATATTGATCGATCAGGGCGATGCGGATGAATTCCTGGCTGAGCAACTGAAAACCGAGCGCTTCATTGCCGCCTGTGAAGCAGCACACTATCCCGCACAGATCAACATGCGAGCGGGGTACGATCACAGCTACTTCTTTATCAGTACATTTATCGAAAACCATCTGCACTTTCACGCTCAAGCATTGCGTGGTTGATGAAGCCGTTGAGTCGTTGACGGAGTAATTGGTGAATTAACGGGACGGCAATTCGCCAGCATCAAGCAGCTTTCTTCATTACTTTCGATGTATGCATAAGTTATTACTCTGCTCCGTATCTCGTCAAGCCACGGACGACATCCTCCCTTCCTGTATAATTCTTGATCTTTGCACCTTCAAAGGCTCCTATGGAAGCGGAACAGCTTAACGACATTGCCCATCAGCTCGTGGATCTCGACAGCCGGGCAGCAGCATTGCGGAGGTATCTTTGACTTCGATAACAAACAAACACGGCTAAACGAGCTCACCCGGCTGACGGAAGACCCTGCGATCTGGGACGATAACAAGCGCGCCCAGGAATTGGGGCGTGAAAAAAAAATGCTGGAAGGCGTCGTCGTTAATCTGGAAACAGTCGGACGGCAGTTACACGATGCCCAGGATCTGTTCCAGATGGCAAGGGAAGAGAATGACGACGCTACGCTGCACAGTATCGAGCAGGATGTCAGCCGATTGGAAAAGACCGTGGCGGAAATGGAGTTCCGCCGCATGTTTTCCAATCCCATGGATCACAATAATTGCTTCGTGGATATTCAGGCCGGCTCCGGCGGTACCGAAGCACAGGACTGGGCGGCAATGCTGGAACGCATGTATCTGCGCTATTGCGAGCACCGCAATTATAGTGTGGAGGTGATGGAGGAGTCGCCGGGCGAGGTCGCGGGTATCAAGAGCGCAAGTCTCAAGATTTCAGGCGATTATGCCTATGGCTATCTTCGTACAGAAACAGGCGTTCACCGGTTGGTGCGAAAATCCCCGTTTGATTCGGGTAATCGACGCCATACATCCTTTGCCAGCGTGTTTGTTTATCCTGAGGTGGATGAGACCATCGAAGTGGAAATCAACCCCGCTGATTTACGGGTCGACACTTTCCGCGCATCCGGCGCGGGTGGCCAGCACATCAACAAAACGGACTCGGCCATCCGGATAACCCATAATCCCACGGGTATCGTAGTGCAGTGCCAGAGCGGCCGCTCGCAGCACCGCAACCGCGCGGACGCGATGGCCATGCTGAAATCGCGCCTGTACGAGGCGGAACTGCGCAAACGGCATGACGAGAAACAAGCAATCGAAGACAGCAAGACCGATATCGGCTGGGGACACCAGATCCGCTCTTATGTGCTGGATCAGTCTCGCATCAAGGACTTGCGGACCAATATCGAAAGTGGCAACACACAGGCCGTACTGGACGGCGGGCTGGATGATTTCATCGAAGCCAGTTTGAAACAAGGCATATAGGAGAGCTGACAGTGGCGAATGACGCTTTAGAGGAAAGTCCGAGCGAACCCCTCGATTCGCTTAACGCGGAGGCGAGGCTCGTCGAGGAGCGCCGCGCCAAGCTGGATCTGTTGCGCAAATCAGGTAACGCCTTCCCGAACAATTTTCGTCGCGACGATTTTTCGTCGGATATTCACCGGCAATATGGCGACCATTCCAATGAAATGCTGGAAGCGGCGCCAAAGGTTGTAAACGTCGCGGGACGAATGGTATTGAAGCGCGTGATGGGCAAGGCAAGCTTCGCCACCATCCAGGACATGAATGGGCGCATCCAGCTTTATATCGCCAACGACGTCGCCGGCATCGAGGCGCATGACGCATTCAAGCATTATGACCTTGGCGATATATTGGGCGCTCAGGGGATGCTTTTCAGAACGAGAACCGGTGAGCTTTCCATTCGCGTCACGAATTTGCGGTTGCTCACGAAGTCATTGCGCCCTCTGCCGGAAAAATTTCATGGCCTGGCCGACCAGGAGCAAAGATACCGCCAGCGCTACCTCGACCTCATCACTAACGAAAACAGCCGTAGCGTTTTTGTTACGCGCTCCCGGATCATCCAATCCATTCGCGAGTTTTTGGTCAGGCATGGCTATCTGGAAGTGGAGACGCCAATGATGCACCCGATTCCGGGCGGCGCCGCGGCACGGCCTTTTATCACCCATCACAACGCGCTGGATATGCAACTGTATCTCCGCATCGCGCCGGAGCTTTATTTGAAGCGCTTGGTCATCGGCGGCATGGAACGCGTATTCGAAATCAATCGAAGCTTCAGAAACGAAGGAATTTCCACCCGGCATAATCCCGAATTCACCATGCTGGAATTCTACGAGGCTTATCAGGACTACACATACCTGATGGATTTCACTGAAACCATGCTGCGGGAAGTCGCGATAAAGGTGCTGGAAACAACCAAGGTCATTTACCAGGGACGTGAAATTGACCTCGCACAACCGTTCGAACGGCTTACCATTACCCAGGCAATCCGAAAATTTCATCCGGAATATACCGATGCGCAACTCGGCGACCGATCCTTTCTCGTCAAAAAACTCGAGGCGCTTGGAATCGCTTATAAACCCGCGGACGGCATCGGCGGGCTACAGCTTGCATTATTTGACGAAACTACCGAGCATTTGCTGCTTGAGCCAACCTTCGTCGTCGACTATCCAGCCGAGGTTTCGCCGTTGGCGCGGCGCAACGATGCAAATCCCGCGATAACCGACCGGTTCGAGCTCTACATTGCCGGCCGCGAAATCGCCAACGGGTTTTCCGAATTGAACGATCCCGAGGATCAGGCTGCGCGCTTTCTCGAACAAGCCGATGCAAGAGAAGCCGGAGATGCCGAGGCCATGTATTATGACGCCGACTTTATTCGCGCGCTCGAATACGGCCTGCCACCCACCGCAGGCGAGGGTATCGGTATAGACCGCCTGGTAATGCTCTTCACCGATAGCCCGAGTATTCGCGACGTGATTCTGTTTCCACAATTACGACAGCAAGATTGACATGGATGAAAGGCGCGGTCTTGAAAAGCGACTTGACCCGCCTCCTGTCGAGTATCAGGAATCTCTAATTCTTCGCAAGCACGTAGCCAGCAACTCCTGAGCTTGTCCCCAGCTTCTTCAAGCATAGCAAGGCGCTACCTCTATCCTTCATTTCCAGTAAACCTGGGCCGTTAGCCCAGCGATTCCGTACAAGCGCGCCCAGCGTTTAAGCCTCGGCAATATACCCTCCATAGGTATTGACATATACCCCCACGTAGTATACGATTTTATCGTAGGTTGTTTGATTTAGCTGCTGGATTTCCTGGAGCGACGGCAATATCGCATGAAGCGATCGAGGGTCGGCAAACTAGCAAAAGCCATGTATTAGATAGAACAAACGCGGTGAAATTGCATTGTAGACATCTGCTGTAAAATTCAGAGTGCGACGATGACGAATAAAATCTCTCATCTGAAAGTCAAAGGCATGCATTGCACGGGTTGCGAAGAAACCATCGAGCATGCGGTGCATTATCTTCCCGGCGTGCAGAAGGTAAAAGCGGATTACGTAAAGCAGACTGTCGATGTCGAGTTCGACGGCAAGCGCATCAAGGAAACCGACATTCGCGATGCAATCGAAGAAAAAGGTTATGAGCTTGAAAGCGCCTTTCCCGACGCCTCAGGCCAGCATCTGCGAAATGGGCTGATTTTCCTGTTCTTCCTGCTGATGGTCGGTGGCGTTACCTTCTGGGGCAAGAGCATGATACCGGGCCTGGTGGGAGAGATGAGCCCCAACCTCGGGCATGCCATGTTATTTTCCATCGGGTTTTTTACGGGCTTCCATTGCATTGGCATGTGCGGCGGCTTTGTGGTCGGCTACGCGACCGCAGGTGTTCCTCAATCGGCGGCTTCCACCGCGATGCGCCACCTGATGTACGCAACCGGCAAGACAGCCTCTTACGCGGCCATTGGCGGCACGTTAGGCTTGCTGGGCTCGATCGTGACCTTTACCCCTCACATGCGGGGCATCATCAATATCGCGGCCAGCCTCTTTGTCATCATCTATGGCCTGAAAATGCTGGATGTGTTTCCGGCGCTGCGCGGTTTCACCTTGCGTTTGCCTCATTTTGTGACCAAAGGCGTCGCGAATGAACTACGAGGTCATCGCAGCCCTCTCACAATCGGACTGTTGAACGGATTCATGCTGGGTTGCGGTCCTCTGCAGGCCATGTACATCATGGCAGCAGGGACTGGCAGCCCCCAGGAAGGCGCTACCATGCTGTTCTTCTTCGGCCTGGGCACGCTGTTGCCGCTCCTGAGCTTCGGCCTGATTGCCAGCAGCGTGTCCCGCAGCATCATGCGCCAACTGGTGCTTGCTTCCGCGATTCTGGTAATCGCCATGGGTTTGATGATGGCGGATCGGGGACTCAAGCTGACGGGATCCGGCTACGACTTTAACTCGCTCTCGTCCCGCTGGCAGCAGGTAAAACCGGTAGACAATCACCTCGAGCCAAGCGATGCGCTCAAGCAGCGCTGAGCGCATACATTTGCCGAGTTTATCAATGAATCTTGCAATGCGAGGTATCCATGCACTCTCTTGCGCTTAAGCAAATAGAATTGCCGATCGAAGGCATGACCTGCACCGCCTGTGCGGCCCGTATTGAAAAGAACCTCAATAAGCTCCCGGGCGTACGTGCTGCGGTCAATTTTGCCAACGAGAAAGCGCGGGTTGAGTTTGATGCTGCCACGACCCAGCCTGAAGATCTGGTTCGCTCCATCGAGAAAGCCGGGTTTCACGTGGTTCCACAATCGGTGCAACTGCAAATCACGGGAATGACTTGCGCCGCGTGCAGCGGCCGTATCGAAAAAGCGCTGAATAAACTGCCGGGCGTCACCGCTACCGTCAATCTCGCTACAGAGATTGCTCACGCCAGCTTCAGCCCCGGCGCGACAATGGTGAATGACCTGATCGCCGCGGTTGCCCGCGCAGGCTATGGCGCCAGCGAAATCAGCGATACCAGTCGCGCCGAGGAGAAAGCACGCAGGCTTGCCGCTTATAACGCGGAACTCCGCATGTTCTGGGTTGCAGCTGCGCTCAGCCTGCCGCTATTGCTGCAGATGGCGCCGATGCTCTGGGGAAGCGGCGCCGAACTGCCGCGCTGGCTGCAATGGCTGCTGGCAACGCCGGTACAGTTCTGGGTGGGCAAGCGCTTCTATACTGCGGCATGGAATGCATTACGCGGCGGCGGCGCCAACATGGATGTGCTGATCGCGCTGGGCACCAGCGCAGCGTACTTTTTCAGCGTAGTGGTTGTGGTGCTGAGCCTGGATCAGCACGTCTATTTCGAGGCAAGCGCGGTCATCATCACGTTGGTTCTATTGGGAAAACTGATGGAAGCCCGCGCCAAGGGCAAGACTTCGGCGGCTATTGAGGAACTTATCAGGCTGCAGCCCAAGATTGCCCGGGTGGAGCGCAACGGCGAGATCGTGGAAGTGGACGCCAGCAGCCTCAAGCAGGGAGAGGTGTTTATCGTTCGCCCCGGCGAGAATATGCCGGTGGATGGCGTCGTCATTGAAGGCGCTTCCAGCGTGAACGAGGCGATGTTGACCGGCGAAAGCCTGCCCGTTACAAAACAGGCGGGCGCGAAAGTATACGCGGCTACCATGAATCAGCAGGGGTTGCTTAAATGCCGCGCAACCGGTGTCGGCGCTCATACCCAACTTGCGGCCATTATCCGTCTCGTTGAAGAAGCGCAAGGTTCCAAAGCGCCTATCCAGCGATTGGCCGATACGATTTCAGGCGTGTTTGTGCCGGTGGTAGTCACGCTCAGCGCGCTAACGCTGGTACTCACCTGGTGGCTGGCCGCGGATTTTGTGCCGGCTCTCATTAACGCTGTAGCGGTGCTGGTTATTGCCTGCCCCTGCGCATTGGGGTTGGCTACGCCAACCGCAATCATGGTGGGTGCGGGACGCGGGGCGCAAGCCGGCGTGCTGGTAAAAAATGCCGCTGCGCTGGAACACGCTGAAAAAATTCAGGTTCTGATCGTGGACAAGACCGGCACGCTCACCGAGGGCGCACCCGCAGTAACGGACACCGTTCCGGCAGGAACGGTTGCGGAACACGATCTGATGCAGATTGCCGCCACGCTGGAGCAGGGCTCGGAGCATCCTCTGGCAAAAGCAGTGATGGAGCATGCCAGAAGCATGGGTATTCAGCCACAGGCAGTGAGCAATTTCAGGGCCGTCACCGGCAGCGGTATCACTGGCTGCATCGATGGCATCGAATATCTTCTCGGCTCGCCCCGATTCCTGCGCGAACATGGTGCGCTGTCCGACGAAAATTCAATAGCCATTCTTCAGGCCGAGGGTAAAACCGTCGTAGGCCTGGTCATGATAACCACTGCGAATAACGCGGTGCCTGAAGTTCTCGGCTACCTCGCCATTGCTGACCGGCTGAGGCGTACTTCGGCACAAGCGGTAGCGCGACTGCAGTCGATGGGTATCGAAGTCGTGATGCTCACCGGCGACAATTCCGCCACCGCAGCCGCCATTGCCGGACAGGCAGGCATTGCCGCTTACCGTGCCGAGGTGCTGCCTCAGGATAAAGCTGCTGAAGTGGGCAAAATGAAGGCGAGCGGTAGATTTACCGGCATGGTGGGCGATGGCATCAATGATGCACCGGCGCTAGCCGCGGCCGACGTGAGCTTCGCTATCGGAGCGGGCTCCGACGTGGCGATCGAAGCTGCCGACATCACACTCATGCGCAATGATCTGATGAGTGTGGCCGACGCCATCTCGCTGTCGCGCGCAACGCTGGGGAAAATCCGCCAGAATCTGTTCTTTGCCTTCATCTATAACGTACTGGGGATACCGCTGGCGGCGATAGGATTGCTTAATCCCGTGGTTGCGGGTGCGGCGATGGCGATGAGCTCGGTATCGGTGGTAGGCAATTCGTTGCTGCTGAAACGGTGGCGAGCCGGCACTTGAGCAGTTGTTCGATTCACTTAACGTAAGGAGTACGAAAATGCAAACGGAAGTCATAAAAATCAAGGGAATGACCTGCATGGGCTGCGTCAACAGTGTGAAGAGCGTGCTGGAGAAAATTCCTGGCGTGGACAGTGCGGATGTTTCTCTCGAACAGAAACAGGTGACCATCCAGTACGACGCTGCCACTACTAAACCCAACCAGCTCAAGGACGCTATCGAAGGTGCCGGTTTTGAAGTCGTCAACTAGCAAGAAGCCGTGTCATGCACCGCAGACGGTGGTGCAACCAGGCAAGGAAGCGCTGATAAAGCGGCTCAACCGCATCGAGGGACAGGTACGGGGTGTCAACAAAATGATATCGGAAGATCGTTATTGCGTTGACATCCTGAACCAGGTCTCCGCGCTGCAATCCGCACTTGATGCCGTGGCCATGCTGTTATTGGAGAACCATACCCACGGATGCATGCAAGGCGCCATCAAATCAGGCCGGGGCGATGAGGCGATTGATGAGCTGATGGCGGTAGTGCGGAAATTTGCGCGGTAGTGGCAGCAGGGCTGCGAAATTCCGGTTGATCTTGCCGTGCATCCGGTTAAACGAACTAAACATAGAGAACGCAATGATACGAGTTGTCCTGATCGCTTTTCTGTTTTTTGCCGACCACACCATCGCCACCGGGATTCCCCCGGTTGACGTACCCGACACGATGGCGGAGCGGGTAAAGGCCTGCACTGCCTGTCATGGCAAAGAGGACAAACAGGGGAGAGACGCATACTATCCGCGCATTGCCGGCAAGCCGGAGGGCTACCTGTTCAATCAGCTGCGCAATTTCCGTGACGAACGGCGCCACTATCGGCCCATGGCGTTGCTGCTTGAAGGTTTGCCCGATCAATACCTGCGCGATATGGCAGCCTATTTCGCTTCGTTGAAGCAGGCTTTTCCTCCACCCGAGCCGCTAAAGTCGTCGCCTGCCGAAGTTGAGCTTGCCCGCAGACTTATTACTCAGGGCGACCCCGGCCGTAAAATTCCCGCATGCGTTGAATGTCACGGCAAAGATCTGATGGGAACGGAGCCCTTCATTCCCGGCCTGCTGGGTCTGCCGCGGGTCTATATCATCGCCCAGTTCGGTAACTGGCAGAATGGCGGAGCAATGCGTGGAGAAACGCCCGACTGCATGTCCGAAATCGCAAAACAGCTCACGACCAGCGAGTCGAGCGCCATTGCAGCATGGCTGGCCGCGCAACCGGTTTCCGAAGTCCTCTCAGCGCGCGCGGCAAGCCCGGCGGCGCCTCTCCACAGTAAACTGGCCATGCGCTGCAGCAGCATCGTCCTCCCATCCGGAGGGTTGCAATGAAACGTATTCTCTCGGCTGCTGTGCTTGCCGGGTTGACAGGCCTCGGCATTTTCATGGTACCGGTAAGCTCCTCCTCTGTTCCTGCAGGCGTAGAATCGCCATCCGCAAAGCCGGATGGCATTACCGGGCGGCAAGCACAACAGCAACTGCGAGCGCGCGGGACCTATCTCGCGCAGGCCGGCAATTGCATGGGCTGCCACACGACACAGGGTGGGCGACCCTACGCGGGAGGACACGTCCTCGACACGTCCATCGGGACATTCATTACGCCTAATATTACGCCCGATCCGGAAACCGGTATTGGACTCTGGAATGAGGAGGACTTCTGGCGGGCACTGCACGATGGCAAGGCACGTAACGGCAGCCCTTTATATCCCGCATTTCCCTACACGGAATATACGAAGATCACGCGGGAGGATTCCGATGCAATCTTCGCCTATCTTCAATCGCTCCCCCCTGCTCAGCAGCGCAATCGACCGAACCAGATCCATTTTCCTTTCAACTTCCGTCCACTCATTTATATCTGGCGCGCTTTTTACTTCGAGCAAGGCGTTTATCGAGCTGATGACGCAAAGAGCGATGAATGGAACCGGGGAGCCTATCTGGTGCAAGGACTCGGCCACTGCAACGCTTGCCATACCGCCCGGAACCCGTTCGGCGCAAGCCAGGGCGAACTATTCGGGGGGGG
The DNA here is from genome assembly GCF_000619905.2 of Nitrosospira briensis C-128. Taxonomy (NCBI): domain Bacteria; kingdom Pseudomonadati; phylum Pseudomonadota; class Betaproteobacteria; order Nitrosomonadales; family Nitrosomonadaceae; genus Nitrosospira; species Nitrosospira briensis. Next base: position 2,424,210 of record NZ_CP012371.1, on the reverse strand, counting down.
GCAACTCATGGGCTCGAACTGGTACGCTCCCTCTCTGACATCTCTCCAGGAGGCCAGCACTTCCGACTGGCCGGTCGAGGACATTGTCCAATTACTCCGGACAGGCTTGTCGAGCCGTGCAATCACAACAGGACCGATGGCGGATGTCGTCAGTCAAAGTCTTCAATATCTGACGAAGGAGGATGCCTATGCCATGGCTACCTACCTGAAGTCGCTGCCTGAAACCGATCCACGCTCCAGAGGGATAGCCCCTGCGCTGACGGAAGAAGTCGACAGGCTGCTCCGCCAAGGTGGCGAGATCTACGAGACGCACTGTCAGGATTGCCATGGAAATCTGGGGCAAGGCGCACCCGGCGCTTATCCGGCGCTGGCGGGCAACCGCGGCATCACACTGGCCTCCCCGATCAATGCAATCCGCAGCATTCTCAACGGCGGCTATGCACCAGTCATCGCAAGCAATCCGCGACCTTATGGCATGCCACCGTTTGCACAGATCCTGCGCGATGAGGAGATTGCGCTGGTCTTGTCTTATATCCGCAATGCATGGGGTAATCGGGGCACTCTGGTTACGGCGGCCCAGGTTGATCGGAGCAGGAAGGGTGCGCAATGAATTGCGCATTGAAAGATTGTGCCAACAGACTTTATTATCCGTAATACGTTGGCATACGCGTTGGTACTACGGAGCATCAGTGATGGGCATTAAACCCAGATAATCTATTAGACGGCTCTGCGAGCCTACGCGAGTGCTGGCGGTCAGTTTGCGGCCATTTTCGCCGCTTGCTCGGCGTCCATAGACCAAGCTATGGACTTCTCTCAACCGGCAAAACTGTCTCGCAACCTGCCTCGCCATCATCTCGCGTCCTAAATGAATTATCTGGGTTAACGACTTATTTCAATTATCGAGGAGAATCAAGATGAATAAGTTCATATCTACCATTCTGTTTGGATCTGCCTTTGCTTTTACTTTCGCTATTGCCTTACCTGCCGGAGCCCATACCGAGGAATATTTCGATTCCAAGGAGTCGGCTCATGGCGGACAAACGCGCATGGCCGGACCGTATCATCTGGAGCTTGTCGCCAGGGATAAGGAAATCGTACTCTATGTAATGGATCATGCCGACCGTAATCTCAGCACCGAGGGCGGTACAGGCAAGGCAACCGTTCAAACCGGCAAGGCCAAAAACAAGATCTCGATCAAGCTGGAACCGGCAGGTAATAATTTGCTTAAAGGAACGGGAGACTTCGTCGTTTCACCAGAATCGGTGGTGACCGTATTTGTTGAGCTACCGGAACAAGAGGTAACCGCCGCCCGCTTCACCCCGCTCAAGTTCAAAAATAAAACTATCACGAAAACCCACAATGGCAAACCTGTCGCAGATGGGCAAGGCACCAGCGCCAGCGCATTTTGAACTTACCCTTACAACTGCAGAGTGCTGCTCATGGATGGCGGCATCTCTGCAAATAACCAGGGTTCGTCGGCTATCGAAGCCATGAGTGTTTTGGATCGGAAGATAATGATTATGCATTATTCGGCCGGTTTGCACCGTGGAACTCACTGCGTAAGCTTGCAGCGCCCGAAAAAATCTACCCGCAATAGCCATTGGCCAGAAACCAGTTCATCGCATCTTCAAGCGCTTCCGTCGCTGGCCGGTACTGGTAACCCAATTCACGTATGGCCTTGTCGCTGGAGTAAAACATCTTTTGTTTGGCCATACGCACGCTGTCCACTGTCACGCGCGGCTCAACATTCGTGACCATTGCCATTTTTTCCATTAACCAGGCAGCGGGGAGAATCAACTTGACGGGAAGGCTGACCCGCTTTTTCCGCTTACCGCTGATCTTGTCTATTGCTTGCAATATCTGCAGCAATGTCATGTTTTCGCCCCCAAGGATATAACGCTCTCCTGGTTTTCCATGTGCATAGGCCAGCAGGTGGCCCCGGGCAATGTCATCGGAATGCGCGACGTTCAAACCGGTATTCACATAGGCTGGCATACGGCCGCGCAAGGTGTCAACGACTATACGCCCCGTCGGCGTGGGTCTTATGTCGCGCGGCCCCATCGGCGTAGACGGATTCACTATCAGCAAATGCAGCTTATGCTCATCGGTCATCCGCTGGACTACCTGTTCCGCCATGAACTTGGATCGCTTGTAGTGCCCATTCATGGCCAGGAGACTCGAGGGTGTGTCTTCGTTTGCAGGGACGCCGTCCTGAGTCGTTCCCAGCGTCGCCACGCTGCTGGTATATACCATGCGTCTCATTCCCGCTTCGGCGGCAGCCAGGATCAGCGCCTGAGTCCCCTTTACGTTGATGTCATACATGGTTTCAGGATTCGGCACCCAGAGCCGGTAATCGGCGGCAACATGAAATAAATTATCGCAACCCGCGACCGCACGTTTCAGTGATGGAGCAGAGCGCAGATCTCCTTCCGAGATCTCAACAGGTAGTTGATAAAGATTTCTGCGGTCACTCCCCGGCCTGACCAGGCACCGCACCTCGTGACCTGCGTTAAGCAAACAACGTGCGACCGCCGAACCGACGAATCCATTCGCACCTGTAACCAATGACTTCAGCATGGCTGACCCCCGGTCAGCTCGTTGGACTCAAAATTTATAAGCGACGTTCGAAACTGCATTGTTGCGGTACTCCACAGCTTTTACACCCCAGGCCGATTTTCAGACCGGACGATTGAGGGTGTAATTCAATAATAGATAACGCAACGAAATGAAAAGATCAAAGCACATTCACCTATCTGCATCAACACATCCAATACAAAAACAGTCCTTTGCCTTGCGCTCACACACGCCGTGTCGTAAGGTATTTCTCCACGTCTTCCTTGCTGAAGCCCAGGGCAGCGGCCACACGGTCGGCATGGCTTACCGTGGACACACCTGGAATTAAACGATAGGTGGGCCCTTCAGGAAGAAACTCGCCCTGAAGGTAACGGCCCATTCCCCTTTCCTGCAGGCGCTCGCATAACTCGTGGTTATGCGTAACAAGCAGTGTGCTTGCTCCAAGCTTGTAAAAGCCTGCGAGGACATACTCGGAAAGCTCCATTTTCTCTTCGAACGTCGTCCCCTCCGACAGCTCATCAAGCACGACGAGGCTGCCAGGCGTAGCGCTGAAGAAAATCTCGCGCGTTCGTTTCAGTTCATGGCCAAAGCGTCCTATACCCTCGTCCAGATGTCCCGGATCCGGCACCTGATAAAAAATACGTTCCGCCAGAACCAGTTGCGCCGCGGTGGCGGGAATGTAACAACCGATCTGCCCCAGTAGCTGAATCTGAACCACTGTTTTACAGTAAGCGGTCTTGCCACCGCTATTTGGCCCCGTGATCACCAGTAGCCGCCCGGTATCGTCCAGTAAAATGTCGTTTGGCACATAGTCGGGATTCGCTTTGGCAAGCAACGGGTTCCTGGCTTGGACAACACTCAGGAAATGGCGCTCGCGGTCCAATATCTCCGGCAGCACCATCTTGCCGCCAAATGTGAGTGAATAACGGCGAAATGACAAAAGCTCATCGATCATTCCCAGCGTATCCAGCAGTCGCGCCAACTCGGGGCTGTTCTTGAATAGCTTGCGCAGCGGATATATAACTGAATCGCGGTCGGACGCGGCAATGGCAATCAGGAGGACCGGCAGCACCGGTACCGCCAGCATGAGTATTCCGTAACCCAGGTAAGAAATGCCGAAGCCGGCCAGCAAGCCCTGAAAGAAATAAAGCGCTGCGCCTATCGCACCCAACGCCCCGAACATCGGAAGGGGTTTAATCATCGATGGTCTAAAGCGCGGGATTGGCAGATAACGTGGTTTTTCGTCCCTGGTCTTGAGCTTCCCGTCCACGGAATAGACCGGTCCGCGCATCAGGGAATAAGTACGCGTGTTTCCAAAATCGCGAATCGCGTCGAATAAGCCCTGCAGATACGCGCTCTTCGGCTGTGGCAGGGTTTGCATTGCCTCGACCATATCGATGACAAAAGCGGTACCATCGACGAATTGATGATAACCGTAACCGCTGAATTCCATTTCATCTTTACCGGCTCTGGAATTAGCGATGGCGAGCCCGCCGGTAAACGTACCGTAGAGCAATTGATGAAGACATTGCTCTCCCCCTGCCATAGTTTCCACGAAGTTCTGCAAAGCTTTGTAAAGACCGGGATCCGATTCCAGTTCGCGCAACGCCTCATGTTTTTCCCGTGTCACTTCGGCATCGGTCCCTGGCTGGGCAAGGGACCGATAAAGCACCGATTGCCCGGCATGAGTGACGGCATGGTTAAGCGAATCAAATAATTGGTCCGTTTCGATTGCGCTAAAAGTTTTTGCGTCCAGCACGCCTTTGACGGCTTCCGTGGGGCGGGCGTCTCGAATGCCCGACGGCCTGTCGCCAGTCGAAAGAATAGACGGCTGACCCCGGTATGTATCAGATACGGCTGGCTCATTCATGGTTGGCCTCGGTAGCCATCAAGCTACGTATATTCGATTTGAAGATACAACGGCACGGCAACAGGCGTCGTGGAAGATCACGCCTGTTTTCGCTTGAATTAGGCCGATATGCCCAGGTAAATAAATGGTCGACGATATGTTACGGAGAATTCGAGCTGGAGTTTTCCTGCGTTCGTTGCTGCGAGCTTACTCGATAAGGCATGGTACTGCGATGGCCTCAACCGCAAATGCAGTTCCTGGCGGAAAGCACATTCAGGCACCCGAACAATACAATGTAATGGCCATTAATGCGTCAAAACGACTCGCAACTTCTCCTTTTGAGAAAATCTAACACTCAACCACTTGCGCGTCAACGCAGGGAGGGAGCTCGTAGTCAAAAAACCTTATTTAAAAAGAGGTTTGAAGAGGTTATTGCACCAATGCCTGGTTTACCTCCCTCAAGTCATCCTCGTCCAACTCTCCTGCCTCGGCCTCCAATCTCAATCTTGACATGAGAAAGTTATTTCGCGCCTGGGCGAGATCCCGGCGGGCCGAATAATATAGCTGCTGAGCATTTAATACGTCCACCTCCGTTCTAACGCCGACCTCCTGCCCGAGCTTGGTTGAATCCAGCTGGCTCTTGCTTGATAGCAGCGCCTGTTTCAGCGCTTTTACCTGGGCGATACCGTTGGTAACATTCAGATACTGCTGGCTCACCTGCAGCACACTGTTGCGCCGGGTATTGTTCAGTTCCTGGAACACCCTTTCCTGGATAGCCAGGGCTTCGCGCACCTGCGATTGCACCGCGAAACCCTGAAATATGGGAAAGCTGACCTGAATCCCTATTTCTTTTGAGGTCAGGTTAATTGGCCGACCGGTAATTGTACCGCCGACGCCTTTCTGGTCGCTGTATATGGCGACCAGGTCCAGCGTGGGATAATGCCCTGCCTTGGCTCGTTCCACGTCCTGTTTTGCGATTTCGTATACCGATTGCTGTACTTTCAGGGCGAGGTTATTCTGTTCAGCCACGGTAATCCAATCCTGCATGTTCGCGTACTTCAGGTTGAGCAACTCGTAGGCAGTGTCTTTCGGGCGTACGAGTTCATCGGGCATATGCCCAATGATCTGTTGCAGAGTGCGTTGCGCCACTTCCAGCTGATTTTTGGCGGCGATTTCCTGAGATGTGGTCAGATCGAAACGGGCCTGGGCCTCGTAAGTGTCAACGATAGTCGTCGTGCCCACCTCAAAGTTGCGCTTGGCCTGCTCCAATTGCTCCGAGATTGCCTTTTTTTGAGCCTCCGCGACCTCCAGGTTTACTTGCGCGGTGAGGATATCCAAATACGCCTGGGCTACCCGGAGTATCAGATCCTGTGCTGCAATGATGAACTGTGAGTCCGCCTGAGCAACCTGAAGCTTGGATTGTTCATAGATTACGAAATTTTCCTTGCGATAAATGGGCTGGGTTGCCGTGATCGTCACACTCTGGTTATCGATGATCACTTCAGACGGCCTGACCGCTCCGACAGCCGCAGCCGTAGTGGTACTTCCGATATCTATGAATTGCCTCCGCTTCACGAACGCAAGTGAGAGGGTGGGAAGGAGTCCGGCCCGACCCTGCGGCAACCTTTCCTGCGCCGCCATATGAGCAGCACGCGCCGCGCTATATAGCGCGTCCTCTTCCAGCGCTTGACGATAGATTTCCATCAGATCGGCTGCGTGGAGTGGAGTATGTAAAGCTGCTCCTGCAATCAATAACGCACAAATATATTGCGGAATTTTCACTTTGATTCCAGATTGTCTAACTCTTGGACGAAAAAAGAGCTATCGACCGATTGGATGCGGTTGAGCTAGATCAGCCGGGCGGACTTGTAATTCATGGAATTGGGCCGTAAGATCAAAATGTAAATCTCTCGGGCTGCATCGCGTTCTTGAGCGGGGAAATACAGGTTTCAAACAGGCCAACTGTATTATATACGCCTGCATTTTCCTTTTGGGCCACGCAAGTGACAAGCACGGCTTGCATGACAGGTGCGTCGCCTACCACCGCGAACAGACGTCCACCGGTTTTGAGGCTTTTTTGGAAAGCCTCCGGTAGAACCGGCGTCGACCCCGTCAGCACGATCACATCGTAAAGCCCATGCTGAGGCCAGCCACGGGCAGCATCTCCATGCTCCAGGATTACATCGGTGATTCCGTGCGCCCGGAGATTTTTTTCCGCCATGGCTTTCAGTTCCGGCACGATTTCCACGCTGTAAACAGACCCGCCTTTGGCTGCCAGCAATGCAGTCAGATACCCGCTGCCGCTGCCCACCTCCAAAATCCTGTCGGTTTTTTTTACCTGCAATTCCTGCAAGATCCGCGCTTCCATCTTTGGGGCAAGCATGACTTCACCGTATCCAAGCGGAATTTCCATGTCCACAAATGCAAGAGAACGGTAAGCCGCAGGGACAAATTCCTCGCGCCGCAGCTCGAATAATAATTTAAGAACTTCCTGGTCCAGCACTTCCCATGTACGAATTTGCTGTTCTATCATGTTAAAACGGTTTTGCTCAAGATCCATGTCCAGCCTTATATAAAATATCATCCCAGACTTGCAATTATTCCACATTTCCATTAGCTTCACAGCAGCAGCTAGGGGTCCTTTCCGGAAACGCCGGAAACTGGTGAGACAGTCCCTTACTACCTGACACGGATAATGCCGCCGTAGGGAAGCTGGGATGTAACTAATCCCGCTTCTTTACCGCGCTAAAGGAGCGTATTATGAATGCAACCGTTTTAAATGCAGCACAAATCCCTTTGCCCTTTTCGAGCAAAACAGCCCATGTGGACGAGGGGGCGGTCAAGCCTCTGCCTGAATCCCGAAAAATTTATGTACATGGCTCCCGTCCTGATATTCAGGTACCCATGCGGGAAATCAGCCAATCCGATACGCCTGCCAGCATGGGTGCGGAACAAAACCCGGCAATTTACGTTTACGACACTTCTGGCCCGTACACGGATCCGGCGATAAAGATCGACATCCGTTCCGGCTTGGCTCCCTTACGTGAAAAATGGATAGATGAGCGGGGCGACACGGAAATTCTCTCCGGCCCTGCTTCCGCTTACGGCAGACAGCGCCTGTCCGACCCAAAGCTCGCTGAAATGCGCTTTGACTTGAAGCGCCAGCCCCGCAGTGCCAAGGCCGGGGCGAATGTCACGCAAATGCATTATGCGCGTCAAGGCATCATTACGCCGGAAATGGAGTATGTAGCCATACGTGAGAATCAACGTTGCGAGCACCTGAGCAATCAACATCGGGAATTACTCACACGCCAGCATCCCGGGCAGGATTTTGGTGCCTTCCTGCCCCAGCATATCACACCGGAATTCGTACGCGATGAAGTGGCCAGAGGTCGCGCCATCATTCCTGCCAACATCAACCATTCCGAATCCGAACCGATGATCATCGGCCGCAATTTTCTGGTGAAAATCAATGCGAACATCGGTAACTCGGCACTGGGTTCGAGCATCCAGGAAGAAGTCGAGAAAATGACCTGGGCTATCCGCTGGGGCGGAGATACGGTAATGGATCTTTCCACCGGAAAAAATATTCACGAAACTCGTGAGTGGATAATCCGCAACAGCCCCGTTCCCATCGGCACCGTGCCAATTTACCAGGCCCTGGAAAAAGTCGATGGCAAAGCCGAGGACCTCACCTGGGAAATTTTCCGCGATACGCTGATCGAACAGGCTGAGCAGGGCGTGGACTATTTCACCATCCATGCCGGCGTGCTGCTCGCCTATGTTCCAATGACGGCAAAACGGCTGACCGGCATCGTTTCGCGCGGCGGTTCCATCATGGCCAAGTGGTGTCTCGCGCATCACAGGGAAAGTTTTCTGTATACCCGCTTCGAAGAAATCTGCGAAATCATGAAAGCATATGATGTGAGCTTTTCCCTGGGAGACGGCCTGCGCCCCGGTTCGATTCATGATGCCAACGATGAAGCCCAGTTCGCGGAACTGAAAACCCTCGGCGAATTAACGCAGGTCGCTTGGAAGCATGACGTGCAGGTGATGATCGAAGGTCCGGGCCATGTTCCCATGCACCTGATCAAGGAAAACATGGATATGCAGCTGAAATACTGCGCCGAGGCTCCGTTCTATACGTTGGGGCCGCTCACTACCGACATCGCGCCTGGCTACGATCATATTACATCCGCCATCGGCGCTGCAATGATCGGCTGGTATGGTACGGCAATGCTGTGTTATGTTACGCCGAAGGAACACCTTGGCCTGCCGGATAAGGATGATGTAAAAGATGGCATAATCACTTATAAAATTGCCGCTCACGCGGCAGACCTGGCGAAGGGCCATCCCGGTGCGCAGATTCGCGATAATGCGCTTTCGAAAGCCCGCTTCGAGTTTCGCTGGAATGATCAGTTCAATCTTGGCCTCGATCCCGACAAGGCAAGACAGTTCCATGATGAAACCCTGCCGCAGGAAGGCGCCAAACTTGCCCACTTTTGCTCGATGTGCGGCCCCCACTTCTGCTCGATGAAGATAACTCAGGATGTGCGCGACTATGCCGCACAGAAAGGTGTTGACGAAAATGAAGCCTTGAAAAAAGGCATGGAAGAAAAAGCGGTCGAATTTGTAGCAAAGGGGACGGAGATTTATAACAAGCTGTAATGGTGATGGCGCATTGCGCTCATCCTGCCATAGAGCCGACCGTTAAATAGGAAGCACTCATCTCTCCCGGGAAACGGGAATCGAAAAGTCTTCTCTAAATTATTCGCCGATCGGCTCTATGGCAACTTCAAGAAGTATTTTCAAGCCTGAAGCAGCCTTCGATGCGATAATACCGAAAAAAATAATCAGCCGGATAATCGCAACCCATATGCCGCCATTGGAAAAACCCGTTGCCTGGTAACACCTTGACTTACCCGCTTCCGCTCGTGCTTATCCGGCGCTTAATTCGTTTGGCCGGATAATCGCATATGGACTGGTTTCTGTTCCTCAAGGCCCTGATCCTCGGCATTATCGAAGGCCTGACCGAATTTCTCCCGATTTCCTCTACCGGCCATCTCATCCTGGCGGCTGATCTGCTCGACTTCAATGACGACAAGGGAAAGGTATTCACGATTGTCATTCAACTGGGCGCCATTCTGGCGGTATGCTGGGAATACCGCGTCAAGATTCGTAGCGTAGTTGCGGATGTGGGCTCGCGTCAGGATGCAAACCGCTTCGTGCTCAATCTTTTCATCGCGTTTCTGCCCGCCGCGATTCTGGGTTTATTGTTCATTAAAACCATCAAGCAATATCTGTTTCATCCAGTACCCGTGGCAATGGCATTTATAATCGGCGGAATTCTAATTCTGTGGGCCGAGCGCAGGCAACACGTGGTGGAAGTTGAACGGGTGGAAGATATGGACTGGAAACACGCGCTGAAAGTTGGATTAATGCAATGCCTGGCCTTGATACCGGGTACCTCGCGCTCAGGTGCAACGATTATTGGCGGACTCTTTTTCGGCTTATCGCGCAAGGCCGCCACCGAGTTCTCTTTTTTCCTGGCAATACCCGTGATGTTCGCGGCCACCTTCTACGATATTTTCAAAAATCGCGATATTCTCCATTTCGATGATATCGGCGTATTTTTTATCGGCTTCGTGGCCTCCTTCATCAGCGCATTATTAGCCGTACGGGGATTATTGCGCTTTATCAGTCACCATGATTTCACCGTATTTGCATGGTATCGCATCGGATTCGGGATCATTGTGCTGATCACGGCTTATTCGGGAATGGTCAAATGGTCCGCGGCTTGAACTGAAGCCCGTCGACTTCCCGAATTCGGACGCGGAGAATTCTGATCCAGCGCTCCTGGTTTCCCGTCCGTCGGCTCAGCCTTGTATCCAAGGTAACCCTGCTGCTTTCCACCCCCCTTTGGTACCACGATGGCCGGTTGCGTCTTTCTCGCCTTCAAAACCTTCGAGAATATTGTAGCAATTTGCATAGCCCGATTCGGTGGCGGTAGCCGCAGCCTGATGTGAACGGCCTCCGCTGCGGCAGATGAACATCACCAGCGATTCCTTGTCCACCTGGCTGGAAAGATAATCGAGGAAGCTGGAGTTGGGCCGCATCCCGGGATAGGATTGCCACTCGATTTCGACCGCACCCGGTATTCTCCCTACCCAATCCCATTCGGCTCTGGAACGCACGTCCACCAATTTTGCGCCGGGCGCTTCCTGCAGCAGATCAAGCGCTTCACTGGGCAACAGCGCCCCTTCGTACGGCAAATCCATTTCCCTGGCACGTTGTTGCGCCCTCTCCAGTATTGCAGCGATGGTTTCCATATGGTTTTCCAGAATAACGGATTAAAATGCAATGGTAATCCATTTTCAAGCGGGTGTTTGCCTAAAAACTTTATGTACCGGATAGGCTTCATAGCGAGCGCCACGGCAGCGCCCGCGATTCCCCGGCATCTTTTCCAAAGATGTCGGGTCCCAGGCATGTTCGGCTCGACATCTTGAAAAAATGGAAACGCTCCTGCTGATATAATGTTACCTTTATACTTATGCCCTTCAATTCAAGGCAGTCTTCATGGAGAGAAATATGGCGGTACCCGATGTTCTGAAAATGATCCAGGACAATGAAGTCAGGTTCGTTGATTTAAGATTTACGGATACCCGCGGTAAAGAACACCATGTAACGCTTCCCGCCCATGCCATCGATGCGGACAAGCTGGAGGATGGTCACGCGTTCGATGGTTCCTCCATTGCCGGCTGGAAAGGTATTCATGCCTCCGACATGCTGCTGGTACCTGATCCCGAAACGGCGAAAATGGACCCGTTCATGGACGAGGCGACGATGTTCATGACCTGTGATGTGGTGGAGCCTTCCGACGGCAAGGGCTATGACCGCGACCCCCGCTCGCTGGCGAAACGCGGCGAAGCTTACCTTAAATCGACCGGCATCGGCGACATCGCCTATTTCGGACCGGAGCCTGAATTCTTCATCTTTGACTCCGTTATCTGGCACGCCGATATGTCCGGCTGCTCGGTAAAGATCGAATCCGAGGAAGCAGCCTGGAGCTCGGCAGTAAAATACGAAGGGGGCAATACCGGGCACCGCCCCGGTATAAAAGGGGGATATTTTCCCGTTCCTCCGGTTGATTCCTTGCACGATATTCGTTCCGCCATGTGTCTTGCACTGGAAGAACTGGGTATCGAAGTCGAAGTACATCATCATGAAGTCGCGACTGCCGGACAGTGTGAAATAGGTACCAAGTACAGCAGCCTGGTGAAGCGCGCCGACTGGACCCAGGTATTCAAATATGTCGTGCACAATATCGCGCACTCTTACGGAAAAACGGCGACTTTCATGCCGAAACCCATCGTCGGCGACAATGGTTCGGGCATGCATGTGCACCAGTCGATCTGGAAAGCCGGACAAAATCTATTTTCCGGAAATGGTTACGCGGGCCTCTCGGAAATGGCGTTGTATTATATAGGCGGCATTATCAGGCATGCCAAGGCCCTGAACGCCATTACCAATCCGGGTACCAATTCCTACAAGCGCCTGGTTCCCGGTTTCGAAGCACCGATCAACCTTGCTTATTCGGTAAGCAACCGTTCCGCGGCAGTGCGTATTCCCTACGCCAACAGTCCCAAGGGAAGGCGCGTCGAAGTGCGTTTTCCCGATCCGACGGCTAACCCTTATCTTGCTTTCACTGCATTGATGATGGCTGGGCTGGACGGTATCCAGAACAAGCTTCATCCAGGTGACCCCATGGACAAGAATCTTTATGACCTTCCACCCGAGGAAGCCGCCAGGATTCCCAACCCTTGCGCCTCGCTGGATGAGGCACTGGATAGCCTGGATAAGGATCGCAACTTTCTTACCCGGGGCGGCGTGTTTTCGAATGATATGATAGATGGCTACATCGAACTCAAGATGGAAGAAGTGACGCGGTTTCGCATGACCACCCATCCGGTCGAGTTTGATATGTATTACAGCTTATGAGGATGAAGCCCGTTCGCCCCTGATTCCACAACCGCTGAACCAGCCTGGATGGTACCTGACAGGACATAATAATCGATGAACATCCTTATTGTTACGTTACTCGCCGCACCCATGCTCATGCTTGCCGGATGCGGCGAGAAAGCGCCGGCGACCGTCGCCAAAACGGAAGCGCAGACCCGGTTGCCGGATGAATTCACATCGGAAGCACAAATTCCGAGCATCCTGGAAAATGAGCTGACCCCGGAAGAAAAATCGGCGATATTAAAGGAAATCATGCCGGGGGGCTCGGAGAATGAAGCGACGCCGGAAGAAAAATTCCTGCAATTAAAGAAAGATGCCGAGGCTGGCGATGCCAAAGCCCAAAACGGACTGGGCGTCATGTACTACACCGGGGAAGCCATATCCAAGGATTCATCCGGTAAAATCCTGAGCAATGACCCTGTTACGGCTGCTGCCTGGTTTCATCGATCCGCTGCGCAGGGATATGCGGATGCCCAGTTCAACCTCGGGCTGATGTACGCAAATGGTGAAGGTGTCGCCAAAGACCCGGTCAAAGCGGTAGAGTTATTTCAAAAGTCGGCTGAGCAGGGCAATGTCGATGCCGAAAATAACCTCGGGGTGATGTATTTCGCCGGCGAAGGAATAGCCAGGGATACCGATAAAGCCAAGGAATGGTTCACGAAAGCCGCCGCCCAGGGAAATGCTGATGCAAAGGCCAACCTTGATGCAATGAAATAAAACGAATTGAACCTAAATTCGGTAGTTGGACGGGGTGAAGTGTACGGTTTTTGGGGTGCAGGGCAAGGCGCAATGACGCGGAATACGACCGCGCAGGGCAGAGCAGTGCCTTCCGCAGGAAGGTGCGACCCCGAAGCGGGATGCGGGCGCCTCCTTGCGTGTGGAACGCGATCGCGGCATCCCCTGCGCTGCCCGATCCCCGCTGCGCGGGGCCCCTCGGGCGACGCTTCGGGGCGCCGTTCCATTCCAAGAAGTTGCAACGCAGCCATGTGCCGCAAAAACTGTGCAATTCTCCCCGTAGCGCCCTCATCCGGAAGGTGAGCGTCAAATAATATGAAATATTGTTATTAATCATGACACTGATCTATTAAATGAGCGGTCAACTACCGAATTTAGGTTGAACCCCGCCTCCATCGAGATCATTGGCGCACTGCTGTTTGGCGTCGCGCTGATCCACACCTTCTCGACCAAATATTTCGAGCAATTAGCGCATAGTCACCCCACCCACGCAGGCATCTGGCATTTTCTCGGCGAGGTCGAGGTTGTTTTCGGCTTTTGGGCCATGATCCTCGTCATCATGATGTTTGTGACGGACGGCAAGCAGGCCGCCATCGCTTACCTCGATCGACAGAGCTTTACCGAGCCCATGTTCGTGTTTGCCATCATGGTCATCGCGGGCACTCGCCCGATCCTGCAGTTCGCCATGCTCAACGTAAAAACGCTCGCGCGGCTCATTCCCTGGCCGGAGGGCAGCGCGTTCTACTTCATCACATTATCGTTTGTTCCTCTGCTGGGCTCATTTATCACGGAACCGGGGGCCATGACGTTAGCCGGACTGATTCTGCTTGAGCGTTATTATTCCAGGGGGATTTCCACCCGGCTCAAGTATGTCACGCTCGGTGTGCTGTTCGTCAACATTTCCATCGGTGGAACAATGACATCCTTTGCCGCACCACCGGTTCTCATGGTGGCAGGCAAATGGGGATGGGACACCGCCTTCATGTTTACTACATTTGGCTGGAAGGCCGCGATCGGCGTGCTGGTGAATGCCTTGGCCGTCACTTTTCTGTTTCGACATGAATTATCGGGATTGAAAAATGAAGCGCGCGCCACACATGCCAAGGTCCCATTACCCGTGGTACTTGTGCATATCGTATTTCTGGCAGGCGTGGTAGTGTTTGCGCATCACCCTGTCGTCTTCATGGGGTTGCTGCTCTTCTTTCTGGGCTTTGCGAGTGCCTATGAGCGCTATCAAGACCGGCTGATTCTGCGCGAAGGATTGCTGGTCGCTTTTTTTCTTGCCGGGCTGGTTGTCCTTGGAGGACAACAGAAGTGGTGGCTGCAGCCCTTGCTGTCCGACATGGACAACACTGTGCTTTTTTTTGGCGCCACCCTCCTTACCGCAATCACCGATAATGCAGCGCTCACTTATCTGGGTTCTCTCCTGGAAGGCACGAGCGCAGAGTTCCGATATTCGCTCGTTGCCGGCGCCGTTACCGGCGGAGGGCTTACAGTCATTGCCAATGCACCGAACCCGGCAGGCTTCTCCATATTGAAAGGTTCGTTCAGAGATGGAGCAATACATCCTTTAGGCTTGCTGGCAGCCGCGCTTCCGCCCACGATCGTCGCCATTCTTGCGTTTCGCCTGCTTTAAACCGGATAATCGATATTACCGTCGGGTTCGTCGCACTATAAATTAGTGCCCATACGGTAGTGCAGATTCGTCTTTCTTCAGCGCATTCAGACTGTCATTCTCCGCGCGCAATATTTCGACTTGTTTACGCAGGCGGCTTATCAGAATTCGCTCACGCAACATCGTGGGGACCGTAATCAATGCACCGATGAGCGTTCCAAGGCCGAAGCAGGCAGCAATCACAGAGGAAAGCGACGCATCGATGCGCCACAGCAAGAATACGACGCTTACCGCCACGGCGTTCTGAACCGCGAACATGACAATCAGAAAAACAATGATGAGCGCGACAATCAGTTGTAATTGCATGACAGCTCCTTCCCGGGCGAATGCTCGCTTCCTGGTGCTACGCAATGCCCTACCTGGAGAAAAATCAGCGGAGACCCCGAATATCGAAATCTCCTGAATACTCGATATCGGCGCGATACCCCTGCATCAGTGGCACATTGAAGTGCGGCCCCATGCGGAGTTAACAGGACAGAAACTTTTTTCGGGTTTGTATCAAAAAACTTCTTTCAGACCGAGGATCAGGTATACGCCCCGCGTTAGTCCACCTTCGTTAGTCCACCTTAAATGGTCTTCCTTAAATATATTACCCCCGAACTTTGCGAGTGAACCCGATCTCCATCCATTTCTTGATGCGGTTGGCGTCACCGATACGTGAGTTCTTTCCCCAGGAATCAAGCAATACTATGATAATTGCTTTTCCCGTTATGTTAGCCCGCATGACAAGACAGCGTCCGGCTTCACTGAGAAAGCCCGTTTTCGATAAATCAATATCCCAACTTCCGCTACTCACCAGGCGGTTGGAATTGACAAACTGCAGGCTACGGTCTTCATCTGCGAACGCCACCGCATGCGCAGCGGTCGTCGAAAATTCACGAATGACATCGTAGTCATGCGCAGCGCTCACCATTTTCGCCAGATCACGCGCAGTGGAAACGTTGGCACTATTCAGCCCGGTGGAATCAACAAAATAGCTATTACCCATGCCAAGCTCGAATGCCTTCATATTCATTGCGGCAACGAATGCATTGATGCCTCCGGGATAGGTCCGCCCCAGCGCCGCCGCGGCACGGTTCTCGGAAGACATCAATGCCAGCCGCAGCATTTCCTGGCGAGTCAGGCTTCCCCCAACTCGCAAGCGCGAGCGGGTATTTTTGAGAACATCGATATCAGCGGCTTCAATGACGATTTCCTCATCCAGAGGCAATTTCGCATCAAGCACAACTATAGCTGTCATGAGTTTCGTGATGGAAGCAATCGGCATCACGTTATCCGCATTTTTGTTAAAAAGGATATGCCCATGCTGAGCGTCCATAACCAGCACCGAATGCGATCTAAGATTCAGCCCACCCTTCTGTGCGAAAGCCCCGCCAGTAAAGGCGAACATGAGGCAAATCACCAAGATAACTTTTTTCATTTGTCATTATCTTCCAGAAAATTCATCCGCCCCCCGCGGATTGGGAATTTGCGCGCAGTTAAGTTAACAAATATCGCGTAATAGGGAAAGGACTTTATAGCAATTGGGAGCGGTTAAACCTGAGACGAGAGCGCTATTGACGGTGAGTCGCAAGCTCATCCTTCATTCAGTGATCCGTTGCTCATCGGTATCCGATAACCTTTGATAAGCGCCAGCGAGGCACACTCGAGCGGAAGGGGTCGTGAAAAATAGAAGCCCTGCATTTCGTCGCAACCGTGCTTTATCAGGAAATCAAGTTGCGATCTGGTTTCAACGCCTTCAGCTACCACCTTCAGCCCCAGGCTGTGGGCCAGCTTGATCATCGCCACGGCGATGGTTGCATCGTCCGGATCGGTGGTAACGTCCCGGATGAACGCGCGGTCAATCTTGATTACGTCCAGCGGAAACCGCTTGAGGTAGGCAAGACTTGAGTAACCCGTACCGAAATCGTCCATCGATATCTGCACACCGAACGCTTTCAGGTTTTGCAGCGCATTGGCGGTTGTTTCGGCTTCTTTCATCAATATCGACTCAGTCAGCTCGAATTCCAGCAAATGGGGATCAATTCCGGTGACCTGCAGAGTCCTTCCAACACACGAATCGAGGTCTTGCTGCTGAAACTGTCGTGCCGATAGATTGACCGATATCGGATACAAGGAAAGTCCTTGGTTCTGCCATGTTTTTATCTGTTCACAGACTGTTCGCACCACCCATTCGCCAACTGAAACAATCAGTCCCGTATCCTCGAGCACCGAGATGAACTGAAGCGGCGGCACGAGCCCATGCGTTGGATGCTGCCAACGCAGCAACGCCTCAAAACCGGTGATTTCGCCACTGACCAAACTTGCCTTCGGCTGATAGTGCAGCACGAACTCGCGCCGCGCGAGCGCACCACGAAGCTGAGTTTCAATTTTGAGGCGGGCTACTGCGCGCTCATTCATCTGCGGCAAATAGAAGCGATAAATGGCTGGGCCCTGCTCTTTAGCCTGGAACATCGCCGTGTCGGCATTCCTGAGCAAGCCATCCGCATCCGTACCATCTCCCGGATAAATGCTGATTCCAAGACTCGCTGAAATATAAATTTCCTGCCCTTCCAACTCGAAGAGCAGCGAGAGAGCACTAATTACCTTTTCTGCAACCAGGGTTGCGTCTTCGGCCTGAGCCAGATCGGTCAGAATGAACGCAAATTCGTCTCCACCCAATCGCGCAACCGTATCGCATGAACGCACGCATCGTTGCAGCCGTTGCGCAACCTGCACCAGTAATTTATCGCCGGTGCTGTGGCCCATCGTATCGTTAACGATCTTGAAGCGATCCAGATCAGCGAATACCACACCTACCCGGCATCGGCTGCGCTGCGCATGCTCCATGGCCCGCCTGAGACGATCGAGGAAAAGGCTTCGATTGGGCAACTCCGTCAGGGGGTCGAACTGAGCCAGATAGGTGAGCCGCTCCTCTGTAGCCTTGCGGTCGATAGCAGTCGCAATAATATTGGCCAGGCTCTGCAAGAAGTTGATACTACCCGACGTGAAGCGGAGCGCTTCGCGGGAATAGGCTCCCAGTATACCGTACGGGCCGCCGGCGCCCGAGATAAGCACATCGGCACTACTGCGGATACCATGATTTCGCAGAATATTCGAAGGCTTGAAACGGGTTTCGGAGTGGAAATCTCCTACGATGACCGGTTGGTGACTCGCAAGAACAAACCGGTTCTGGCTGTTTTCATAAGTGAATGATATTTTGCGGCCTATCCAGCCGGCTTGCCAACCCGAACCTGCCTTGAGTACAAAAGAACGTAAGTCCGGCGCAAGCTGGAGAACCTTGCAAAAATCGATGTTCAGTCCCTGGGAAACAATTACCGCAGCCTGATCCCATAGCTCGTCAAGATCGGCGCTGGCGAGTGCCCGTTGCCCGAACGCTGCAATAAGGCCCTGCTGCATGGCGTGCTCCTGAATTGCCAGTTCGGTCTGCTTGCGCTTCGTAAT
Organism: Nitrosospira briensis C-128; assembly: GCF_000619905.2. Lineage (NCBI taxonomy): Bacteria > Pseudomonadati > Pseudomonadota > Betaproteobacteria > Nitrosomonadales > Nitrosomonadaceae > Nitrosospira > Nitrosospira briensis. Next base: position 2,405,914 of record NZ_CP012371.1, on the reverse strand, counting down.
GTCAATGGCCGTGCCTACTATTCGCAGGTCGTTACAGTTCGTGCTCCATTTCACCGCTTTGGCAATATGCAGGTGACGTATGGTTTCGTGCCCGCGCAAAATCCGAAAATCAAGCTGTGCGCGCCCATTTTCCGTACTGATTTTTTTTAGTTGCGCTTCCTGCTCGGGCAAGTCGTCGGGATAAGTATAGGATCTCCAGATTTCATATGTGATTGCGCTCCCGCGTGGGGCGCCATAAATCTCGTACATGCGATCGTCCCAGATGATGTTGCCGGTAACCGTGTTCCACTCCCAAATACCTATCGCGGCGGCTTCAGTGGCAAGAGAAAGCCGGGTCCTTTCTTCCAGTAAAACCCGTTCTCTGCGATTTGATTCGGCCCGGAGCCAGACATTTTCGATGACCGTGGGCAACCGTTGAAGATAACCCACACTTTTCACCACATAATCAGCGGCGCCCAATTTGAGAGACTGCCGCGCAATTTCTTCGTCGCCGGAACCGGTAACCAGAATGATCGGCAGATCAAACCCGCGCACCTGGCACAGCTCCTTCAAAATATCGGTAGCGGAAGCACCGGGCAAATAATAATCGAGTAGAAGAACGTCAATGGCGGCATCCGGACCGGAGGCTGCAAAACGCTGAAAAACCTGCTCTGCTGTCTGAACCGATTCAATATGCAGGTGTGGAGCGATGGAAGCCAGTTCTCGCTTGGCCAGATCGATTTCATGCGCATCAGGCTCGACGTAAAGAATCCTGAGCACGGCGGCTCTTCTATAGGTTTCCGTGCGAAACTTGTCGAATGCAGCACGCAGCACAAGAGCCAGCGTTTCAAGGAAGCCGTCACGCTTTATGACGTAATCGTCCGCGCCGGCCCGGAGTAATTCGACTAATACCTCTTCGTTGCTCGAACCGGTAAGTACGACGACGGGAAGCGGCAAATGCTGACCGCGAACCCTCGCCAGCAACGTTCTGCCACTGCCATCGGGAAGATTGAGATCGGTCAGGATCAGATCGTAGCGAGGTGAAGCATCTTCCTCCACCCTCATGATTGTCGGGTTTTCCAGACTGGTTCCATAAATTTCATGGAATCGTTCAATCCGTGCCAATGCCTCGGCCAATGTCCCGACTACGTCCAGTTGAATATCCGGTGCACGTTTCTTCAGCTCCAGCCGCACCAAACCGGCGTCCAGGGCATTATCCTCCAGATAGAGGATTTTCATTATGCCGGCTTTGAAAAGCTATGCATATTGAGAACTGTCCAATAAAGCTCGATCTGCCGCGCCACATCAATGAATTTTTCAAAATCCACCGGCTTCACGATGTAGGAATTTGCACCAAGCAAATAGGCTTTACGAATATCATCATCCTCGGCCGAAGACGTAAGAACTACGATTGGGACGGTTCCGATATCGGGGTGCGCCCGAATGACCCTCAGGACTTCCAGTCCGCTGATTTTTGGGAGCTTCAGGTCGAGCAATATCACGGAAGGCACGGGATCTCCTGCCCTCCAGCCTGCCACGAAATCAATTGCTTCCTGACCGTCACGCATTACTTCGAGAGGATTGGCCAGATTGTGCCGGATAAACGCGCGCCGGGTCAGGTCCACATCCATTGGATTGTCTTCGATGAGCAAGATTGGCAACGTAGTATTCATCGATCTGTTGCTAACCCGGCTCGGAAACTGCCGGGGTAACTGCTGTAACTGTAGCTGTGCCGTATAGAGGTAATTTCAGATAAAAGACCGACCCACCACCCAGTTCGCTTTCTGCCCATACGCGTCCTCCCATCCGCTCCATAGCTTTGTGCACCATTGCAAGCCCGATACCCGTTCCGGGGTAGTCTTCGGCTCGATGGAGGCGCTGGAATATCTCAAAAATCTTGTGGTAAAAACGCATGTCGAATCCGATTCCATTATCCCGCACCGAGAGGATGCAGTAGCCATCCGCAGGCTGCGCAAGAATTTCGATAGCTGGTTCCAGGACAAATCTGGAAAACTTGAGCGCGTTATCGATCAGGTTACGCAATGCGATCGCGAGACCATCCGGATCGGCACTAATGCGCAAATCGTCGACTTTAACCGTTAGACGCACATTTTCAATGCTGTCCTTGAATTGATCCAATAGCTGAGGCAGGAAGCTGGAAAGCCTGACGGCCGTTGTAGAGAGCTTTCGCCGCTCAAGCTTTGAATAAGAGAGCAAATCTTCAATTAAACTGCTCATGTGCGTGGTTGCCACACCGACATTCTTCAGGAAACCGCGGCCTTCCTCATCAAGACACTCTTGGTAACTTTCGAGCAGAAGACGGCTATAGCCCGCTATCCCGCGCAGGGGCGCCCTGAGATCATGCGATACCGAATAACAAAAATTTTCCAGCTCTTTGCTCTTCGCCACGAGCTGAGCAGTGCGCTCATTGACTTTATGCTCGAGGTTTACCTTGGCATCCCGCAGCGCTTCTTCCGCATATTTACGTTCGGTAATATCCTTGATCATCATAAACGCTAGGTCTTTGTCATTGCCATACTGCAAAATTGCGCCGGAATAACTGAAGATACGCGTCCATTCTCTATCCAGGCGCCTGACACGCAACTCCAGATCATGCAGCTGCTCGCCCCGGATAATGCGCGCCAGCGGCCAGTGCTCGATAGGCAAAATGGCGCCCTCAACAGTGGATAACTCGTAGAGCCGTGCAAAGCTGCGTAGATTGATCAAGACCTCTTCCGCATTACCGATGTCATGCATCCTCAGTGCTGCCGGGTTCCAATGCAGTAATTTTCCGCTTGAATCCGAGATCACAAGACCTTCACTCATGCTCTCCATCACCACCTGAAGCTGCTTTTCAGTTGCGCGTCGCGCCTTCTCCTCCAGTCTCTGATCGTTTACGTCGGTATTGGTACCAAGCCATTGCACTACTCGGCCTTCCGCATCCTTTAACGGCTCCGCCCGTGTCAGGAACATCCTGTATTGCCCATCCGCGCCGAGTAGGGGAACTTCCATGGCAAACGCCTGCCCGGCGACTGTAGCTTCGTTCCATTTTTCTATTACCCCAGGCAGTAGCGCGGGATCATGCACCCTGTGCCAGCCCCAACCTTTCATTTCTTCGGGCGTTGTGCCTGTGTAGTCATACCAACGCTGGTTGTACCAAGACCTGGATCCATCGGCTTCCGATATCCATGCGAGCTGCGGGATGGTATTGGCAATGATTCGAAAACGCGCCTCATTTTCCTGCAACGCTACCTGGGCACGGCGGCAATTCGTGATATCCAGCATAATGGCAAGAATTTCTCTGCGATCTGATTGCATGACCAACTGCAGGTGGACTTCAGCTGGGTAAAGGGTGCCATCGGCACGCAAGCACATCGTTTCGAAAATCAGAACCTCTTTTTTGCCATTGACAAGTGGGCTGATCATGGTTCGGAACGACGCTTCGTCTAATTCCGGCTGGATGTCGAGTAGCGTCATCAGGGGTAGCCTATCCATGTCATAGCCCAGATTGCGCCGTACACCCTTATTCAAATAGCGAAAATGCAAGGTCTGAGCATCAAAAAGACAAATCTCGGTCAAACTTTGATCGAGAATATCGGCAAGTCTGGCGTGCGCATTCTGTATTTGCATAGCTCCGGCTGTGTCATATCGGGCCCCCGAAGCGCCCGCAACACTTTTTGTCCAGCTTTTATATGGAGATGTCATTAAGAAAATCTGGAGCTACCGGGAAACCTGCTGGTTCAGATAATAATCCGGAGAAATAACAGCACTATGAAACCCTAAAACAAGGTGTGTGAATAGCTGTAAGATTTTACAGCTTGGCAGGTGGGAATCAGTTCGAGAGCCTGACCAGAATCCCTCGCACAGGAGGAAGAAAATGCCACCCATGGTCCCGCATCGATAAATTCCTGCCGATAATGAGCGAGAATGATTTTCTAACTACAATAAGCGAGAATAAGTGCTTTTCCCGGGAGAGTAAGGTATAAGCCGTAACTCACAATCACCAATCCCTCTTACCTCTCGGCCGTTGCGCTTCGCTCGAGCCATCTTGCCGAAAACGGTATCGGTCTTCATCTTATAATCCATCTATTTAACAAGCGGACATATCACCCGTTCGGAGATAAACATGCAAGAACTTCATGCAACCTGGACCGCGCTAACGCTCGGTGGATTTACTATTTTGCCGTTGTCTCTGCTGGCCATCATCGCTCTGGCCATTATGCTGGAGAAGGGATTTGTCTATTGGCGTTATGCTCGCCTCTCGCACGATCTGCTGAACCTCGTCGAAACCTATGGTTTTGAATGGCACGACCTCGAAAAAATACTTTCGGGCCTGGATGAGCGCCACTACTACAAGCGATTTTTCGAGGTCGTAATCAGCAATCGCCACCGTCCATCCTGGTGGACCGAATCTCGGGCCGCGGATGAAGCCCAACTGATAGAAAAATCCCTCGCCCGCAGGCTATGGTTTCTGGAAACCACCGTTACCGCCGCGCCCTTGCTCGGGCTCGTAGGAACGGTTATCGGCATGATGCGCGCATTCCAGATAATCGGCGGCGAAGGTATCGTCAATCCAACCGCTGTAACGGGCGGCGTGGCTGAAGCGCTTATTGCGACTGTTGTCGGCCTGATAATCGCGCTGATTTCCCTCTTTGGATTCAATTACTTCTCTGGTTTGCAATCACAGACTATGGATGAGATGGAGCGTTTGGGTACGCGCCTGATCGACCATATCCGATTAGACCAGGAGGGCGACCATGAAGCTGCGTAAACCGAGGGTTTATCGCAAAGGCCGAATCGAGATCATCCCCATGATCGATGTGATGTTCTTCCTGCTTGCCACGTTCATGCTGGCATCATTATCGATGCAAAATCTGGATTCCCTTCAGGTAAACTTACCCCAGGGGAAAGCCGAAAAGCTCCGTACCAAGGCACCTGTAACGCTGACACTGACAAGCGACAGTAAAATCTTCATTAACCAGACGTCCGTTACCCTGGAAACACTGGCCGATACGCTGAGGCCGTTACTCGAGGATTCCGAACAGAAACTGGTGGTATCCGCAGACAACGATGCGCCGCAGGGTATTGTCGTGCAGGCGATGTTGCGAGCCCGGTCCGCTGGCGCGCAGCACTTTTTGATTGCGGTTAAGCACCAGTAATACATGCTGACACTGAAGTCCAGGCCGAAGGAAGTCCAATTCTGGTGGCCCGTGCCGCTGGCGGTCATCATTTGGGTGATCATCATCTGGGCATTCGGATTTCTTTTCGCGTCCTCAGAGGGCGAGACCGAAACGCCACCGCCGATCGAAGCAAGCTTTGTGGAGCTGCCTGAAGAAAAACCAGCACAAAAGGCGTTGCCGGTTCCCCAGAAGAGCGTCAAAATTCCTACCCCTGTCAAGCCTCAACCACAGCCTAAGCCGCCGCCACAGCCCCGTCTGGGCGCCGAAAAAGCGGAACCGGTGAAGCGTCTCGCTGAAAAGGGAACTGCAAAAAGCGAGGCCCGGGCAGATAGCTCATCAGCCGCAAAGACAGCGCCGGATTCAGCGCAGCCGAAAGATATGCTGGCCTATATGAATGAAGCGCGGGAACGCCGCCGCGCGGGAGGAATCTTTGAGGATGAGCCCAAGGAACCCGAAGCTGTCGAGCGCGAACCTTCCGCGGAAGAGCTCAGGATGGCGAACGTCATGCGCAACCTTAAAGAACCCGGCGCAAGCGGAATATTCCAGATCATAAGAATGGGGCCGCGCAACGCGCAGTTTCTGTTCCGCGCCTGGAAAAAGGACAGCAGTGTCCCGCGGCGGGAGTTGATCGAAGTGGATGCCGGACCGGGTGTAGATATTCAGCGTGCTGTCGTCCGGAAGATGATCGAGCTGATCCGGGAATATCACAAAGGCGACTTCAACTGGGAATCATACCGCCTCGACCGGGTCGTTGTCCTCTCGTCGCGCCTGGAAGACAGCAAGGGACTGGAGGATTTCCTGATACGCGAATTTTTTGGTGACAGCGAGGCGCCGGTTCGACGACGGTAACAGCGAAATCGAGAATAGGTATCCAAGAATTGAATGATTGTGCAAGCGGTAGGGGCGTCAACAAAAACCCGCGGAACCGTTTGGCGATTATCAGCTGCACGTTCGCTTCATTGATGGGCTGGACCTTGTCAAACCTTCCGGATGGACGTTTCAACCCGATTACGCCCCGCCTTTTTTGCTCGATAAAGCGCCTCATCGGCGGCTGAAATGAGCATACCCGCATCTTCACATTGTCCATAGCCCGTAGCGACGCCCAAGCTCACGGTCATGGGGATTTTTCCGAACCGACTGTTAACAGGCTCTGCGCTGATAGAACGACAGATTCTTTCGGCGAGGGCTTCAGCCTGACTCCCGTCACAACCCGATGCTGTGATGAGAAACTCTTCACCTCCATAGCGTCCGATACGGTCATAACCACGCAACGCGAGTCCCATGCGCCGGGCTGCCTCTTGCAATACCTCGTCGCCTGCCGGATGCCCGTAAGTATCGTTGACTCGCTTGAAGTGATCGAGGTCCGCTACGATAACGCTTGTGCAGGCACCTTGGCGCGGTCCCCGTTCCAGCTCCTTTTGCAGATAAGCCATGATTGCGCCTCGATTCCATACGCCGGTCAGATGGTCATGCGTTGCCTGGATATGCAGCCTGTTGTGTAAGCCCAATATCCGTTCGGCGACCCGCAGCCGGGCTGCCAGCTGTTCTTCATCGAATGGTTTGGTAATGAAATCATCGGCGCCTGCGTCCATGCCTTCAAGATAGCTGCCTTTGCTGTCCAGCGACGTAAGAAGAATAACGTAGGTATATTGCAGGCCGGGTTCTCCACGAATCATCCTGCACAACTGCAAACCATCAATATGCGGCATCATCCAATCAGATATGAGTAGAGAATACTCGCCCTGTTGCCAGGCTTTCCAAGCCTCGTGCCCATCCTCTACAGCCACTACGGTATGCCCTAATTTTCTGAGGGTAGCGCTGAACAAAAGGCGTGAGGTGGTATCGTCTTCCGCAATGAGTATCTTCATGATGGATCCGTATCCGACAACGGCAGGCAATTTATGCCAGACTCCGCAATCTCGCTCTTAACACGTTCAAATTCGCCTTCGATTTGTTCTATCAAAACCGCAGCTCCGCTCATGCTACCCGCTTTACCCAAGAGTTCCAGCTGTTGAGCAATATCCGCCATGTGATATGCGCCGATATTCGCACTGGCACCTTTGAGAGCGTGGGCGGTCTTGCGCAGAAGTTCAGGATCGCCTCCATCAAGAGCATTTTGAAGCTTGTTGAGGCGTTCGGCCCCATCGCTCAGGAACGACGCGAATATCTGCCCGATCAAAGATGGCTCCGTCGCTTCTGCCAATGTGCGCAAACGGGCAATGACTGCCGGGTTCAATGCGGAGGAGATGTCCGAGAGAGATGAGGAGACCGGAAATGGAGGGTAGCCAGGTGAATTAGCGTTGCCCGCCTTTTCATCATTCCTTGTTATGTGCTCTTGGGCTTCACAACTATGTTGCAGTTCTTTACTGGGTACCCAACGTGTCAATGCCGCGGCAAAATCTTCCTGCGTTACCGGTTTACTGATGTAATCGTCCATGCCTGCGAGCAGGCACCGTTCTTTATCGCCATGCATTGCCTGCGCCGTTACCGCAACGATGGGGAGCCTCGATTTAAGGTCGGGCCGGCGACGAATCGCAGTAGTGGCTTCAAAACCATCCATCTCGGGCATTTCACAATCCATAAATACGATATGATAGGAAAATGCATCTATCATCTGCATTGCTTCCCGGCCACTGGCAGTGACATCTACATTACAGCCCAGATTCCGCAGCATCATTGCTCCGACAATCTGGTTAGTCGCGTTGTCCTCTGCAAGCAGCACGCGCGTACCAGTAAATGGACGCTCCAGGTTGTGGGCCGACTGTGTCTCACGGGTTTCATGGAGAGAAGACTGGCTACTGATGAGGTTTACAGACCGCTGGTGACAGTGTGCGTCCCAGATGCTCACCAGGGTCGACAATAGTTCTGATTGCCGCGCCGGCTTGACCAGATAGGCCGCAAAACCGACCCTCTTGAGCCGCTCCCTGATGTCGCCTTCTTGTCCCAGTGAACTGAGCATCACCAATTGTATGTTGTGGAGCAATGGATCCGCTTTAATGATTTGACCCAGCATTTCTCCGTCCATCTCCGGCATTTGATAATCAAGGATCGCGATCTGATACGGATCGCCTGCAACATGAGCTTCGCGCAATGCTCGGAGTGCTTCCACACCTGATACGCAACTCCCGATGCGCATCTTCCAGACGCGGAGTTGCTCTTGCAGCACCAAACGGTTAGCTGAGTTATCGTCCACGATCAACACACGAACACGTGCAAGCTCAACATGCGGCCTCGTATCGACCGGCTGCTCGCTCTGTAAAGGCAGGCGCAGAGTAAACCAGAAGGTCGATCCAATACCAACCCGGCTCTTCGCAGCGATGGTGCCGCCCATCAACTTAACCAATTGCTTGCTGATAGCCAAACCCAGACCGGTACCTCCGTAACGTCGTGTAGTGGTGTTATCGGCCTGCGTGAATTTGTCGAACAGGCTCTCCAGTTTATCTGCCGCGATTCCGAGTCCGCTATCCTCCACGCTTATACGAAGCGAGACCTCGTCTTCGTCGAGTGCGTCGACCTCTACATTGATGAGTACGTGACCCTTGTCAGTAAACTTGATGGCATTGTTGGCCAAATTAGTCAGTATTTGACGGATACGCCCCAGATCGCCAAATACATAGCGCGGCACATCCGGCGGGTAACGCACTATTACATTTACATCTTTCTTTCTTGTCGGCTGCATGGCAATCATACCCGCCACCTCTTCAATAGCCTGAAGCAGGTCAAATGGGGCAGGCAAAATAACAAGTTTTCCTGCCTCGATCTTTGAAAAATCAAGAACGTCATTGATGATGGTCAGGAGTGTCTCGCCGCTGGCACGTGCCAACCCTGCCAACTCGCGCTGTGACGCCGTTAGTGATGTATTCAAAAGTAGGCCGACGGTGCCGAGCACGCCATTCATGGGCGTGCGGATTTCATGACTCATATTTGCGAGAAACTCGCTCTTGGCACGGTTCGCCGCCTCTGCTGCTTTTCGGGCTTTCTGCAACTCTATCTCAATATTTTTCCTCGCTGTAATATCCTGGCCCGAAAAGTAGAATTCCCGAACATCCTGTATTGCCGCCACGTTCCATAAAACCCAGCGGGAGGAACCATCCTTGCAGCACATCTGGCTTTCAAAGGAAACGGGAATGCCGGTTATGAGCTTATCCAGCTCTGCCGTAGTATCCGCACGTGAACTGGGGAAGACGAAGTCTATGAACGGCCGGGACAGCAGTTCCTCCGGTGAATAGCCAAAAATTTTGGCCCAGGCTATGTTCAATCGTTTGAGGTAACCATCGAAGTCGCAGATGGCAAGAAAGTTGAGAGATTGATTAAAGTAACGGTCTCGTTCAGTTTGAGCGGCAGTAAAAGCACGGGAAAGATTGCCGATCTCGTCATTTGAGTCAACCCGGAACTGAACGGCTTGGTCCACGTCTTTGATACTCCGCGTCTCATCTTCGAGCTGCACGAGATTTTGTACTTTTCGCCGCACAACCCGATACGAAACAGCGAGCCAAACCAGGAAAAAGGCGAGTGTGAGAAAGACGACGTAAACATAAAGGGTAGCGCGGCGCTCGGCCGCAACCACGGCACGGGCCGTGCGCTCGTCGAACAGCTCATAAAATTCGTTCACCAACCGCATGATCCCGGCCTTTGCAACATGATAGCTTTCATCATACAAAAGGCGGCGGGCCAACTCGGGATCAGGTGTGCCCTTCACATTAAACCGGCCGGCAGGGTCTTGAAACAGCCCTTTCATCGCACCAAATGCCTTGCGCTCCGGCTCCATCAACAGGCGTGAACTGTTTTGGGCTTTCTCGAGCTTTGCAAGCTCTGCCGCCGTGAATCCGAGCTCTTCCATTCTCGATCTCAGTGAGAGCTTGCGCCCAGGACCCGGTCGGAAGCCCGCATCACCGATCATGAGGTCCCAGTAACCGCGCTCATAGTGCGGCGGGCGCTCGTGGCCGCCGTCGCGGATCGCAATTATATCCAGGTACATTCGCTCAAACTTCGGGTTGCCGGTGGCCACGTAGGCACGAGCCATGCTCGTCAGGTCGTCGGAAGACCGGCGCAACTCATCCGCGGCAAGGAAGGAAGCGTAGCGAACATTCAGGGCATCATCCAGTTTCCGGTGCTCCAGGAAGCGAAGCGCAATAAATAAGGTAAGCAGGGAGATAAGCACCCCTGTCACGAAGTAAAATATGTAACTCATTTTCCGAATTGTCATTGATCTCCTTCTGTTTTGTTCTGGCTCCATCGGGCTGCTGCGGCGCGTGGACTTGTGATCTAAAGTGGTTATTAACGGATGTCTAATTCAAATCCTGTGCAGATTTGCGCGGACGGGATCAAATACGGCTGATTTCTCGGATGGCATCCTAACCGTGACGTGAGAACAGCCTGCGACGGTTATATGCTTAGGCGCTATACCCAACCTGAATATGGCGACTGATGGCATCGCTGGCCGCCAACTATTTATCGCAATGCGGGCAAAAACCGGCTTATCGAAGTCGTGGCGGAGGAGATTTAGCCTGATATCACTGGGTACGTGACCGAACTCAAAGGCGAGTTGACCAGTCTCGCGGGGGGCGAAAATACTCGCGTTGCGGGTTGCCGGAAAATCTCAGGCTGAACGGTCAACGGAATAATCTTGAGCTGGACATTACAAACTCCAAGGGCGAGGTTTGCACTTGAACTGATCATACGGCGCAATGCGCTTCGCTTATTGGACCAGTCCCAGGCGGAGTCAGGTTATATCGTCTATTCTCCGTCCTTCGTTACATCATTGCCTTTCAGGTACTTGTCCAGAAACTCCAGTATCCGGCGGTTGGCCTCGATCTGATTCTTCTTCTTGGTGAAGCTGTGGCCTTCATCCGGAAAAACGATATATTCCACCGGAACATTATTTTTTTTGACGGCTTCCACGATCTCATCACTCTCTGCTTTGACCACGCGAGGATCGTTGGCACCCTGGATAACCATTAAGGGCTTTCTTATCTCCCTGGCGTGAAAAAGCGGCGAGGTGGCGACGAGGATATCGATGTCATTCACAGGATCACCGATCTCATCATAAATCGCTTTACGGACCGATTCCCAGTAGAGCGGTATGCTTGCCAGCGTTCGCAGCCAGTTGCTCACTCCAAAAATATCAATGCCCACTTTAAACGCCTCGGGGCGAAACGCCAAAGCTGAAAGCGTCATATAACCGCCATAGCTGGCGCCCATGATGCCGATGCGCTCATGGTCAATGTAGCCGAGGCTGGCCAGGAAGGTCTTGGCTTCTATGCAATCCCAAAGGGGCTCACGCCCGTGCTTGCGATTAGCTGCGGTAAAAAAGGTTTTGCCATATCCGGAGCTGCCGCGGTTGTTGATACCCAGCACCGCATAGCCGTGGTTCACGAGGTATTGGATCTGCGCGTTATATCCGCGCATTGTTTGCCCGCCCGGACCGCCATGGACATAAATAATGGCGGGCACCTTGTTTGTCGCGGAGGCTTCGTGCGGCTTGTAATAAATAGACGGTATGACCATTCCGTCGAAAGACCTGAAACGGACCACCTGCGCATCCACCAGGTCCAAAGGGTCGATTTCCTTGCTCAAGCTCTGGGTAAGCTGCTGAAACTGCTTCGTATTGAAATCGTGAACGAACAGGTTATCGGGAGAGCGATCCCCATTCACGTAGAACGCCATGCGGGCGCCACTCTGCGAAAAGACGACGCCCCGGATTTCTCCCTCAGGCAGTGACAGCGACGGGAGAGTCAGGGGCTTCTCTTCCTCCGCTGCGCCCTCACCCGCCACGATCTCCACAATCCGAACCACCACGCTGCCGTCCTGATTGATTGCGGTAACCCGAAACCGTCCATTCCTGGAGAAATAGGTGTTGATCACATTCCAATCGGCGCTTTCATGATCTTTGACCACTCTGGTGGTCAAGTCATAGGTGCACAGACGCTTGAATTCGCTTCCCTCATTGGTGAGAAAAAATAGTTTTTGCGAAGCCGGGTCGAAAGTCTCGGCTTGCAAGCTGATAGCGCCCTCATGAGGGGTTAGGTGTTTTACCTGCTGCCGGGTGGCATCGAACAGGTAAATATCGCTATCGGATGTGGTATGGGCCCTGTTCAGTGCAATCCATCGCTCATCGCGGCTGATGGGGCCAAGGTCGAATCCTTCCTCATTCCTGTATATTAAAACGCGGGCATAGGTCCGGGCGTCATACCGGTACAGATCGAAGAACCTGGGATCACGCTCATTGCTGGAAACAAAAAACGCGCTTCCATCCGGCCTCCACCCCATGAATTGCGCCTTGAGCCCATCTCCCGGCGTCAGATCTTTTTCCGAACCGTCTGGAGCAAGCAGAAAAAGATGATAATTCTCGTCGCCACCTTTGTCCCTGGTAAATAGCACCCGGTCGTCGTGGGGGAAAAAACTGACGGAAAATGTACTGTCTGATGCGGACCGGGTCAAAGGCTCTGGCATGCCACCCTCTACCGGCAGCGTGTAAGCGTTGAAAATACCCAATGCATTGCTGCTGAAAAGAATGCGCTTCTCGTCAGCGCTGAACGAAGCGCCGGCTATAGAAATTGTCGCCATGAATTGCTCAATGGTATAGCGTTTCATGTAAGGATAGGCCTCATTGATGGGTATGCCGGCATTCTCGAGAACACAGGCAGCGTAAAAATTTTGTCGGAAAAATGAAGCACGCCCGATTTGCGCCGACACAATAACTTTACAGGATATGCATCAGCGTTTTTGCGCTTTCGCGCCGATAGCGGCGTGGTGAGAGGCCGTATCGAAAATAATACAAATAATTTCGGATAGAGTATCTTTAGTAATGATGAAGGCCGACCGATATGGCGGCGCCCGGCGATAACCGTTTACTTGATCCCGATCACCATCGAGTCCGCCCCAGCCAACGGCTCTACACGCATGGCGGAAAAGCCGGCTTCCTGCATCCATCCTTTGCAATCGGCACCCGTGTAATCGAAGCCTCCCGGCGTCTCCAGCAGCATGTTCAGGCTCATCATTAATCCAAATGCGTTCTTTGAACGGTCATCGTCGATGATCGACTCATAAACGATGAGCGCACCGCCTGCGGGAACCGCATCATACGCCTTGCGGATGAGCATTTTTTTCGTGGGCAAGTCCCAGTCATGCAGGATATGCCCCATCAGCACGACGTCTGCCTTGGGCAGGTCATCCTTAAAAAAATCGCCGGCTATGAACACGACGCGGTCCGCGACACCCGTCGCCATGGCATACTGCTGAAAGACCGGTTCAACTTCCGTCCGGTCGAATCCCAGGCCGCGCAAGTGAGGGTTCGCAAGCGCGATCTGCACAGCGAGGTCTCCCTGGGCGGTACCGATATCGACGAAGGTCTGGTACCTTTGCCAGGGGAAAGCGCTCGCGATGACCGTATTAGACGCGTGGCTGACGCCGGTCATGGCCGTAAGAAATTCCCTCAAGCCCGCAGCGTCGCCATAAAGGGTCTCGAAGAGATCCGCTTCATTATTCTTGCATTCGTTTTGCGGTTTGCCAGTGCGGAGCGCTTCGGTCAGGTTATTCCAGATCGGATAGAGGCGGCGATTTGCCATCTCGAGGATGCCGCCGATGTATGAGAGTTTCTTCCGGTCGAGATACAGATCGGTCTCCGGCGTATTGCTATAACGATCGCCCTCCCGCTTCAGGAAGCCGAGCGCCACCAGCGTATCAAGGAAATCGCGCGACGCGCGAGGATGCAGGCCCAGCCGTTCTTGAAGTGACTCAAGGTTCACCGGGCCTTGCGCCAGTTCTGTGAAAACCCCTATCTCGACAGCACAGAGTAAAGTTTTGGATGGCCAGAAGGCCATGCCGGTCTGCAAGATATTTTCGGGAGTAAGCTGTTTTTCCATTGATTCTCCAGATGAGGAAAATGACGATTACGGGAAGCTGAAGCCTTCCCGATTGGCTGCGCTTCAGCTGCATCTGGAGGCTTCGTTACATTATCCTACCACTCCGCTATCGGACTTTTTATATTCGGACCAAGACATCCAGCTAACCATGAGTACCAACGCTGAAACCCGATAGTTCAATTGCCAAGGCGCGACAAGTTAAGCATCAAGTAGCATCGTTACATTTTATTTCCCATAAAAGCTCCCTGGTTCCAGATTCCGCTTCTGGTTGCAAAATAACAGGCGTTTGCTCATTGATGAGTATGTATTGTGATTTACAAATTTTGTTAGCACGGTTCGTCAATGTTCTGATTGCCCAATCCCGGCTTATTTGGCAAGGTTTATAATTAGTCTTGATGAAATAGTGCATCCCATCATTTAATTTCTTTGAAGTCTGCTCATACTCGGGTGAGCTAGCACAACCCGCGAACAAAGAAACCACCCCCAAAACAACTGCGACACGCTTCATATTTCTCCTTTCAGAATTTAATATCCGATTCATGACCCTACTGGCGCTCCCGGTCATAGTCCCGCTCATGGCGTTCGGCTTCCCTAGGCCGACGCTCATTTTGCTGGCGGTCGCTCAATCAACTCATTGAACCAATAACAGCTTTCCCACCGATCATACTATTCGAGAAGCTCGCGCCATGTTGCGTGCGGACGAGGCTTGTAATCGTTAAGATCGTGCGACCGGTCGGGATAGTCAACCTTGAGTCTTTCTGCCGCCAGGTCGATTGCTTCATCCAGCCATTGTGCCATAACAGTGATTGGACCGGCCGGGGCCTCGGATGGGTCGATCGGATGAAATGTGATCTTGTATTCGCGCATCATTATCTCCTTATCTGGTGTCGCTAATTCATGATAGCGATAGAAATTCAAATATCAATCTCTAATACCGATCGCCGCAAGGGTTTTCGCTTCAACCTGAATCCAGGTAGGCAGAATGGAACGAGCAGGTTCAAACATCGGTGTGCCGCAGGCATCAATACTACAGTTTGAGTTACCGCCATCTCTTACTCCGATATTGTGAATTGTTGAGCCTTCTTGAAGCCCAGATGCAGGCGCATTTTTTACTTGAGAACAGGGCTTAAAAAAATAGCTGTAGGAACATACAGCTTGTCAGGGCCAAATGAAAGATTAGAATCGCCAGCCAGCCTTGATGTTCCCCATTTGCTTTTGGACGCCCGGATACCGAGAGCTTGATCTAGTCCCACTCCCTTACACGCAATTGGTAGCAAAAATGCATAAGCTCGAGGTACTTTTAATTGGCGGATACTGGCCCGAACTGATGATGACGGCGCTTGGTTTATTGACACGGACTGGGTTTACCGTGGATGTGATTTCGACCAATGCTTTTTTTAAAAAAAATAGATCAATACGAGATTATTTCCTTGTGGAAAAAGATGATCTCGTGAAAATTGCCTCGGAAAAGATAAAAAAAGAATACACATTAGTTGTTATCGCAGATGATCCCACATTAGGAAAAATATTAAATTCCAACCTGTCCAATAAAGAAAAACTAGCGTTGCTTCCGGTTTCGTCGGATAAGCACTTTGCTCATATCTTTTCTAAAATCGGCTTGTCCCAGGCTTTTAAAAGAAGTGGACTGCTTACGCCCGATTTCCGCATCGCCAATGATGAACATGAACTGAAAAATGCTGTAAGAGAATTAGGCCATCCCGTCGTTATCAAGCTCGATTCATCTTCGGGCGGCGTGGGGGTATTTGAAAGTTCACGCGATGACGAGTTCGGGAATTTGATAACCAACATAAAGACCTATCCCGTCCTGGTGCAAAAGAAGATAAAAGGCGTCGAGGTGTCCATCGAGGCTTTTTATCAAAATGGCAGGCTTATTCATTTTGCCTGCTCGATACCGGAAAAATATAAATACAAATTCGGACCCACCTCAGTCAGGCGGTATGTACAACTTTCTCAATTGGACGAAAAGGTTTTTGAGGATCTCAGGTTATTGGGGAGGGCATTGGGCGCCGACGGTTTCGTAAACATCAGTTCCATCCGGTCCGATCTGGATCAAAAGCTATATTTTTTCGAGGCCGATATGAGACCGAATTTGTGGATCAATCACTCGCGCTACTTCGGCGATGATCCAGCCAAAGCGATTAATAGCTATTTTTCCACGCAGGAAATCCTTAAGTCCCCTTATCCTGTTAACCCCGGCTACCCGGAACAGATCCTGCTATCGCATCCTTTAAGAATAAGCCTGGGCGATTTGATCTTGAACCATCATCAGGTCTGGCGGCACCTTCCAGAGAACTTCTTATATTTAATGTTGCGCTACCGCTTCTGGGCATGGGTGACAGACGCTATGGCCAAACAATATAAGCGTTTATTGCCGAAACCATACCGGGCACTCGTTAAAAAACATCTTTCGTCAATTAAATATTCATTTTCAAGCGGGCCAGGGTATAAATAATCCTGCCCGACTGTTTTCCATGTTTGGGATCAATCCCGACCGGATGTGCCTGACTGGATTTTTGTCTCCGCTACGGAATCCGGAATTTTATTCTGCGGCAAACGCGTGACTTTGGCGCCAGAGCGGTTTGAAGCCACCTCTGACAGTATCTCAAGAACCTCCCGCGCATATCGTTCCTGTGTAAACCTGTTCTCTGCCCATTGTTGGGCAGCGCGCCCCATGCTGAGGCTCGCCTTCGGGTTATCGTGCAGGAACTGTACTCGTTCAGCCAGCTCTTTTACATTTTCCCATTCATAGAGAAGACCCGTCTTGCCGTGCTGAATAATCTCGGCTGTTGCCCCCCTGGCGCTTCCTATGACGGGCTTTCCCGCAAGCATCGCTTCCACAGCCACCCGGCCGAAGGCCTCCCATCGGGAACACACAAGCACGACATCGGCGTTACGTATGAGGGGCATCGGATCTTCCGCATAGCCGTAAAATTTTATCCGTTGCGTGACACCGAGGGTCATTGCCTGCTGCACCAGTTCCGCGCGGTAGCGTTTTCCATCGTCCCCCACCAGCAACAAATGAACATTGATGTTCTTGCCGGCCAACTCCGCAAGCGCAGAGATGGCCTGATGCTGGCCTTTCCACCGATGCAATGAGCCGATAATAACGCACTGGAAGAATATTCGATCCTTGACCATGCCGGTTGAATTCCCGGTATCGAGACATGGGGTAACCGACTGGTAAATTACGCGAATCTTGTCCATATTACGGAGATGTTTGTAATCATTCCCAACAGATTGGGAAGTGACAATAATTGCATCGGACAAACGATCCATGAGATACGAGACAGCAGGTTCGCCCAGATCGAATTCCTGGCTGGGATTATGACGCAGGGACTCGTGCGAGTGCCAAACGTGCGGCAGGCGTAGAAGTCGGGCGGCGAACGCGCCGACCCCGGTTACCACCGTATTGGTGTAGACAACATCCGCATTCCAATTTTTAATTACCTGGGCCACCCGGATACTCATGAATGCTGTTTTCAGGAGGCGCATCACACGATATGGAAGCGCCCTTGGGCGAGACATCCAGACAGGATAACCGACGATTCGCCATTCAATGTTCAGGCGGTCAAGCTCGTCCAGAAGCGGCCCCTTCTTGGGAACCAGTACCAGGACCTCGATACCTGAATGAAGAAGTCCCTGCAGCAGTTCGAGCAAAGCCAATTCCGCACCATACCGCCCGGCGGAATGAGAAATGAAACATACGCGCATTGATGAGTTCCCTTGAGCCCAGACGAAGCGCTGGAAGCCCAGCCATCGATAAATTGAGAATACCTGGCCGACGACCTTCTTTAGGCGGCAATTATTCATTAGGCACGAGAATTGCAGATAAAAACAGCTGTAAGAAATTACAGGTGGGAGCGGCAGAGAAGGTTTAACTCAGGTATTCGCGAAGAAGGGGGCAATGATTTACCGTCCTACAACCGGTGGATCGCAGCACATTGCAAGTTGCGAGGGCGACATTCATATCTAAGCTTGAAACCCGCATCACTGCAATGTTTGACTCACAGCTTCAAACAAGTTACCACGTTTGTTACCATGATTATTACCTCGATACCCCGAAATCAGCACTGGAGATACTGATATTCGGCATCTGCAGACTTAACATCTATATCGAAACTCGCAGTGACGTCGTAGAATGATATTCTAGCGGCTTTTATTGGCCAAATTCTTTATGGGCAGCTACAAAATCTTTAGTATCTACGTTTGGTAGCCATCACTTGATATTTGGATATTTGCTTCATATGCAAGCAGCCAGTGGTCTTCTGCCAACTCGGTTTCATTCATCAGCGCCTCGAGTCCAGAAACATCAACCGATCAGTCGCAAGACCTTTCGAATTACGTGAAGAGCACATAGCAACACATGGATCGTAGACCTAGCGGAATGTGTGCGAACCTGGTAGTCTCCGGTCACCTGAGACAGAAGCTTCGCTCTCTGGATGCTTCGGACACTTCCGACTGATAGGAAAGCCGCGCAGCTGCGCCGGCGCTGACTGAAATAAAAATGGCAACTTTCGTGGATTTGTTTTGTGGAGGCGGATTCGGGGCCAGGGGGGCGGTTCAAGGAGGAGGCGTTCCACTATTGGGATTGGATGCGTGGGATTTGGCCACTAAGACTTACGAGGCCAACTTTCCGTCGGCGGATGTAATCACTGATTTCATTGAAAACGTCGATGCCGCCGCACTGGGTCGACGGTATCGTCCGGACGTGCTCGTGACGTCTCCCGAGTGCACCTCGCACTCAATTGCACGCGGCGCCAAGCCAGGGTTGGAAAGCAGTCGTGAAACTGCGATTGGCATTGTTCCGTGGGTGGAGTCGATGCACCCTCGATGGGTCATTGTCGAGAACGTCAACCGGATGAAAAAGTGGGACCGACACAACGAACTCGTCGCGACGATTGAGGGGCTGGGCTATACGGTCAGTGATCTTTTCCTCAATGCTGCCGATTTTGGGGCCGCCCAAGCGCGGAAGCGCATGTTTCTTGTCTGTGACAAGCAAGGTTCAAAAGTTTCGCGGGAACAGCTATTGGCATTCGGAAGCGATCGGCCCCTGACGGCCAACGATATTATCGATTGGGAGACTCCGTATCCGTCCAGTCCACTACGCAAGCCGGGAAGAGCGAAGGCCACACTGGAACGGGCAGACCGGGCTATCGCCGCATCGGGCCGGAATGTCCCATTCATCATCGTCTATTACGGATCAGACTACGCTGGCGGCTGGCAAACGCTGGACGTTCCACTGCGCACCGTGACCACCGTAGATCGGTTCGGGCTTGTAACCTGGCGAAAGCGCGAGCCCTACTTGAGGATGCTTCAACCCAACGAATTGCTCAAGGCGATGGGCGGGGGCGACGAACATGTGTTACCTCATGGTAGCCGCCGCGAAAAGGTCAAGCTTTGCGGAAATGGCGTTTGCTCGGAGGTCATGGCTGCCATCTTCAAGTGGATCAGCGTGGCTCAGACAACATCCCCGAGGAAGGGGGATGCGACAAGGCCGACTCGATGATTGAAAAGGATTTGGACTCGGCGGATCTTTGTGTGGATGAGGTGTACGGCGGCTCCCGGAGCGGCAACTCTTCCGACGATCCGCTGCCAAAGTTGCTTGGCGTAGATAACGGAGCTGGGTTTCGGCACCTCGGGAAACGGCCGGCGGTGGCGACTCTCAGGCTCCTTGTCCTGAAAACCAGTTTTTCGGATGTGAACTGGCCTGACGCGCTCGACCGTGAGAATGGGATCTTTGTCTACTACGGAGACAAGCGCGGGCCCGGGGATCTTCACGCGACGCCGCGGCAAGGGAACCTGATGCTCCGGAATCTTTTCGACGAAGCTCACCAATGCCAGCAGAGCTCTTCCTTTCCTCCGATCCTTCTTTTCGGCAATACGGGCACATATCGAGACGTCCGGTTTCTCGGACTCGCGGTACCTAGCGCGACAGGCATGGGTGCAGACGATGACCTCGTGGCCATATGGCGGACGACAGAGGATGGTGTTCGATTTCAGAACTACAAGGCGACGTTCACCATACTCGATATCCCGGTCGTCTCCAGGGCATGGATTAAGGATATCCGGAACGGTAACGCAGTGTCCTCGCTCCATGTGCCGAAGGCATGGCTCGACTGGGTCTGCGGCAGGAAGTACACGCCACTCAAGTCCGTTTCCGTAAACGCTGTGCGCTCAAAGCGGCAGCAGATTCCCGACACCCCCGAACTGGCCGCGTACGTGAGGACGGTCTACGAGCATTACAAGGAAGATCCATACGCATTCGAGCGGTGCGCTATGGAGTTGGCTCGGTTTTTCATGCCGGCAATTCAACACTGGGAGTTGACGCGGCCATGGAGAGATGGTGGAAGGGACGCCTTGGGCACCTATCGCATAGGATATGGGGCTGGCGCGATCGATGTGGAATTCGCGATGGAGGCCAAGTGCTACGGCCCGGATGTGGGGGTAGGAATCAAGCCTCTGTCCAGACTGATATCGCGCCTGAGACATCGTCAGTTTGGCATCTTGGTCACGACTTCCTATCTTGATTCGCAGGCATACATGGAGCTCGTGGACGACACCCATCCGGTCGTCGTCATATCGGCAAGAGACATGTCCGTGAAGCTCAGGGAGAGGTTCGGCAGCCTCGAGAACATCAAGCTCTGGCTGCAACGGATCTAGCGACAGCATGCTCGCGAATGCCCGCCGCCTTGTCCTCACACCCTAATGGGGGAGAAGTTCCGGGATTTCGCCGAAGGGCGCATCGCCCTCAATCCATTCGGACAAAGATTGGGCGAGATCCGTGACAGCCTCGGTCGACTTGCCTTTGGTGGCACATTCCCACACAACCAGCACGCGCCATCCCGCTTCCTTGAGTGCTTCGATAGCCCGTGTGTCACGCTCGACATTGCCGCTCAATTTGGCATGCCAGAACGCTGTGTTAGTCGTGGGCGATGTGGCGAAAACACAACCCGCGTGGCGGTGCCAGAAGCACCCATGAACGAAAATCGCAACTTTGTGACCCGGCAGAACCACGTCGGGCACACCTGGAAGGTCGCGCCTGTGCAACCTGAAACGGTAGCTTGCAGCGAACAGAATTTTCCGCACGAGCATTTCCGGCTTCGTGTTCTTCGCTCGGATGCCGGACATCATGCGTCGCCGGGTCTCTTTGTCGACAACGTCCACCAAGAATATTCTCCTTAGAACAGCTCGGGGAGATCGTCGGCCGGCATTGTGAAGGATGCCCCAAGGACAGAGTCACGGCATTCCGGCTTCTTCGCCCATTCCGATACCATTCGGCCTCCGGCCGTCTGGTGCAGGACATTGCTGACCTCTTTTGCCCAACGAGCAATCTGCGCGCAGAATTCCGGGGAGAGAGCCTGCCGCGACCAAATCCGGTCGAATTCAATTCGCTCGCCAAGCTTGTCGGCGAGCACGGCCACGACATAGGCGGCAATGTTCGCCTGGAATGCTTGAAACATTGGCCGGACAATTTTCTGAGTCCCCTTGAAGATAATCGCCTTGGCGATCATCGCCTTATACCAAGTTACATCCGGGAACATTGCTGTTTCTCCGTCAGGGGTCGACAGCGTAGCCATGAAGCGTTCGAAGTTCTTTTGCGAGCCCAGGCTTACCAAGTCCGGTCTACGATCCCATGCGTTGATATACTTCGCCAAGTCCGTCTTCGTGATCTTCCTCGCCGGAGGCATTGCATCTTTGAGTTTACGCAGCTTTGCGGGTGTCGTTCCTTCACGGGCAAGCATGGTGCTGTAGCTGCCCGATGCCCGTTCATAAAACCATCCGCTGACTCCATCGGGACAATAAACGGTCAACGACAGTTTTTCCACATCTACGTGGAAGGGCTTGTTTGCCGACAAATCAGATTGCTTAATCGCGTTTTGCGTATTGGCGAAGCGCGAGATGTCCGAAACCAGCGCTTCCTCTTTGGCTGAGTCCTGCACTCGCATGACGATGATCTTGGCGGGCACCCTGACCGGTCCCAAGTCCACTTCAGGGAACTTCTTCTTGGTGAAGTACATAGATGCGGTCGTCTGGCCACCATTGACGATTTGCAGTCCCTTGAGCCACGCGATCCCCACCGAGCCATCTCCTGGTTTACCCAGACGCATTTCGTCGGCCACGATCACGATTCCATTATTGTAGGCCATGAATCGCTCAGGCGCCGATCGCAAGGTGGTTTGAATGCCGGCATTAATTCCCTTGCCCTTGACGCTAAGAAAGGAGCGGACGTTGGCTTCCAAAAGCCGCGCACCGAACTTCTCGTAGAGCAGCCGCAGCGCCTCGCCGGGTATGGCTGTCAGCGCGTAGTCGTAATCGTCGCTTTCGCCAGGCACAAAGACGCAGGGCAAGGGAGCGCCGGAGACCTCGTTGAAATCGACGACTACTTCGTCGCGCGGCTTGCCCTCGGACCAATGCCGATGAAGCCGCTCGATGTCCATGACTTCGAGGCGCACTGCCTTGCCGCCGATGTCCCGTGTCTTGAAGCTCTTGGACTTGGCGACCTTGTCAGTGATGACATAGACACGGATTTGCTCCAAGTCGTTGTAGATGCCTTGCAGCGTTTCCGCCAGCGAGCGTACGTCGCTCGAAGGATCGAGCTTCGGCGCCATCTTGCCTTCCGCACAAAGTGTCAGAAAGCGTAGGCACTGCTCCACCGCGGTCTTGGTTTCCGAGTCGGGAACGGGCGTCGGAACATCGACGCCTTCGTAAAGGCTGACGAACAAATCAAGCTGGTCACTCTCATCGGAGACGGAATAGCCGCTGAGTCTCAGATTTGCGTTGCCTACCTTGCCCTCGAAATGGCATTCGACCGGCTCGAACGTCATACCGATCTCCGACATGTGCTCCATCACTATCCCGGCGAACACCAATTCTTCATAGAGCGCGCCCTCTCTCATTTGCGACCGCACGGAGGTCTGCGTTTCGCGCAGGAATTCTGGCAAGTCCATACTTTATATCACTCCCGTTTTTTTCAATGCTGTAGCCACGTCGACGCGGTGGCCAACGACCTTTTCAAGATCGATGCCATACGTAGCCCCCGTGATGCCGAAAGGAACACCGCCGACGGTGAAGCGCGGGAATCCATCGCCGACCTCGATCACGAGCGTGTCCACTAACGCGAAGCGTCGAGGATAGTGGTTGGCGTGGGGGTCGAAATATCCAGCGGCCACCAAACGGTCATCGAGCGCGCTAGCGGCCCCAGGATCGACCTTGGCTGCAAGCCTCGCGGCATCGACAAAGTCGGGCAGGCCCAGTCCGCTTTCGGTCTGGCGCAATCGTACGCCGACGACAAAGAGCGGTTGGCGGACAGAGTCGTCGAGCTGCTCAAGCGACCCGATGCGCGCGGGGAAACCCGCCGACGACAGTGTCGATTTGACTTCGAGCGCGCCAGTCCCGAGCTCGAAGTCTTGGGCGCCATCCAAGGGGCCGAGCCACCCTTCGGTGGCTGCCGTTGCGGAAATGCCCGCTTCGATAATTTGCAGAAGCGTCGCTAGCTCTCCAACCAAACCGATCTCGGCTTCGGGACTCAATATTTGGCTTCCTTTGCGCATGAACTCCTGCCAAGCCCCCACGCGCCCGACAAAAACCCGTAGCAGCTTGGCGACATCGGCCCCTGCCGCCACGGCGCCATCCAACGCGCCCGTCAAATTGCAGACCATATCCGTGAACAGTTCAGCGTTTCCTGCGGCATTGCGTGTCAAGGCGAGCCAAAGCATGCCCTTGTCTTCGGGATTCGCGCGTTCTATGGCAAAGCCTTGCCCCTCCGGCAACTTGTCGGCGGCCGCCAAGCGCGCCGCCGGGAATCCCACCAACACCGCCTCGGCATTGTCGGGGGCACGCCGGCCCGCGCACAATTCGAGCGGACCGGTGGGCGTCACTGAGATGGTTTGCCAGCCCATGTCCGGGCCGTCGCCGGATAGCGACGACCATGCCATCAAAAACTCATCACTCAGTCGGGCCATATTCCTGAGTCCAGTAGAGGACATTCACTTCATATTCCACGCTAATTCCGCTGTTGCTGGCTGGAAAGGCGATGGCGAAGGCCATGATGGGCTTGTCCCACCCGGACACGATTTGTGACTTTGGCTTGCCTGCATATGGGGCGAGTGGATAAAGAAGCAGCAAACCGCGATCCACGGCGCCGCCAAGCTCGCCGCGGGCCATGCGCATACCTTTTCCGCTTGGCACCGATGGCATGGTGACGCGTCCTCGTGCCGGGTCGGGTTTCCAGGCCGCTTGGGTGATTTCGAGAGCCTCGCGCCACGCATTGTCATCTAAATCGATCCCCTCGTCGGCGGGATCGGTCAGCACTCCGATGGCGAAACTGGCCGGGTCTCTCTGAGCAGGTGATTCGTGATCGTCGGGCGTGCGCATCGGGCAGGACTCAATGCGGACGCCTCCCGTGAATTCGTAAGGATTGCTCTCGCCGCTGCCTTCGGCCAACAGGGACACGCTCCAAAGATCCAACTGACCTATCTCGTTCATCTTGCGGATGAATTCCGCGAGTACCGGAGCCTTGGTGCTGGTCGCGTTGGGGTGAGTCGCATAGGCGCCCAAGAATGCAAGCACCTTCGAAACGTCTACGTCTGTCCACAGCCGCGAACGCGGCCATGAGTCGGCTTTGCCGTTACGCTCGAATCTTTGGCCATGGACCGTAGGTTGTCCAAGGGATGCGATCAGATCGTCCGTCGCAGAGAGGTTCGCTTCTTGCGTCCTGGCGTCGCGGTGGAACAGGATAGTTTGGGGGCGCGTTCCGCTATAGGTCAAGGACAGGGTATGCGCGTTGCGCATCTTCAAGGGCGACGTGACCGTAAGCACCTCGTGCGATATCACCTTGAGGCCATAATCTTCTGGCGTAAGATTCGCGCTGGCCATGAAGTCAAATTCCTCCCGCAGCTCCTCGGAGGCGTCAGCGATGTGGCCGAACCAACGCACCAAGTCAGGCGAGGTGTAGAGGCGACAGATATCCAGATATCCGGGTCGATAGCCGAACCATCGGCCCATTTGCATCAGCGTGTCGTACATCTTCGTGGTGCGTACAAAGTAGCTCACGCAGAGCCCTTCGAGCGTCAGCCCCCGCGCCAGCTTGTCGCCGCCGATGGCGATGACCTTGAGTGTCGAGCCTGGGGTAGCGTAGTCTAAAGCGTCCTTGGCCGTGCCATTGATTGAACGCACCTCGATGTCTTCGAGGACATCGGGAAGCGCCGCCTGCACCTCATCCCATGTCGGTAATGCTGCAGGCCGCTCTTCGTCGGGAGACAGCTCAGAGACCTTGACGCTGGTCGGAGCGAAGTCCAGCTCCCATAGCTCTTTCATCTGAGTCAGCAGACCGTCGGCTTCGATGCCTCTGCAGATTTTCTGGCGCATGCTGCGCACCGAATCCTCGACCTGGAGCCGTACATGGTCCTGCACTGCCACAAAGCGGGTGACGTGGATCAGCATCGAGCTGTGCGCTGCCCCTTGGCCGCGTAGTTCACGCACCGCGCAAGCAAGGACAAAGGCGCAGATCGCCTCGCGCAAAGAGGGCGGCGCCATCTCCTGCCCGTTGTAGATCGGAATGTGCGTCTTATTGTGCTTTGGCGGCATCCAACCTGAGTCGGTCCTGGGGTCATATTGATCGCTAATGGGGCGAGAAAGGGGAAGTTCGCCCTTTCGGCCATCCTTGGTCATCCTTCCAAAGAGGCAGGCAGGGCCGACATAGTTCGACGGCGCGCCTAGGTTGATGATGAAGGAGCGCGGGAAGAGGTCAGGGCCCTCCTTCGTGGTGGTTCCCTTGTGGTGGATGAAGATATTGGCAAAGGGCGTGGCGGTGTAACCCACATACGCCTTTCGAGTGAATGCATGCAGGAGCTGTCGAATGAGGCTGTTGATTGTTTTGGGTTGGTGCTCCTCGTCGGGAGCGCCGTCCTCATCGAACAGTTGCTCACCGGTGTCGACGGAGGCGTTGTCCGCCTCGTCGTCGATCATCAGTAACGGCAGCTTGGTGACGACCTTCCGGTCATCTTCGGTCGCATCGAACACGCGCGACTGAATCCAGTGCAGGAGGGCGGTAAGCACCGTTTTTTGCTTCTTGACCACGAAGAGCCATGGGCGTTCTTCTGGTGAAATGCCGTGGAAATGCTTGGCGATGGCCTTATTGAAGTCGCCGTTGTCCGCGCGCGTGGTTGCGGAATTCGTTTTCAGGTCCTCGCCAAACTGGGCCACTCCGATGGGCAAGCCAGGGTCGCGGTTCACCGTTGTTTCATAGCCCAAGAAACCCTCTTCGAGGCGCATTTGAGTTTGGGAGCGCAGATTGTTGTGCGTGCCTGCCAGCACGATGATGATCTTGTAGCCGGCATCCGCCGCCTTGCAGATCAGGCCCGAGTAGTTGCTGGTCTTGCCTGATTGGACATGGCCGACGACGAGCCCTCGGCGATCCCATGCGTCTGCCCGATGCGGGTCTTCGAGCAGCGCCAAGATGTTGTCAGTTGCGTCGTCGAGGCCATCCACGACCTTATCGGAAAGCTTGGCTTCAAGGTAGTCGCGGTAGCGACGCCAATAGTGCCAATCTTTCTTGCGAGCGGCATTGAGCCAATGGATATGGCCGGCATCGTCTTTGAGCGTCGTGGCCTTGCCGATCCAGTGACTGAATCGCTGAATGAGCGTGGAAACCGCCAACGGCTGGTCCACGGTGGAGGTGGCGTCGGTCTCGAACATCTCCGCGGCTCGTGCCACTTTCTCGGCGATGTAGGCTGCCGTAACTTTCGACTTTTCCTTCTCCGCTTTCACCAACCGCTGTGCGGTGGCGATCACGTTCTCGAGCAGTTCCAATTGGGCTGCTGCAGTTTCTGTGCGGATCACGGTTTGCTCCCAAGTCGCGCCACGAGCGCGGGAAATTTGTGAAAAGGTTCGGTACGCAGTAGTGCCTTGCGGGCCTCGTCTACGCTTAGATTCTTTCGCTGGATTAGGTCATCGAAGAGAACGGTCGCGATCTCAATCACCGCCTCGTTGGGCTCACTGTCGAAACCGGTGCGCGGCGTCTCCTTGTTCTCCGCGGTGTCGAGCCAGATGCGCTGGACCGGGACCGTCTCCTCGATCACTCGAATCATTGCTTTGATCAAGGGTTGGAGATCGCCTGCGTTGTCGAGGACGGCTGCGACGGAGGGATGTTTCTCTTCGATCCGATACCGCATACCGGCCTTGATCCGCTCTACACGCCAAGCTTGTTCAACGGGCCTGTCGCCTTGGCTTGGCATCGGGGTTGCGCGATAGGCGAACACCCGGCGAGCGCGCTCGCGCGTGTTTTCGGCGAACTGGGTGAGCCAGGGTTTGAGCGACACCGGGGACCGCGCCGTAGACTTCCTGACGTCGATCTTCCACTCGGCGTCGGCCGTGTTGGGGATGTCGATGCGGATGCGTGCCAAGCGATGCGCTTCTTCTCGATTCCATACGCGCGAGTTGCCCAGACCGAGCCAGCCTCCTGCGACCAAGAGCCTCTCGTTGCGGTAGACGTAAAAACCCTGCTGGGCAGTCCATCCCGCTGGGCCTCCGTTGGCATCGTACTCAGCCGCCGTTAGCTTGTCGCGATGTGGCAAGACATGGCATTGGATCTCGACGGTTCCATATTCGGCATGGTGTTTCGCGATCGGAGGCGCCCATGCCTTGGCTATGTGCCCTGTCATGAACGGGTCCCAGGGCTTGAGGGCGCGACCGTTCAAAAACAGTTTCAGGCGCGCTAGCGGACCTTGGAGAAAGCGATGGAAGATCATCGCAAAATGGGCTTCGACATCGTCGATCAAAGCCAAGAAGTCGTCCGACTTGTAGCCATCCGTAACAATGCGGTCGAGTGTCTCCCACAATACGAGAGTCCCTGCCTTCTTACCCTTCAAGTTCGCGATAAACGACTTTGAGCCAGGGGCAGGGCCTTCGAAGAGAAGCCATCCACTGTCTGGGTTGGCGGCCAGTTCGGTCAAATCCCACCGCAGGCAACTTTGGACCTCGTCCTTGACGGTGGCTACCGTGAGGCGGCGGCATTGCGAGAAGGATGCGGTTTTGAGCCCCATGCAGAAGCGCCCTAGGTCGTGCGCTTCGCGGGCGATCAGCGGGTTCTTGTCGCCAAGCCGCATCGCGCTTTCAAGCTCGGCGTCGCTCATGCCGCGCCCGTTATCGAGGACCGAAATGCGGCTATTCTGCCCGGCCCAGGAA
Source organism: Nitrosospira briensis C-128 (assembly GCF_000619905.2). NCBI lineage: Bacteria > Pseudomonadati > Pseudomonadota > Betaproteobacteria > Nitrosomonadales > Nitrosomonadaceae > Nitrosospira > Nitrosospira briensis. The sequence goes on along the minus strand of NZ_CP012371.1, from coordinate 2,377,686 downwards.
AAATCGACACTAACTTCGGTCGCGCCAGCGGAAATGCTGTTGTCCACGATATCAGCGAGCGCCGTTGCGGTGGAATAGCCGAGGCCGCGAAGCGATTCAAGCATCGACACGGCGCGAGGAGGCGCATTTCGCGTCTTTGGGGTCATCTCCAATAGCCCTTCCCTGGCCAGAACTCGAACCCCAACGCAAGCAGTTTGTGGACCAATTTGCGGTAACGTCTATCCGGCGCGTTGGTGAGGTTAACCCATATTCTCCCCGAAGGCCCGTTGCGGTCGTCGTCGACGGGAATGCCCCAGTCTGCGACTTCTGACAGGAGCCTGTCGGTGCCCGACGGTCGCGCGGGTAGTGGGTCGCTCAGGCTCGAGGGAGCCGTCTTGGGCTCGGCAGGCCGCCGCATCATTTTGGCTTCCGATGGTTGCTCAGCGCTGTCTTCTTCCTCTTTGCCTTCTGGGTAAAGCGGCCCACCGAAGACTGCGCGCGCGAACGCGTCCATTCGACGTGGGTGCTTTAATTTTCGGAGCGCGGCGGCCTCTATCTGGCGAACGCGCTCTCTCGTGACTCCGTATTGGCAGCCAATTTCGTCGAGCGTCAACGCCTCTTCGACGCCGATGCCGAAGCGCAGACGAAGAGTCTGCTCTTCCCTGGGTTTTAGCGTGGACAGCAGCTTGTCAATTGTCTCGAGTAATTCGGACTTGAACGCGATGTCCATGGGATCTGTCGAAGCGAAATCGGATCGGACCTCGACGGCGATCAGCTCGTCGATGGGCAGTTCATGGATCGGCAATGGCTCAGGTGTGACGCGTCGAAGCTCGGCCACTTTGTGGACGGCTATGTTCAAACGAGCCGCGATCTCATGGAGCTCGGGCGGGCACCCTGTCTCCGATTCAAACGCCTGAGTTTCTCGGGAAAGGCGCTGGGCCTTTTCATAGACATGGACCGGAACGCGAACCGTCCTACATTTGTCGGCGAGGTACCGCCCAATTTGCTGTCGTATCCACCAAGTGGCGTAGGTAGAGAACTTGAAACCGCGGCGCCAATCGAAGCGCTCGACGGCCTTCAGTAGGCCGATGTTTCCTTCTTGTGCCAAGTCATCCAAAGGTTCGCCGCTGTATAGATATTTTTTGGCGAGATGGAAAACGAGCTTTAGGTTGGCGACGGCAATTCGTTCGCGGGCGCGCTGGTGAGCCTTCATCGCGCTCGCGTATTGATTGGCCGAGCCGGTGTCGCCGTGGTCTTCGATATCGGCCAGCTCCAAAAGGAAGCGCCGATTCAGTCGAAGCGACGACAGCGTTTCACGGATGGCTCGCCATCCCGCTCCCTGCTGGGCAGAGCCAATCGGAAGGCTCGCTAGCTGGTCCAGCGCATCCAAGAAGTCCGAGGCTTGGTCGCCAAGCGGGCGGGTCTCGAATTGGAGGACGCGATCGTGCTCTGCTGCTTCGTCAGGCGAATCCGGTGCGGCGGTGTCGGCATCGTTTCCGCCTTCGAGAGTGGGTTCAAGCTTTGGCTGGACGTCGGCGGGGCCAAGTGACAACCAACTCAAAGGCTGTTGTCCGGCCCTAACCAAGTGCCCAGCGGCCAACGTAAGGTCGATGCCACGCGGCCAAGTCGCCAAAGCGTCGAGTGCTCTTTCCAACTCGCTTTCCATGGCTTGGCTCAGCGCGACCTCTTCTTCCGCGGAAATGAGCCTTTCTTGCTGGAATTCTTTTTGGTAAATGCGCAGAGGCTCTGTTCGATTGAAGACGAGACTGTCGATGGAGGCCAAGGCATTGGCCACGATCTCTTCTTCGTCCGGCGATTCCTCTGGTTTGACGTAGACCTCGAAGTTTTCGGTGGCGCTGGCACCGACGTATTCGAATCGTTCATCGACTTCGGCGCCGAGGTCGTTGATTATCATGCTCAGCTGCGCTTCGGCCTCGGGGTTTGCGGATCGGTCATCGTTGACCGACAGCGCCTCGACCCACATGTACGGCACACTGCCTTCGCGGACGGCTTGAAGCATTAGCAGGCGGAGCCGTTCTAGAACTTCGGCGTCGTCTGTGCGCGCCAACGGCTGCGATCTTTCTGGCAGGTAGGCGTCGATATCATCCCAGTCAGCTGAAGAGTCGACGGGTTCATATTCCGTGATGGCTACCTGAATTGCGCTGGCGGCTTGGGCGACCGACGAATCGGCATCGGGCGGAGGCCGGTCTTCCTCGGGCTCCCAGCCGAACAAATCAAAGTCTTGTGTGTTTTCTGGTTCGGTCGCTTCATCGACCGTGATTGGGGCCGCAGGCCGCGCCATGTCTGCTTCAGTCTCGCTTGCGCCGATCAGATATGCGGAGTGTTCTGGGGCTTGAACGCCCAAAGGTTCGATGGGTCCATCGGACGGTTGGGGTACGCCAAGGACTTGGTCGCCCCAAGCTCCTATCGAGACTTTGACTGACTCGAGGACGGCGGCGGCCTCGTGTGCGCCTGCGGCAACCGCAATGGCAAGGGCCGTTTTTCCATAGGGATCGAGTAGACCGTCGTCAGCTCCTGCACGGAGCAGCAGTTTGCAGATGGCGGGCTTGTTTCGAGCTGCCGACAACATTAGAGGCGTCAAACCGTTTCGGTCGCGGGCGTTGAGATCGTCGCCTCGGTCGATGTGAATCTGAATGGCACTCTCGATCCCAGCCATGACGGCTATTCTTAAAAACCGGCTGAGAGGCAGCCTGCCTGCGACGCTCGTGTCGTTCACGCGCGCGTCTCCCCCTGGGCTGCGACGCTGACCGCCTCTCCTAGTTGCCGGAGGCGCACCCCGAAAATTTTTATCGTTGTTAGGCGGTGGTCGTGGCTAGGCACTCTAGTGTCCCTTTGGCCATATTGGTTCTGTCGAGTTTGTACCGGCGGTAGCCACGGGATTTTACCAAACTCAGCAGTATCTACCAGTGTACTGAGGTACACCAGAGAATCAGTGTGGGTATTTAGGATTTAACGAGGAGGAGTCGCTACTTGAGGCAATAGATACCTAGGGAAACACTGATTTAAGCCCGCACTGTAGAATGCCTGAGTCATCCCATCCTTCACAATGCCCCCGATGAAACGCCAGACGAGCTTTGCCGACATGGAGTACTCGGCGCGTCGCAAGCCGACGCGCCACGAGCAGTTTCTGTCCGATCTTGACCGGTTGGTGCCGTGGTTGCAGTTGGTCGCACTGATTGAACCGCACTACTACCGAGGCGAGCGCGGTCGCCCGCCGGTAGGACTGGAGCTGATGCTGCGCATGTATCTGTGTCAGAACTGCCTGGGCCTGTCGGATGAAGGGATTGAGGACGCTATTGTCGACAGCATCGCGGTGCGCCGCTTTGTCGGTGTGGACCTGATCGAACGGCAGGCACCGGATGCCACGACGCTGCTGAAGTTTCGCCGGCTGCTGGAACGTCACGCGATGCCCGCGCGCATCTTCGGGCTGATCCGGGAGCAACTGGGACAGCAGGGACTGATCCTGCGCGAAGGCACCATCGTGGATGCCGCCTTGATTGCCGCACCGCCCTCGACGAAGAACAAGGCACACGAACGCGACGCGGACATGCATCAGACGAAGAAAGGAAACCAGTGGTACTTTGGGATGAAGGTACACATCGGCGCGGACGCGCACACCGGTCTTGCGCACTCGATCGTCACCACGGCGGCGAACGAACCGGATGTGAGCCAGACGCACAAGTTGTTGCATGGCGACGAGAAACATCTGCACGGTGATGGTGGTTACCAGGGCGCACACAAGCGCGAGGAATTGCAGGAGTGTGCAGCCGAGTTCATCATTGCGCGCAGGCGCTCGACGTACAAGAAGCTGGATGAGGCAGATCCGGTGCGCATGCTCATCGAGAAGGCAGAGCGGGCCAAGGCGAGCATTCGCGCGAAGGTCGAACACGTGTTCCACGTAGTGAAGAACCTGTTTAGGCATCGCAAGTGCCGCTACAAGGGTCTGGCGAAGAACACTGCACAACTGCAGGTGCTGTTTGCGATGGCCAATCTGATGCTATCGCAGCGAACGCTGTGCGCGCCGTACAGGAAAGTTGCATCCTGAGAGCGAGAAATCGGGGAACGGTGTCCTGAAACGGCCCCGGATCGATGATCCGGGTGTGAAAACCAAGCCCAATTCGATGTCATGAAGACAGAAATTGCAGCAGAGTGATTTCCGGAATGGAAAATCCCGGAAGGATGGCATTGGTCAGCGTTTCCTTAGACATTGATCCGTAGGCGTGCTTTGTAGCACCTTTATGTAGCAAAGCATAAAAACCCACTGGAAATCAGTGACTTACTTTAAATTCAATAACTTAGAACTATTGGCGGAGAGGGTGGGATTCGAACCCACGTGCCAGGTTACCCTGACCATCTGATTTCGAGTCAGCGCCGTTATGGCCACTTCGGTACCTCTCCTTTATGGTATACCATTTTATCAGCTTATCTCGCGTTTATCTCACGCTCGTTCAGAACAACATGGCAGAATGTTCATGAATTCTGCTTGTCTCTCTCCCATGCACGTTCTCCCCCGTTTGCTTTTTATCGTTTTCGGTTGCGGCCTCATCTTTGCTGCCTGTGATTCATTTGAAAAATCGGTATCGCCATTCGACAAAACCGATGAGCTGGTAGTCATTACCGTAAACAGTCCTGATACCTATTATGAGAATGCCGAAGGTGGACATGCCGGATTGGAGTTCGACCTCGCTTCCGAGTTCGCGCGCGAGCTGGGTATAAAAGTCAGGTTTAAAATCGTGCCGAAACCGGATGACGCCTTGTTGAGCCTGGAGAAGCATCAAGGACATTTTGCGGCTGGCTTGACCATTACCCCCAAGCACGCGTTGCGCGCCCGCTTCGGGCCGATCTATCAGCTCGTCCAGCCTCAGGTTGCCTACAATACGGACTACCCGAAACCCAAAAATATGAACGACCTCGTGGGGAGAACCGTCGAAATTGCCGGTGGCGCCACCTATACCGAACCACTGAATAAGGCAAAGCAGCACGTTCCGGAACTGAAATGGGCTGAAGTGGATATTACGCCCGAAGACCTGCTGGCAAAACTGGCAGAGGGAAAAGTCGATTACGTGATAGCAGACTCCACCCAAATCAATTTGGCAAAGAATTTCTTCCCTAATTTGAGCGTAGCATTTGATTTAGGCGAGCCAGCCGGCAAGGCATGGGCCTTTTCACCCTATGCAGAGCGCGGATTATTGGAGAGGACTCGGAAGTTCTTTAACCGCATCGAACAGGATGGCACTTTAGTGCGCTTGCTCGACCGGTATTATGGTCACACTCAGCGGCTTCTCCAAACGGATGTGATTGGCATTCTGAAGAAAAGACGCACGATACTGCCTGATTTGCGCGACTACTTTCATGAAGCCGAGGAGGTGACGGGCATTGACTGGCGGCTGATTGCAGCGCTGGCCTATCAGGAATCGCACTGGGATCGACTTGCGGTTTCTCCCGCCAACGTGCGCGGCATCATGATGTTGACGGAAATTACCGCTGACCGGATGAAGGTGACCGATCGACTGGACGCCCGACAGAGCATACTTGCGGGCGCGCGCTACCTGATGTTGTTAAAAGATGGGTTACCCACACGCATCAAAGAACCGGATCGTACCTGGATCGCGCTGGCAGCATACAACCAGGGCTCCGGCCACATCGAGGATGCACGCATTCTGGCCCAGCGTCTTGGCCTCAACCCGGATTCTTGGGTGGACCTGAAACAAACATTACCGCTGCTAAGCCAGAGCAAATATTTTCACAATCTGAAACATGGCTATGGTCGAGGTGGCGAAGCAGTCATACTGGCGGAATCGGTACGTACGTACTACAACATATTGCAGAAATATGAACGGCCTTATTCTTGGGGCTTTCCGATCAAGCGGTGAGGTCGGTTCGCTATCGCTACCGTAGCGAGCTTCCGGTAAACGCTGCCTGCGGTATTTATGGGGTGGAGAAAATGATGTGGTGCTATCCACCTCATCCATTGTGCGCGAATAATAATTGTTGAGTCATTACAGCAGTCAGGCTATATTGAGCTTATCAATTTCCCACGAACTTTTAATCCATTGTTAACTTAGGAGGATGCCATGACCTTACGCTTAGGCGATACTGCACCTGATTTCGAGCAAGATTCCACTATCGGAAAGATCAGGTTTCATGAATGGATAGGCGATTCCTGGGCGGTACTGTTTTCGCATCCCGCCGATTACACCCCGGTATGCACAACCGAACTGGGATTGACTGCAAAGCTCAAGTCGGATTTTGACAAACGCAACGTCAAGGCAATCGGATTATCGGTCGATTCATCGGAGAAACATGCTGGGTGGATCAAGGATATCGAGGAAACGCAAAACTGCCGCGTCGATTTTCCGATCATCGCGGACCTGGACAAAAAGGTTGCGACGCTGTACGACATGATTCACCCAAATCAGTCGGATACCGTGACGGTTCGGTCGCTGTTCATCATCGATCCGAAAAAGAAGGTTCGGCTCATCATCAGTTATCCGTTGAGCACCGGCCGCAATTTTGACGAGGTTCTGCGAGTGATCGACGCGCTGCAAGTGACCGACAAGTATACGGTGGCGACGCCGGGTAACTGGAAAAACGGCGATGACGTGATTATTCCCCTGACGATAAAGGATGAAGAGGTCATCAAGCAGAAATTCCCGAAAGGTTACAAGGCGCCTCGGCCATATCTGCGCATCACGCCGCAGCCGGATAAATAGCCTGTTGGCATTGCTTCTGAAACATCGATTCGCTAAAAGCACCCTGGTTTGGGTACTTTTTGATGTTTTAGGGTCTCGTTGCAGCAGAGGTCACACATAGCATACGGCGCAATGCGCTTCGCTTATTGACGCCCTACTTCTTATACCTTGCGGGCTCGAGGTAATAAGATGGAAGGTCGAAATCCATAACCCAGTCCATGCAACATGGCTTGATTACGTTGTCGGCCTCATGCGAATAAGGTAGGGCAATGGAATGGACACCTCCTACCTAAACGGCATCGTAATGTGCCAGACTGAAGATTCCAACCAATCAGTCGAAGGAGGAGGTGTGAAATGGATGTTACCTGTATTGGCATAGACTTGGCAAAGCAAGTATTTCAGATTCACGGTGTTGATCATCACGGCAAGGCAGTAGTAAAGAAACAGCTACGGCGCGGTCAGATGCTGTCGTACTTCCGCAAGCTGGCGCCGACTTTGATCGGCATGGAAGCCTGCGGCAGTGCCCACTACTGGGCACGTGAGTTGGGCGAGATGGGACACGACGCACGCCTGATGTCGCCGCAATTCGTCAAGCCCTACGTCAAGAGCGGCAAGAACGACGCGCATGATGCCGAAGCGATCTGTGAAGCCGTAAGCCGTCCCAGCATGCGCTTTGTTCAGGTCAAGAGCGTGGAACAACAAGTAATGCAAGCGGAACACCGAATTCGCGCCCGGCTCATCAAGGCACGCACGGCACTCAGCAATGAGATACGCGGCTTGCTCGGTGAATTCGGCATTGTACTTCCCGCCTCCCTGACGAGATTGCGCCGAGCCATACCCGAACTGCTGGAAGATGGCGAGAATGGCCTGCTGAGTGATTTCCGCCGACTGCTCTGCCTGCTGGGGGAAGAATTGCGCAAGCTGGATGACAACATCAAAGAATACGATGCCCGCATTGCCCAGAGGGCGCGGGAAGACGAACGCATCCAACGGCTCCTGCGCGTAGAAGGAATTGGTCCGGTCGTCGCCAGCGCCCTGGTGTCTGCGGTAGGTAACGGAAAACAGTTTTGCAAAGGCCGGGACATGGCAGCCTGGCTGGGATTGACGCCAAGCCAGCATTCCAGTGGCGGCAAGAGCCAATTGGGGCGCATCAGCAAACGCGGCGATAAATACGTACGCATGTTGCTGATACACGGCGCACGAGCGGCGCTCAAGGCGGCGGAGAACAAGGAAGACGCCCGTAGCCGCTGGGTGACGGGGCTGGCGAAACGACGCAACAAAAACATCGCGACGGTGGCACTGGCGAACAAGAACGCCCGTATTGCATGGTCAATCCTGAGCCGTGAGGAAACGTATCGAACAGCGGTATAACAGCAGGCAGTTCCAGGAAAGTTTAGCAGGAGACATCAAACAACGATTGCGTAGCAAAACGAATTGATGGCAAACAGGTCAGACCGGCGTAAGTGACTCAGCTTATTGTGTTGGCTCACTGGCGAAGCAACAATCGACAAAGCCGCTAGGGCGATTTGAGACTTACGCGCGAATTCCATCATGGCTCAGGTACCTCGCTACCCAACAGGAAGCCGGATATACGGAAGCAGTTGAACCAAAACCATCAACACGGGTTGCTTGCAAAACGGGAGGTGTCCATATACGACAATAAGCGAAACGCATTGCGCCGTATGAAGTGAAGCGATATGTCAATCTTCATATTCAAGCTTATTTTCATCGCCTCCTGCCCAATCTGCCGGATAAATACCCTTTTCAACCAACCGATGAAAGGTGGAATACGGCCATTCGTTCACCCGTTTAACCAAACCGTGTTTGAGCGGATTGATGTGAACGTAATCCATGTGCGCATGGAAGTCTTTCTCATCGCGAATCAAATGCTCCCAGTAACGACGTTGCCATATGCCGCGTTCACCACGCGCTATTCGAACCTTGGAGCGCCGCTCGGTAATTGGTAATGCCTTGGAAAATGTAAGTTTGATCAACCGCCACCGCGTCGCAAAATCGGTATCACCAGGTGGAAGTTCGATGATGCAATGGAGATGCTCCGGCAGCACCACCCAGCCATGGATAATGAAAGGATGACGTTGCCGTACCAGCCCCACCACCTTGCGCAGCAAATCTATATGCCGGGTTAGCAGGTCGTTACCCTGTCGTTGCAACAGGTTAACGGTAAAGAAATAGGTACCACCCGGATGCCAGGCGCGTCGATAGTCAGGCATGCAATAATGAGAAAATTTTCATACGGCGCTATGCGCGTCACCAATTAGTACCCTACTTTTTATTTGCTGCGCCCTCGCCAGCGTGCAGATCGCTCTCTGGCTCGAACCAGGCAAGTTTCTGGTGTAGTTTCACGACTTCACCCACGATGATGAGTGTCGGCGGGATGAGATTGGCGGAAGTGGTGAGATCGGGAAGTGTCTCCAGCGAACCGGTCAGTACGCGCTGTTTATGAGTGGTTCCTTGTTGCACGATTGCGGCTGGGGTTGTAGCCGGCAGACCATGCGCTATCAGTTGGCGGCATAATACGGGCAATCCAAGCAACCCCATGTAGACCACAATAGTCTGATGTGGCCGCGCCAGCATCGGCCAATCCAGATCCACGCTCCCGTCCTTGAGATGGCCGGTCACAAAAACGCACGACTGAGCATAGTCGCGATGCGTGAGCGGGATACCGGCATAGGATGCCGCCCCCGTTGCCGCCGTGATGCCCGGTACGACCTGGAAAGGAACGCCCTGGCTGGACAGGGTTTCGATTTCCTCGCCGCCACGGCCAAAGATGAACGGATCGCCGCCTTTCAGCCGCAGCACGCGTTTGCCTTCTTTCGCCAGCCGTACCAGTAACTCATTAATGGATTCCTGTGGCATGACGTGCTTGCTGCGTTCCTTGCCGGCATAAATGCGGAGCGCATCGCGGCGCACCATATCGAGTACTTCGGGCGAAACCAGGCGGTCATACACCACCACGTCCGCTTGCTGCATCAGGCGCATCGCTCGAAAAGTCAGCAATTCGGGATCTCCCGGCCCGGCGCCTACGAGATAAACTTCTCCCTGCATCTCTTCCCCGGCCTCTCTCTTTCCTGAGCCGTCAGCCTCGTTTTCCAGCAGGCGCTCCAGATAAGCCCTGGCCGCCTGATCCCGGCCGGCAAAAATCATCTCGGCAAACGGTCCCTGCAGTGCACCTTCCCAGAATCTGCGCCTTTTCTCGGGGCGCGCGAAACTTGCTTTCACCCGATCGCGGAACTCCGCTGCGTAAGCCGCAAGACGTCCATATGCCGCGGGTATCATGGTTTCGAGACGGGCTCGCAGCAATCGTGCCAGCACCGGGGATGCACCCCCGCTCGAAACCGCGACTATAATAGGCGCCCGGTCTATGATCGATGGCATGATGAAAGAGCATAAAGCGGGGGAATCGACTACGTTGACCGGAATATGCAACCGCCCGGCGGTCTCTGACACCTTCCGGTTGACTATGGGGTCGTTGGTAGCGGCAATGACCAGCGCGGCATCATGCAGATGGTCTGCATGGAACGTCTCGGCGCGATAGATAATCCTGCCCTGCTCAAGTTGCTCGCGCAGTGCCCCATCGAGTTGTATTTGCAGATCCGCGCCGAGCTGTGGAGAAACCAGCGTGATATGTGCACCCGCGCGCAACAGCAACGTAATCTTGCGTGCGGCCACTTCGCCACCGCCGATCACCACGCAGTTACGGTTTCTGATGTTGAAAAAAATCGGTAGGAAATCCATTTGTTCCATTTGAGTTCGACGACTGTATCCTCGTACTTTACCTGAAAATGCGTATTAGATGAGCTAACCGATAAGTTAGATCTATAGCTGCCGGTACGAGAACTCCCCCGAAGAAAGACTTTATCGTTTCTGGGCGTTTTGGGCGATAAGCCATTTTAAGCATATGGAACCGGCGCGCCCATGGTTCAGGAAAACTTCGCTTTCGCGGAAAGGATGTTGCTGCTGCTTGATTGCTGATTTACAGCTATCGGTCTTGTGCGCACGCCTCCGGCTGAAATACAAGCTCCGCATTCTTTTTGATTCTTTTCCGAGGTTCATTTTTCATACCCTTCCTTATTTGCTATGATGCGTCTCTTGCTTCGCGCGAACCGGTTTCATGCTCAACATTGATTTACATTGTCATTCCACGGCTTCCGACGGCTTGCTGACGCCCACGCAGCTGGTGGAACACGCGGCCACGCAGGGGGTGGCGGTGCTGGCGTTGACCGATCACGACGATGTGGCTGGATTGGATGAAGCCCGTCGGGCTGCGGTCGAGAAAAACATCATCTTTATCAATGGGGTGGAAATCTCCGTTAACTGGCGCGGCCAGACCCTGCACATTGTCGGGCTTGGCATAGACCCGGAACACCCGCAACTCGCGCAGGGCCTGACTTCGATACGCGAGGGCCGGACGGTGCGAGCCGGCAAAATCGCGGCGCAGCTCGACAAATTCGGCATTCACGGCAGTTTTGAAGGCGCTTGCAAGAATGCCGGCAATGGGCACCTGATAGGTCGGCTGCACTTCGCACGTTTTCTGGTCCAGCAGGGTTACGCCAAAGACGTCAGATCGGTCTTCAAAAAATATCTTGTCAAGGGCAAACCCGGGTATGCACCGCATCAGTGGGCACCCTTGAGCGACGCCATCGATTGGATACGCAACAGCGGTGGCAGAGCTGTGATTGCCCATCCTGGCCGTTACAAACTGGGCAAGGGTGCATTGGACGAGCTGCTGCTTGAATTTCGTACCCTTGGTGGAGAAGCGATCGAGGTCATCACCGCCAGCCACACGCCGGAACAATCCTTGCTGTTCGCGCGCCATAGCCAGCGGCTGGGTTTATTGGCTTCGCGCGGCTCGGATTTTCATGGACCGGGCGAGAGCTATTTCGATCTGGGCCGGATGCCGCCACTGCCTGATTACTGCAAGCCGGTATGGCATGACTGGAAAGTGGCGGCATAATGGGTGAGTTGTATGTTCGCCACGCTCACTACAGATGCATATTCGGAAGATGCAATGACATCTCAGCGACTTTTGTTTGCGTCCTGGCGGTCGACAATTAGTAATTGGACCTGCCTGAAGCATACGATTTTTTACGGATGCCCTAAAATTATAATTAAAAACTGTTTCTCACGTGGCCCAATTCTTTTCCATTCACCCGGCTAACCCTCAGGTACGCCTGATACGGCAGGCGGCAGCTATCGTACGCGCAGGGGGTGTCATTGCCTACCCTACCGATTCGTGTTATGCGCTGGGGGGCCAGCTGGGCGACAAGAACGTCATGACGCGCATTCGCGCCATTCGGCAAGTGGGTGAAGACCATCACTTTACCCTGATGTGCCGCGATCTGGCCGAAATTTCCCGTTACGCAAAATTCGATAATCGCGAACACAGGCTGCTCAAGGCCAGCACGCCCGGCAGTTATACTTTTATCTTCCAGGCGACGCGAGAGGTGCCGCGCCGCTTGCTGCATCCGAAACGCAACACCATCGGTGTGCGGATTCCCGATCATCCCGTGGTTCAGGCGTTGCTGGCGGAGTTGGATGAGCCGTTGTTGAGTTCCACCTTGATATTACCCGGGGATGAGCTTCCCCTGAATGATGCGGAGGAAATCCGCGCGCGGCTGGAGCACCATGTCGAGCTGGTGCTGGACGGCGGCGCATGCGGTCTGGAGATGAGTACCGTGGTTGATTTGACCGGGGAGACGCCGGAAATCACCCGGCAAGGCAAGGGCAGCCTTGAACCTTTCGGAAAGATACATGGATAGCATCATCCAGAGTATTGCCATTTATGCACTGCCGGTAATTTTTGCCATTACGCTGCATGAAGCCGCGCATGGGTATGTGGCCAAGCATTTTGGCGATCTCACCGCCTATTCACAGGGACGCGTCAGCCTTAATCCGCTGCGGCATATCGATCCCATCGGTACAATTCTGCTTCCCCTGGTAACGCTGTGGCTGGGCGGCATCCTGTTTGGCTGGGCCAAGCCGGTACCGGTCAACTTCGCGGCATTGCGCCGCCCCAAGCAGGATATGCTCTGGGTAGCATTGGCTGGGCCGGGTGCAAATCTTTTCATGGCGTTGGTGTGGGGGTTCATGATCAAGGTTGGCCTCGACCTGCCTGAGAGCGATCTCTCGACGCCCTTGATTTTGATGGGCGAAGCGGGTATCAAAATCAATGTGGTATTAATGGTGCTGAATCTGCTGCCTCTGCCGCCGCTGGACGGGGGCCGCGTGGCGGTAAGCCTGCTGCCACCCCATTTGGCGCAGCATTTTGCGAAAATTGAACCTTACGGTTTTATGATACTCGTGCTGCTTTTGATGACAGGCATATTAGGTGCGGTGATCGGACCTTTTATCGCCATTACGATACAGTTGGTAGCGTGGGTATTTGGATTCGAAGTGTAGTGAACGGTTGACCAGGAATTCTGGCCAAGGATAATTGAGGGTAAGTAAAGTATGTTCGCTGATCGGGTTTTGTCGGGGATGCGTCCCACCGGTGCCCTGCATTTGGGGCATTATCACGGCGTGCTGAAGAATTGGGTAGAGCTGCAGCACCAGTTTGAATGTCTGTTCTTCGTTGCCGACTGGCATGCTCTCACGACTCACTACGATACACCGGAAGTGATCGAGCAACATGTCTGGGATATGGTGATAGATTGGCTTGCTGCAGGCGTGGACCCGGCACAGGCAACATTGTTCATCCAGTCGCGTGTGCCGGCACACGCCGAACTGCATTTGCTGCTTTCGATGATTACACCGCTGGGTTGGCTGGAACGCGTGCCTTCTTATAAGGATCAGCAGGAAAAATTGTCCGAGAGGGAACTGAGCACTTACGGCTTTCTGGGTTATCCCCTGCTGCAAAGCGCGGATATTCTCATTTATCGCGCCACGCGCGTGCCGGTGGGCGAGGATCAGGCGCCGCATATCGAGTTTACCCGCGAAATTGCCCGTCGCTTTAACCACATATATGGCAAGGAAGCGGGATTCCGCGAGAAAGCGGAGGCGGCAATAAAAAAACTGGGTTCAAAAAAATCCAGGGTCTATCGTGAGTTACGAAATCGCTACCAGGAGCACGGCGATCAACAGGCGCTAGCCGCGGCGAAATCATTGCTGGACGAGCAGCAGAATGTGAGCCTGGGTGACCAGGAGCGATTATTCGGATATCTCGAAGGTGGCGGAAAAATGATTCTTTCCGAACCGGAAGTGATGCTCACTCTCGCTTCAAAAATGCCGGGGCTGGATGGACAGAAGATGTCCAAATCGTACAATAACACCATCAGCTTGCGGGAGGATCCCGCCAGTGTGATAAAGAAAATTCGCACCATGCCGACGGATCCGGCACGTGTCCGGCGCAGTGATCCTGGCGACCCCGCCAAATGCCCGCTGTGGCAATTCCACCTGGTCTATTCGAGCGAGGAGACCAAAAAATGGGCGCAGGAGGGTTGCGTAAGCGCCGGTATCGGCTGCCTGGACTGCAAGCAACCTGTCATCGATGCGATATTGGCTGAACAGAAGCCCATGCATGAACGCGCCCGGATGTATGAGGAAGATCCCAGCCTAGTGCGGAACATCATCGCCGATGGGTGTGAGAAAGCCGATAGACTGGCTCAGGAGACTATGCGGGATGTCAGGGAAGCGATGGGGCTGGATTACTCTTGAGAGCGTCTCAGCGACTTTTCATGGGTCGATGTAGTGTCTGTAGCGAGATGGAATAGCAAGCACATGCAGAGCGCGTGCGGATATTCAAAGTGAACGATTCTTCTTACCCTCCCGTCACTAATTCGGTTGCGAAGATCCATGGTGAACCGCTGGCCGAACTGCCTTCGGATTTGTATATCCCGCCGGATGCGCTGGAAGTATTTCTCGACACCTTTCAGGGGCCGCTCGATCTGCTGCTTTATCTTATCCGCAAACATAACCTGGATGTGCTGGATGTTCCCATGGCGGAGCTCACGCGGCAATATATGGGCTACATCGAAATGATGCGGGCTAATAAACTGGAGCTGGCGGCGGAATATCTCCTGATGGCTGCGGTTCTGATTGAAATTAAATCCCGTATGCTGCTGCCGCTGCCTGTTTTGCTGGCTGAGGAGGAAAGTGACCCGCGCGCCGAACTGATGCGGCGCCTTCTGGAATACGAACAAATGAAAGTCGCCGCGCAGAGGCTCAATGAGTTGCCGCAAGCCGGACGTGATTTTACGGTAGCTGGAATCCAGATTGATCAAGCGGTGATTGAGTACTTGCCGGATGTCAGCGTTGATAATCTTCGCGACGCCTGGCTTATGCTGATGGCGCGCTCCAATGTGAATCGGCGGCACCATATCACTCGGGAAGAGCTTTCGGTTCGGGCCCATATGAGCCGGATTCTGCTTCAATTACAGGGACAGAACTTTGTCGAGTTCAACGAATTGTTCAATTCTGCTGCCGGGGTGCCGGAATTGGTGGTAACTTTTCTAGCGCTGCTGGAACTTGTCAGGGAAAACCAGGTGGAGGTAAGTCAGCCTCGCGCTTTCGGGATTATTTATGTCAGGCCAATCAGTGCCCTCATCGCCAGTTAGTATTGCAGAGGCGTCCAATCCTCGGGGAATTAAACAAATTCTGGAGGCGGCGTTACTTACCAGCCAGGACCCGTTACCGTTAGCGGAACTGAAGAAGCTATTCAATGGGGAACTGAGTGCGGAAGTTCTGCGTCGATTACTCGAAGAGTTGCGCCAGGACTGGGATGGGAAGGGAGTGGAACTGGTGAGTATTGCCGGTGGCTGGCGCTTCCGTACCCGGCCGGAGATGCAGGAATTTCTTGACCGGCTTAACCCCCAGAAACCGCCGCGATACTCTCGTGCTGTGCTGGAAACGCTTTCCATCATTGCGTATCGCCAACCGGTAACACGTGGCGACATCGAGGAAATACGAGGTGTTGCTGTCTCGGGGCCTGTGCTCAAGGCGCTGGAGTCGCGTGGCTGGATAACAACTGTTGGACATCGCGACGTCCCCGGTCGACCAGCCTTGTACGCAACGACAGCGGGTTTTCTCAACGATTTGAATCTGTGTGCCATCGAGGAGTTGCCACCCCTGGAAGAATTGGGATCGTTGATCGAACCCGAAGGCGCCATGGAAGTGACGTCGGATCAAGTCCCCGCTGCCCCCCCGAGCCCTACCGCGTCAGGGACGCCCCTTTTGCAAGCTTCGCCGGTATCACAAGCCCCACCAGTCCCTCAGGCGGCCCCGGCGCCTAAGGCGGGTGAGCAAAAATAACTTTTGCAACGGGCGCTTGTGAGCGCCAAGCCACCGAACAGCGGAACCAGCCGGTGCTGATCAATGCACATGATCCCCCGGCGGAGGCAATATTTCCTTTTCCCGATTAAGCTGAGCGACCTGCTGCATCAGCATATCGGTGCTGGACCAGCCCGGGCCATCCGCATCCGGAATCCAGCGCGCACGCAGATAACCGAAGCGGTCCACCAGGAACTCCATGTGCGGCGGCAGCGTGCCCTCCCCCAGCAGATCAGCCTTGTTCAACGTACGCCGAAACAGCTTATAGCTCTGCACGATCTCGTGCGCGCCGTCGATCACCAGCGGTAAGGACACATTATCCTTGATCTGCTCCAGCTCGTGCGAATCCGGGTCATCCTCCGGCACCACCAGCAACACCGTATTGGCCGCGGCCAGCCTGGCATCGAAATCGCGCAGCTGCGCCAGCCGCTCACGCGACTGCGGCCACGAGAACAGCACCAGCAGCACATTCTTCTTGCCGCGGAAATCCTTCAGGGTACCGCTGGAACCATCCTGCGCGGTATAGGAGAAATTGGGCGGGCCCATGCCGGGCTGCGGCTGTTCCGGCTTGACCTGCGGGCTCATCAGGCGTGCCTGGTAGCCGCGCGACATGGCGTGCAGGAAATTGACCACGTCCCAGCGGTCCTCCTCCGAGAGCCTGTCGGCGAATTCGGGCATGCCGGTGCCGGGAATGCCGAAGGAGAGCCAGTGGAAGAAGTCGCCGGCGGTATGCTTGGCGGTGTGCGGCTCGGTGAGCATGTCCACCGGCGGCTTGGCGAAGCTCTTGGCCATCACGCCGTTGCCCTTGCCCTGGGCGCCGTGGCAGGGCACGCAGTTCTCGGCAAAGTGGGCCGAGCCGTTGGCGATGGAAATGGTATCGAACGGCACCGGCGTCTTGCGGTAGGTTTCCGGGTAGGCGTCCACCGCCAGGGGCGGCAGGCCCACGCCCAGAGCCACGGCAGCCAGCAGGAGCGGAATGCCCAGGCGGCGCTTCATGTCCCACTTTCGGCTACGCCCGAACGCGATCGCCGCGCCGGCGGCGGCCAGCAGCGCCAGGCCGCTCCAGACGCGCAGCATCACGCTCGGATCGCCCCAGGTGGCGGCCAGGGAGAAGCGGAAGGAGTAGGGCCAGTTCTGGATGATGGCGTGCTTGGCCGGAACGGTATTGGCCACGATGGTGGCCAGCAGTACGATGCCCAGCGCGATGACGAATTCGAAGCTGACCCACTTGCGCAGCCGGTGCCCACCGGCCGCGGCCAGGCCATCGGCGTGCTGGGCCAGCAGCGGCAGCCAGCTGCGCGCGCGCGCAGCGATGACGAGCACCACCAGCAGCAGGGCGATCTTGCCGTTGAGCAGCCAGCCGTATTCGGTGGCGACCAGGGCGCTGTAGCTGCTGTCGACCATGCGGTAGGTAATGAAGATGCCGGTGGCGATCACCGTCAGCATGACCGGCAGGGCCATGGTGGAGAAGCGCTTCAAGGCGAGCGCGTCGGCTGTGGCCGACGCTTCGCGCGCGTGGAACACGGCGTGGATGCGCTGGATGGCGGCTGTCTGGATGCCGGCGCGCCCGCCGCTTTCCTGCCCGGGCGGCACTTCGGTGCAACTGAAACAGACTACCAGGAAGGCCGGCAGGGCGCCGAACCAGACGCTGGCCATGATGATGTGCAAGGCGTAGGGCAATACGGACAGGAAGGACAGGTCTTCGGCGGCGGCATGGCTGGCGAGTGCGCCCACGGTCAAGGTGGCGGAAGCGACGGTGGCGCACAGGATGTATTGCCATCTTGCCGGGGGGGAGACGCGGATATAGAGGGCGATGGCGCAGACGAGCGCGGCGCAGGCGGCGCGTCCTGCCCAGACGTGTCCCATGTGGGTATTCTGCACGAGTGCGAGCCAGGCCTGCGGATGCCAGGCGTTGGCGTCGATGCCGGTGGCCTGGGCCGTGGTGGTGGCGAGGATGCCCATCAAACCGGCCAGGAGGATGAGCGCAAGCCAAGGCAGCGCCCGCTCCAGGCGGCCCACCCAGGGGGAATGGATGGAGCCGGCAATGGCCAGGAAGACGCAGCTTCCGACCAGGATCATGTTGGACGCAAGCTGTGACCAGCGCAGCAGCGTCGCGATGACCTCGATCATTTGGCGGGTGTTTTGCTCTTTACGGTGAAGTCGTAGGACGAGTCAACCACGTGGCCGTCCACCGACAGCACCCGGAACTTTACCGTGTATTTGCCGGGCGCGAGTTGCGACAAGGGCAATACGATGGCTCTGCGGTCGTCCTCGGCGATGTGCGGCCGGATGTCGGTGACCGGAGCCTTGGCTGCGTCCAGCACGGTAAGCGAGGCATAGTCCTTTTCGATTTCTTCGTTGAACCAGAGCCGTACCTGCGTGGGGGTCTGGGTGAGCTGCGCCCGGCGCGGCGGTTCGGCCTTGACCAGCATGGCGTGCGCCAGGACGGGGGTGCTGTGCAGCCCTGCCCCCAGTGCCATGAGCAGGATACTGCCCATCATGACCTGTTTGAGGGAGGAAATCATGATCGATTGCATTCTTGGCTCCTCTTCGTGTGCCACGCCACGAGGGTGGGTGGGCAGATTGATCTTTTCTGTCTTTTTTGGCTTTTTATCCGGACCATATTATTGTTATCTGAACCTGTTACTTGGACTGTATGGCTGCGGTTTGGTTCGGGCGCTGCCCCGGCGGCAATCGCCGCCGGTCATGGTCATGCCGCCGGTTGGCTGCTTCTCAGGCGGCACCGGCAGTGGTGGATTTACGCCCGCGCAGGAAGAAGACGCCGGCACCGACCACAATGACGGCGATGGCGCCGATGAGATAGGGCGAGGTGCCTTTGGGTTCGCCCACGGAGAAGGGGAAGCGCGAGACGTACTCCTCCTTGCCGGCGACGGTGACCAGGCCTACGAATTTGCCGGGCTGGTGAAAGTCGTATTCGAAGTTGATGGAGCCGTTGGGGTAGACCTTGGCCGGGATATGCAGCAGGGTGATGGCGTCCAGGTTTCCCTCCGCGCCTGCGGCCGCACCGGTATCGCGGATGATGCGCACTTCGGTGGGCAGGGGCCGCAACGCTTCTTCAATGTAGTCGAGGGCGACGACGGTGCGGCCGACGGCCGGGATGTCTTCGCAGAATTCTTTCTCCTGGGTGCTTTCCGGCTGGTAGCCGGTAAAGTGCATGGTATAGGGGCCGATGGTGAGTTTGCAGATGTCGTCGGCCAGGGAGAGTCCGCCGTGGGCGTGCACTTGGGTGGACAGCGGCAGGGCCAGGCCCAGCATCAGGCCCAGGAGGGCGGGTTTGAGAGAGGGTAAGGACATTATCAAGGTCACCTATAAGAAATGATGAATCGTCGATCCTACGGCCCGATACTCAGGTTGCCGCCGGGGCTGCCCGGGTTGTCCGGGTTGTCTTTGTTTCGTTTCGTTTTGTCGTTTTCGTGGTCTACGGGCGGCGCGAGGCACGCCAGCGCTGCATGCGCTTGGATTTCATGAGCTTGTATCCCAGCAGGATCAAAAGCAGCAGGGCGATCAGCGGCCCGACCGCGGTGCGGAATATGTTCGCGTAGTTGATCATCTGTACCCG
Source organism: Nitrosospira briensis C-128 (assembly GCF_000619905.2). Lineage (NCBI taxonomy): Bacteria > Pseudomonadati > Pseudomonadota > Betaproteobacteria > Nitrosomonadales > Nitrosomonadaceae > Nitrosospira > Nitrosospira briensis. The sequence continues at coordinate 2,358,129 of NZ_CP012371.1, read as the reverse complement.
CAAGGGGTACTGGTAGCGCAGGGGAGGCAGGCCTTCGGCGGTGATGATGATGGTATAGAGGCCCTGGTCCAGGCTGGTCTCGCCCTTGATCACGCCGTCGGGGTGGTAGCTTGGCCGCAGGTAGCTTACGGTCTCGTCGTCGGTTTCGCTGGTGCCTCTGACGACGCGCATGCCGATGGGCATTTCGCGCAGGGCCGGGTCGATCAGGTCGACTACCAAGTAGGTGTCTCCGCTCTTGGGGATTTCGGTGCAGTATTGGGCGCTGGGCTCAAATTGCGGCTGGTAGGCGCTTAAGTGCACCATGTTCTCGCCAATGCGGCGCACGCAGCTGTCTTCTTCCAGCGAGACTTTTCCGTGCGCGCCTGCCGCGCCGGCATAGAGCGCCGCGGTCAGGATGAGCATTGCCTGTGTTACTTGCCTAATCACAAACGGGTTCTCTCCGCGTTGTTCGTTGTTACGAAGTTACAGGATCCACTGTTTCAGCTAATCGCCACTTGGGCGGGCTTGCCGTTCGTCCGCGGGCGGGAGGCCTGTGGGCTGTCGTCATGCCGATGCTGCTTTGCTAATTCTACTATTTTTATGCTGCATAAAAAACACCGATCCACCTTTCCGTCTGGCGACGGCGGCGGACCGGTGTCAATGCCTTGCGGGACGGGGCTAGGCCTTGTGTCCCATGCGGCTTAGAGCTTGGTGAAGACCGGTATGACGGCGCCCGCTATGCTGTTGATGTTGCGATCGCCACTGTCGTTCCATGTCATGAGCAATCCGCCAAATCGGCTTTCCGGGTCGCCCAGCAAGGCCATGAGCCGCTGTACTTCCCACAGTGCGTCTTTCGCTTCCATCTTCACTTCACGGGTCTCGCCCGGCTGTATCGGGGTCTCGTTGTCAAACGATAAGCCGGTGGCCACGAGTTCCTTCGGATAGTTGCGGTCCATGTGCTTCAAGCCCACTTTGTTGATGAACCGGATGCCGGCCGTGGTGAATTCGCCAATGCGGTAGGCTGAATCGCCGCTGTTGGTGACGCTCATGGTGACGCGCAGTGCCCGCCCCGGTACGTCGTAGTTGGCGTGGGTCACTTTGATGGAGATGGGGTTGGGTTTCACCGGCAACGGGGCAACCTTGGATTCACCCGCCTGGATGGGCACGGTGTAGGGATGCTTGTTTTCGGTGTAACGGTAGCCGCCCCATACGAGTCCAATGGTGGCAAGCAGTACGATCCAGGCCACTTTGGTGTCCATCGGGTCCAGCAGCAGTTCGTCGCCGTAGGCCAGCAGTACGCGGCTGCGCGGCAGGAACATGGGCCGGGCAACGTAGTAGCCGATCCAGAAGATGCCCAGTCCCATCCACAGGGCGTGCCAGAAGAGGCCGTTGCCCAGGTTGAAGGTTTCGGTATCGATGGTCTCGCCTGTCAGCAGTTTGACGGGGTTGGTGAAGTCATCCCAGCTGCCGGTGATGTTCATCCAGGCGGCGGGGCCGGCAATCGGGCCTGCATCCTTGATGTTCAGCATGGCGTGCATGTGATGGCGACCCGGGATGCGGGCTTTGAGCCTGACTTCGAAGGCGTAGTCGCGTCCGATTTCGAGCGGGCCTGCAATCATGGTCGGTTCGCCGTTCAGCTTGGTGGAGAGGCGTACGAACACGGGGCTGGGGCTGCCGACGTTGAAGAAGGCGCGGCCCGGTTTGCCAACAGCACGCGGCCAGTCTTCGGCCAGGTGAAATTTGCCGGTCATGCTGGCCAGGTCGTTCACTTTGGTGGTCTCAGGTCCCCATTTCATGTCGTACCACTGGATGGTACGCATGCGCAGGAAGGGTTCCTGGGACCGTTCGCCGTGGGCCTGGGCCGGGGTGACGTCGAGCATGAAGGTCATGCCCAGGGCTGCCATGCCGCACAGGCCGGTCAGGCTGCGCTTGATGAGGTTGTTGAATTCCATTATTTGATCCCCTCGGGAAAGCCTTCTTCGCCAAATGCGGTGACGTCGTTTTTCATGGTGACGCGGCCACGGGCTCCTTTGACGTAGAAGAATGCGGTGCAGTAAAGTTTGCCGAAGTACCACCAGAGGCAGAACATGAGCATGGAGACGAAGGCGGCAAAGAATGAGGCGATGACGGTGGTGTGGCCGCCAAAGGTTCTGAGTGAGCCTTGTTCGATGTTGCGTACGTACTCGGGGGTGCCGGTGCGAACGTACAGGAAGCCGGTGTAGTCAGCAACCGACAACAATACGCCTTCGGCTACCAGCGGCAGGTGGGTCGGGCCAAAGATGGGCCAGTTACCCGGGTAGAACAGGAGTCCGAATGCGCCTCCGCCAACCAGGGCTGTGATCATCCAGTTGCGGGTGAGCAGCATGACGGTGTCCATGACCAGTGCGCCCGGTATCATGGTGGAGGGGAAGACGAAGCTGATGGGGTAGTGCGACCACCAGTAGAAGCCCCAGTAGCGGGTCAGCCATTCGCCGGTCAGCAGGCAGACGACGCAGAGGGTGGCGCCAAAGGGCAGCCGGTAGTTGACCCACAGGTAGTACATGATGGCGGCGCAATAGGTGATGCCCACGATGGGGGTCACTACCGGCCACCATTGGCGGTCTTTCCAGTCCAGCCAGAAGTCCCAGTCGCCTGCCAGCAGCATGAAGTGCATGTGGTAGGTTCCAACCAGGAGGATACATAGAATCGGGAAATATACCGCGTCTATCATCCTGGACATCTTTACTGCTTCCGGCGGCATCTTGGCCGCCTTCAGTATTTCATCGGTTCTGCTCATCGCACCCTCCCCTCAAATGTCTACGATCTTAATACGTGAATGATGTGTTGCTGTTGCGTGTTGCTTGGTGCTGCTTGTCCTCTTTCCGCCCCAGCTTGTTTTTTTTGGGCTGGGTCTTTGTTCGCCGCAGCGGCGGTAGCGGCGGGCCGCTCTGCTGTCGGGTTGCGGCGGCAGGGCGGCCCAAGGTTCCTCAGGGTTCCTCGAGTCCGGGTGGTGCCGAATCAAAAAGACCGGCTGAACTTGGGTTCAGCCGGTCTTTCAGGTTACGGTACGATCCGGTTGTTGAGGATGACTTTGCTTTGGCCATTCCAGACGACGTCGGTCAGGTTGGAGTAGCGGGTGATGATCTGTGCTGCAATCCCGCCTGCAAACAGTCCCGACCAGCCCAGGATGACGAAGCCCCAGTGCAGCGGTGCGCTGAAGAGTTCTTCCATGAACCAGAAGGCATGACCCCATTCGTTCAGACCTACGTTCGGCAGGATCATGAGCGGTCCGGCAATGGCCATGACGAGCGGGAACGAGGTGCCACGGGAGTACAGCGGCAGGCGGGTCATGGCGTACAGGTAGCTTGCCACGCCGCAGACGATGTACATGGGGAAGGAGCCGTAGAATACGACTACGTGGCTGGGGGTGAAGCTGGTGTCGCGGATGATGACCTGGTGCCAGGAGGCGTCCTGCTCGGTGAAGAAGCTGCCGCCCCAGTAAACGCCAAACAGGTAGACGCCAAGCCACATCATCCAGTAGAAGTAACGCTTGACTTCCAGTTTGGGGTCAAGGTTGTCCAGGTTGGTGTCGCGGGTCTTCCAGATCCAGCCCCAGGTGATGAGGGCAAAGATCGGCATGACGATCATGTGGACGCGCCACAGTCCCATCCATACTTTTTCAAACTCGGGTTCCATGGAGTCCATGCCGTGCGAGTAGGCGAAGGTCCGTTGATACCAGACCCAGAATATCGCTACCAGCAGCATGGTGATGAGCCCGAATTTGTACCACCTCGAGTCATACCACTCCGACATGTCGTAGTCCCGGCCGCTTGCCTTGGCGTGACCCGACGTTCCTAGTGTTGTTGCCATGTTGTTTCCTCCTGTTGCCTTGTTTCGTTGATCAAGTGCTGCGCGCTCTACCAGCTTGTCCTGCCCCTCTGTTCCTGAACTACTCCATGCCGGTAGAAGCTTCGATAATTTGTTGCTGTCCTTCTTTCCTTCAATCTGGTGTTGCTCGTTATGTCTGGTTTACTGCTCAATGCTTCGGGTGTTGCTCGATACTTCCGGTGTTGCTTAGGCTGCTGGTGTTGCTCGATACGGTCCAACGTGTTTCATGTGTTTCTCTATGCCTGCGTTTCTGAATACGGTGTTACCAATACGTTACATACCCATAACCCCATAAAGACTATCCCCGAAGATGCCCTAAGTCAAGCAGTTTGTCGGGACTACAATAGAGCATCTTGTATAGCAATTTCCATGCCAAATTTGTGGGGGTTTACATACATTCTTCGCTCATACTGATCTTTATTTGAAACTTAAAAAAAGTAAAATTTTGAATTCAGTCTGTTACCGCAAAACTGCATAAGTAGCATCGGCTCAGCTTCTGCTACGGTCGTGCATTGTTATTTCCGCAAGCATATCCCGTGCCAGCATTTATATATATTTGATATCAATAACTTGTAACTTATTCTCGAATTTTACGCAAATAGCTGTAAAAAAATCCGACATTTTAAGTAAATAGCTAGGCATGGATGAGCCTTGAATACCGCTTTTCATGCCGCGGATCATATTCGCCTTGAATTGTTCCAAGTACGGTATGCTTTGATATGCTTTGTTTGGATGTGCGCGCAACGATTGCAATTTTTCTGGCCTCCTCTTGATCTCTGTAGACCGCCAAAACAGGCTACCAAAAACCCCATGGACGAGAAACGAGCAGAACAGCATTGAATGCGCGTAAAGGTTTTATTTATCAAGCAGGCTGGACGGATCTCTGCTCAATGTTCAAGTTGCCATTGCGCCGAATCAGCAAGAACCTGACATGCTGTATTTCCACGATTCTTGCACGCCAATAAACTCAAGCTCGTTTTCAATACACTCCTACCCGCATGCCCATCGTACGCGTCGCGCTTGATGTTCCCCTGAATACTCTATTCGATTATCTTGCACCGGATACCGAGATAACGGCGCAAGATATCGGCAGGCGCGTGCGCGTTCCCTTCGGAAGAAATACGAAGACTGGGTTGATCATGGAAGTGACTACTCACTCTTCTGTGGACCCCCTCAAGCTCAAGCATATTACGCATATATTTCGGGATATTCCCTCTCTGTCCCCGGCATTGCTTGATCTATTTCATTTCTGTAGCGAGTACTATCATCATCCTCTGGGGGAGGTGGTCATGAATGGACTGCCGACCCGGTTGCGCAGCAATAAACCTTTTACCCAAAATTTTCCATCTGCATTTCACTATTGCCTCACCGCAGCGGGGCACGCCGCCGACACGTCAGCGATTCCGGCCCGCAGTATCATCAAACGAAGACTTTTAGCAAAACTGAGAGAATCGGTTGCAATGACCGGCAGTGAGGCAAAGCAATTCTCGCAGCGGGCTCCCCAGGCCCTGAAGGAACTGGTAGCGCTTCGGTGGGTTGAAGAAATAGCCGTTACGCCTTTCGAAACTTCGGCTTCCGGTGCCAAAACAGCGCCGGTGCCCATCCTTACCCCCGCGCAGCAAAATGCCATCGATGTGATTGCTCCGAAAATAAGTGCGTTCAACGCGTGGCTGCTGCATGGGGTTACCGGCAGCGGGAAAACCGAGGTATACCTGCGTCTGATTTCGCTGCTGTTGCAACAAGCGCGGCAAACACTGGTGCTCGTTCCTGAGATCAATCTGACACCACAGTTGGAGGCCGTCTTCCGTGCGCGCTTTCCCGCAGTGAAGCTGGTAAGTCTCCATAGCGGGCTCAGCCCTTCCGAACGTGCAGCCGGCTGGCTGCAAGCGCAGCAGGGCGATGCGGAAATAATATTGGGCACTCGCCTGGCGGTATTCACGCCATTGCCAAAGCTTGGGCTGCTGATAGTGGATGAGGAACAGGACGCCTCATTCAAGCAACAGGATGGCTTGCGCTATTCTGCGCGAGACGTCGCTATCTTTCGTGCCAAGTATGCCGGTGTGCCGGTAATACTTGGCTCCGCCACCCCGTCGCTTGAAAGTTATTACAACGCCATGTCCGGCCGCTATCTCCGGTTAGGGCTGCCGTCGCGTGCGGTGAAGAACGCCGTCCTGCCAATGGTCCGCTGTATCGACACCCGAGCTGTAAAAACCAAAGAAAGCTTTTCCGAGCCCGTGATCGCCGCTCTCGAGAAGTGCCTTTCGTTAAATCAGCAAAGCCTGGTTTTCATAAACCGGCGTGGTTATGCGCCGGTGCTGCTATGCAAGTCATGCGGATGGACGGCGGTCTGTCACCGCTGCGCCAGCCGCCTGGTCGTGCACCTGCGCGAGAAAAAATTGCGTTGCCACCATTGCGGTCATCAGGAACGATTTCCCGGTTTCTGCCAGGAATGCGGGGATCAGGACATTGCCCCCTTCGGGCATGGCACCCAGCGGGTGGAGGCTGCGTTGATCCAACGTTTTCCCGACGCTCGAATCATGCGCATAGATCGCGACAGCACAAGCCGAAAAGATGCTTGGGGGCGAATGCTGAAAGACATTCAGGAACATCGCGTCGACATTCTGGTTGGGACGCAAATTCTCGCGAAGGGACACGATTTTCCTAATTTGTCCCTGGTGGTCACCCTGAATTCAGATGCCTCGCTGTTCAGTACGGATTTCCGGGCCTCGGAGCGCCTGTTCGCGCAGTTGATGCAAGTCGCGGGCCGAGCCGGACGTGCCGATATACCCGGAGAAGTACTGATTCAAACCGAGTTTCCGGACCATCCGCTGTATCACGCACTACGGCAGCATAATTATGACCTGCTCGCACAAACGCTGCTGGAAGAAAGAAAGACGGCGGGGTTCCCACCATTCGTCTATCAGGTTTTATTGCGCGCCGAAGCGCCCAGAATCGATGCCGCGCTGGATTTTCTCGCCAGCGCGGCATCGATAGCGAAGGCACCAAAGCAGGTTGAAGTATTCGATCCGGTTCCGGCACAAATGTCACGCCTGAAGGGAATGGAACGCGGCTATTTACTAGTACAATGTAGGTCGCGTAAAAAATTGCAGGAATTCCTTGCCGGATGGCGGATAAAACTCGACGCACTTCCCAGCTACAAAGTGCGATGGACTCTGGACATAGATCCGCTTGAGTTCTGAACCCGAATGATCTTTTTTACCACCACCCCAAGAAACATTCCTGCGAAACACTCTTTGATGACCTTGTTACGGATACCAGAGATCACAGATTCCCACGTGCTTCGACGTCGCGGATGGCTATAGAAGGTCCCGGGCAGGTCTTTTGATTTATACTCGTCATTTTTCAATCCCCTATAACGAAGAACGGCCTGGCAAGGCTATGCATTTCCTTGCACTTCCATCCTGATGAGCGAAACAATGGCAGCCTCAAAAAAGACCAATACATCGGTTGAAAAAAACATGAACACATGGTCGGGCCGATTCAGCGAACCGGTTTCCGAGTTAGTGCAGCGCTACACCGCCTCGGTGAGTTTCGACCGGCGCCTGGCGGAATACGATATTCAGGGATCTCTTGCTCACGCCCGGATGCTCGCAGCGGCAAACATTATTGACGCGGATGACCTGGCGGCTATCCAACTTGGCTTGGGCCAGATCCGGGAGGAAATCCGCTGTGGCGAATTTGTCTGGCTGCTGGAACTGGAGGATGTACACCTCAATATCGAGAAACGCCTGACTGCCCTCATTGGCGATGCCGGAAAGCGGCTGCATACGGCACGATCACGCAATGATCAGGTGGCTACCGATATACGTCTCTATTTGCGCGCTTCAATCGACGACATTATCAGCCTCATCCACGCGATGCAGCACGCCTTGCTGGATCTCGCAGAAAAGCATACCGATACGGTAATGCCGGGTTTCACGCATTTGCAGGTGGCGCAGCCGGTCGTCTTCGGCCACCATCTCATGGCATATTTTGAAATGCTGAGGCGCGATGTCGAACGATTATCCGACTGCCGAAAGCGCGTGAACAGATTGCCGTTGGGCGCGGCCGCGCTGGCCGGGACCAGTTATCCGATCGACCGTGATGGGGTGGCGCAAGAACTGGGGTTCGACGGCGTTTGCGAAAATTCGCTGGATGCGGTTTCCGATCGGGATTTTGCCATCGAGTTCTGTGCCGCTGCGGCACTGATCATGACACATCTGTCCCGATTATCCGAGGAACTGATTTTATGGATGAACCCATCGTTCGGCTTCATCGATCTCGCCGATCGGTTCTGCACCGGTTCGTCCATTATGCCGCAAAAGAAAAACCCCGATGTGCCGGAGTTGGTACGCGGCAAGACGGGGCGCGTCAACGGCCACCTGGTTGCACTGCTTACCCTGATGAAGGCGCAACCGCTCGCCTACAACAAGGATAATCAGGAAGACAAGGAACCCTTGTTCGATACGATAGATACGCTCACTGACACGCTGCGTATCTATGCTGACATGCTGACAGGGGTTCGTGTCAACCAGGATGCAATGTATAAGGCCGCGATGCGTGGTTATGCCACCGCGACTGACCTGGCGGATTACCTGGTGAAAAAAGGGCTGCCTTTTCGTGAAGCGCATGAAACCGTCGCGCAGGCAGTGCGCTTTGCCGATAACAGCAGGCGGGACCTGGGCGCGCTTACCCTGCTGGAGTTGCAACAATTCTCGCCGCTCATCGAGGATGACATCTTCGCTGTGCTGACCCTGGAAGGTTCCGTCAACAGCCGCAACCATATCGGCGGAACGGCGCCGGCACAGGTAAGCGCGGCCATCGCCCGCGCAAGGAAATGTCTATCCTGATACAGCGGCCCCTCAAGCGGCCACCTGCTACTTATGCCTGCCTGGTCTGAAATCTCGGCACAGATCGCTCGCTCCACCGGTATTCCTTTCGCCGTCGAAACCATTTCTTCCGTTGGTGGCGGATGTATCAATCAAGCGCATCGGATCGAAGGCAACGGCCAGCGATTTTTCGTCAAACTGAATAATGCCGAAAGCCTGGCGATGTTTGATGCGGAAGCAGCAGGCCTCCAGGAAATCTGCAATACCCGCGCGTTGCGCGTTCCCATGCCGATATGCTGGGGGAGAAATACATCCGAGGCATGGCTGGTGCTGGAATATCTGGAGATGGGCAGGGCTTCTCGCGGCAGCGCGGCAGCCCTGGGCGCGGGGCTTGCCGCCATGCATCATTTCACTTCCGGGAAATTCGGGTGGACGCGCGATAACACGATCGGCGCCACCCCGCAAATCAATCAATCCTGTGCCGACTGGATTGAATTCTGGCGTAGACACCGCTTGGGTTATCAATTGCGGCTCGCCGGCGTTAATGGCTACACCGGAAGACTACAGGCGCAGGGCGAGCAACTGTTGGAGAAGCTTCATTTCTTTTTTCCAGGACCGCAACCAGTTGCGTCACTATTGCATGGCGACTTATGGAGCGGCAACCATGGCTTTGATGACGCAGCCCAGCCAGTGCTATTCGACCCGGCTGTATATTATGGCGATCGCGAGACGGATATCGCCATGACCGAACTTTTCGGCGGTTTCTCCAAGGCGTTTTATGCCGCTTATCGGGAAGCCTACCCACTTGACGCCGGCTATGAAACGCGTAAAACGCTTTATAACCTCTACCACATACTGAACCATCTCAATCTGTTTGGCGGCGGCTATCTCCATCAGGCACAGCAAGCGATCAGCAGACTGCTTGCCGAAGTCAACTAAACGTTATTTCACCTGTCGAGATGAGTCTGGAATAACAGTCCGGCATGCTCTCGCATTCGATGGAACTGAATATACTTCCAGCTTTCCTCGGCTACGCTGAGTTCCGCTCCATATGAAGCCAGGAAAGTCGGGGCATCGACGACGTCATAGGCTATCCGGTGCGCATTGGTATCGATGAACCGCTTGAGCTCGCGGGAGTCGTCCGCAGTGACCCAGCGGGCCAGTTGGTACTTGGCAGGCGCGAGCCGGGCATCGACGCCATATTCATGCTTGAGCCGGTGTGCTACCACCTCGAATTGCAAAGTACCTACCGCACCCAGCAGCAGCGTCCCGCCCCAATGAGGACGAAACACCTGAATCGCACCCTCCTCGCCCAACTGTGCCAGTCCCAATTTTAGCTGTTTGCTGCGCATCGGATCGGCGAGCTCGACCGTCTGGAAGATTTCGGGCGCGAAAAACGGCAAGCCCGTGAATTGCAATCGCTCGCCTTCGGTCAGTGTATCCCCTAGCTGCAGTGTTCCATGGTTGGGGATCCCGATGATATCGCCGGGATAGGCGATATCGAGCAAGTCGCGTCGCTGGGAGAGAAACGACACCACGCCGTTGGTGCGGATATCCTTACCGTTACGCACAATCCTCAAGTTCATGCCGCGATCGAACCGGCCCGAGCAAATCCTCACAAACGCGATGCGATCCCGATGAGCTGGATTCATATTAGCCTGAATCTTGAACACCACTCCTGAAAATTTCGATTCACCCGGTTGCACCTGCCGCTGCAAAGCTACACGCGACCCGGGCGGCGGGGCAAGATTAACCAGCGCGTCAAGTACTTCTCGCACGCCGAAATTGTTGATGGCTGAGCCAAAAAATACCGGGGTCTGCTGGCCGGCGAGAAAGGCTTCATGACTGAATTCGGGTGAAGCGCCGCGTATCAGTTCGATTTCCTGCTGCATGGTAGCGGCACCATCCGCAAAGCGTTCTTCGAGTGCCGGGTTATCCAGCCCTTTGATGATTTCGTCTTCATCATCCAGCCTATCGGACCCGGGCTGAAAAACGCGCATGCTATCGCGCTGCAGGTCGAATACACCTTTGAAGCTGCGGCCCATACCCATCGGCCAGGTAAAAGGTACAGCGGCCATGCTCAGCGTTTGTTCGATTTCATTGATAAGATCGAGCGGTTCACGTACTTCGCGATCCATTTTATTCACGAAAGTAAGAATGGGCGTGTTGCGTGCACGGCACACCTCCAGCAGACGCAGTGTCTGGGCTTCGACGCCATTGGCGGCGTCAATTACCATCAGCGCGGCGTCAACGGCGGTCAGAACGCGATAGGTGTCCTCGGAGAAATCCTGGTGGCCGGGCGTATCCAGGAGATTGATGACGCAATCGCGGTATTCCATCTGCATCACTGAACTGGCCACCGAAATACCTCGTTGCTTCTCAATCTCCATCCAGTCGGAAGTGGCGTGTCGGCTCGCCTTTCGCGCCTTGACGCTACCTGCGATATGAATGGCGCCCGCAAACAGCAGCAACTTCTCGGTAAGCGTCGTCTTACCGGCATCCGGGTGAGAAATTATGGCAAACGTGCGACGCCGCGCCACTTGCTGACCGACCATCATGAGGTTTCCTTATGCTTGTGATTCGAGAGGCGCTGCTGGGTCTTTTTCCTGGGGATAAAGATAACAGTGCGCGGTATGCGTTGGGCTGAATGAACTTGCCGCCGGGTAAATTTCGCGGCAAATTGGCATGACGTGAGGGCAACGAGGATGAAAGTGACAACCAGACGGCGGATTGGCGGGTGAAGGAAGGTCTCCGTGGAGCCGGATAATATGACGTTTCGATTCAAGCTCGATCACGGGAATCGCAGACATCAGAGCCTGGGTATATGGATGCCTGGGACTGATCAAAACTTCGTCCACGCTTCCCCGTTCTACAATTCTTCCAAGATACATTACCGCCACTTCATCCGCGAGATATTCAACTACTGAAATATTATGAGTGATGAATAGATAGGCCAATCCCAGATTGTCCTGCAATTCGTTCAACAGGTTCAGAATCTGGGCTTGGACCGATACGTCCAGTGCGCTGGTAGGTTCATCGCACACGATCAGCTTGGGGTTAACGGCCAGAGCACGTGCGATGGCGATACGCTGACGCTGGCCGCCGGAAAACTCATGTGGATAACGCCATTTAGCTTCTGGCGGCAACCCGACACTTTCCAGCAGGGCATCGACTTTAGGCTGCTTCGCGATATCTGGTTGATGCTCCGCATCGTTTGCTTTGCTGTCGTCTTCGACATTCAGGGCATTCATGCCCTCTTCGATAATGTCGACAATGCGCATCCTCGGATTGAGCGATGAATACGGGTCCTGAAATATAAGCTGGAATTCGGAGCGTAATTTCCGCAACCGCTTGCGTTCCAACCCGACCAATTCGAGCCCGTTATAACGCACGCTGCCGCTGGATAGCGGGATCAACTGCAGGATACCCTTGCCGACTGTCGTCTTACCACAGCCCGATTCTCCCACCAACGCCACCGTCTTGCCCAAGCCGATTTCCAGCGACACGCCATCTACCGCTTTGACATACCCCACCACCTGTTTCATCAAGCCCTTACGGATGGGAAAGTAAACTTTCAGGTCATTGGCGGACAACAAGCATGAATGGGAAACACGAGATTCGGGATTCGATGTAATCTGGATATTGGACTCATCCGCGCGCCCGGAGTTCAGCGCCAAGACCTCCGGTTCCGCATCCCTTAGCCCTTGCTGCCCTTGCTGCCCTTGCTGCCCTTGCTCATTAACTTGTGATCCCAGGTTCTGATTAAAAAGATGGCACCTGACGTGATGTTCGCCAGCCAGCGCCGTCCACCCCGGCGCCACGTCATGACATAACCCCCAGGCTTGATCACAGCGATCGGCAAAACGGCAGCCTACGAATTCGCGTGACAATGGCGGCACATTTCCGCTGATCGCCGCCAACCGCAAGCCCTGCCGGCGTCTATCCCGCCCCGGCAGCGAGGCGAGTAATTTTCGCGAGTAGGGATGCGCAGGCTCGCGGAAAAATTCTTCGCGCGTCGCTGTCTCTACCATTTCCCCTGCGTACATTATTCCCACCCGATGCGCCATTTCCGCCGCCACACCGAGATCGTGAGTAATCAGCAGGATAGCCATCCCCTCACGTTGCTGCAAATCACGCATGAGATTGAGTACCTGGGCCTGAATGGTAACATCGAGTGCAGTAGTCGGCTCATCGGCGATGAGGAGTTCCGGCTCACCCGCCAACGCCATTGCTATCATCATTCGCTGCTTCATCCCGCCCGAAAACTGGAAAGGATATTCATTCATGCGCTGCGATGCGTCGGGGATTCCTACCTCATTCAAAAGTTCGTATATGCGTTTTTGCGCGGCCGCGCCACGTAAATTGAAGTGCCGCCGCAGGACCTCGCCAATCTGCTGTGCGACGGTCATTACTGGATTCAGGCTCAGCATCGGCTCCTGGAAGATCATGCTGATGCGCTTTCCGCGAATACTGCGCATCGCGGTTTCCGGCAGCAGAAGAAGATCCTCTCCATCGAGCTTGACAGAACCCGCTACGATTTCACCTATCTCTGGCAGTAACCGCATGACGGACAAAGCAGTCATGGATTTGCCGCAGCCGGATTCGCCCAATAGGGCGAAAGTCTCGCCTCTCATGACTTGCAGCGTAAGCCCGTCCACAGCCCGCACCAGCGTTGTCTCCGTATGCAGGATGGTTTCAAGGTTGCTGATTTGCAGCACGGCGCTCATGAGGAAAGGGGGCCTTCGATTCCGGCGGAAACCGGTTTGGCTTTCGGCGCTTTCCCGATTTTTTTGCGCCGCAATGTGCCAATTTTTGCCGACAAGGTTCTCACGCGTGGGTCAAACGCATTCTGTACCGCATCGGCAAATAGATTAGCGCTCAACACCAGCGCAAACATGAAGCTGAAAGCCGCGAACAAGGCCCACCATACCACCGGCTCACGCGCCATTTCCAGCCGCGCGGCATTGATCATGGTCCCAAAACTGATCGTCGACGGATCAACCCCGACACCGACGTAAGACAATACGGCCTCCGCGAGAACCAGGCCGCTGAAATCCATGACGGTCGTAATGAGCACGATATGCATTACGTTAGGAAGAATGTGCCGGCTGATAATGCGCCAATGGGAAACACCAAACGCGTGAGCCGCCTGTATATACTCCATTTCGCGCAACTTCAATGTCTCGCCGCGCAGTAGACGGCACAGGCCGGTCCAACTCGTAACCCCGAGTATGATGCAGAGAAACAGCAGGCGCAGGTCCGCCCGCGCGGCAATTGTATCGAACAGCTCAGGGCGGGTCTCGATATAAACCTGCATCATCAATACCGCCGCCGCGATGAGTAAAACACCCGGAATCGAACTCAGCGTCGTATAGAGGTATTGAATCACATCATCTATCCACCCCCGGAAGTAGCCCGCCGTAATACCCAGAAGCAGCGCAAAAGGGAGCATCATCAACGTAGTCAGGGTTCCGATCACGAGTCCGGTGCGGATGCTTTTGAGCGACTGGTAAAAAACGTCCTGTCCTACCTTGTCGGTACCTAATATGTGGTAATTTCCGCACAATGCCAACGCGGCACCGCTGAGCAATAGTATCAGCAAGAGCACGATAGCCACTGCATTCCATGGGATTGCGGTAGCGCCACGCGAAATGGCGGAAAGCGTCGACAGGAAGGTCTCGCCACTGCGGCGCGCCACCCAGGCAGCCAGCAACCCCAGCAGCAGGCACCAGACGAGTAATCCCAGGCCTCCGCCCGCTCCGGCTCTCGACGCGACGTCGGTGACAAGCTGCGCTTCGGGATCCTGCAAATGCGCCCCGCCGAATTTCAGCCGGGGAAATTCCCGTGTTTGCCTGCCATCCGGGAGTTCCACTGTTTCTCGAGCGTAAAGGTGCGCGGCAAAGGGCGCTGAATAGGTCTTTTCCACGTGTACGCGCAGGGGGGTGGCGATCAGATCAAGCAGACTCAACACTTCCACGCTGTAAGCCTGCTCACCGGCGCCGCCGTTGGCGTTTCCCACAGCGGGACGTAAATGCACCGTATCGAGTAGCCCGATAATGATAAAGAACATCAATACCGTGAGCGCTGCCATGCCGCTCGCACTGTGACTCACGCGCCGCCATGGGACAAGAAGGTGCGGGTTTCGCCGTACATGCCAGACGAATACGAGCACTACTGCCACAAGCAGATAGACCAGCGCATCTGTCCAGAGAACTACAGGTTTGAAAGCCATGTCTGGTTTTACCGGAGCAGCATTATTCCAGCCTTACCCTGGGGTCAACCAGGGTATAGGAAATGTCCGTCAATATAAGACCGACGATATAAAGCAATGATCCCAGAAAGACCATCGCCCGCACTACCGCGAAATCCTGTGAATTGATGGCGTCGATCGTATAGCTGCCCAATCCGGGGATACCGAAAAACGATTCGGTAATGAGGCTGCCTAAAAATAACAGGGGGATCACTACCACCGCCCCCGTGAGTATCGGAATCATGGCGTTTCGGAGTACGTGCCCGAACAGCACGAAACTTTCCGGCAGACCCTTGGCACGGGCGGTACGGACATAATCCTTGCCCATTTCTTCCAGAAAAATGGTGCGGTACCAGCGCGTGTTCGCGCCGGCGCCGCTAATCACGCCGATAACGACCGGAAGAATCAGGAACTTGCCCGCATCCAGCCCCTGCCCATATCCAGAAATCGGCACCAGGTGCCATAATTTGCTGATCAGGAATTGTCCGCCAATAATATAGAATAAACTGGAGATCGACATGAGCGCGACGCATAGTACCACGCCCCAGAAATCCACGTAGGTAGCCCGAAAAAAAACCATTGTCAGCGCGAAGACGATGTAAACGCCCAGCCCCAGCAGAAATACCGGCAATGCGATGGCCAGGCTGGGCACCATCCGTGTTCTGATTTCATGGGCAATGTCACGCCCGTCGTCGGCGGGGCCGAAACGGAAAGCGAACATGGCAGCCGACTTCTCGAAAAAGATAGTATGCGTAAATTTTGCAAATCCATCCTCTGCATGGTTAAACATCAGTGGTTTGTCATAGCCGCGCTCCTGCTTCCACTTGTTGATGGCCTCGGGCGTCACACGCTTGATACCCAGTTGCATCCGTGCCATATCATCGGGCGTATTCACTACGAAGAATAACGTGAAGGTGATCAGGTTGACACCGATGAGAATGGGGACAGCGTAAAGCACCCGCCTTACAATGTAATTAAGCATTTAAGCGCGTGACCTCGATATCTTCATTTGGCCCGGCAGGCCTTATGCCGGCGTTCCGCTCCTTGCGGCGATAAACGATTGCAGCGGGAAGCAGGCTGATAGCCAGTATGATCAATCCCCCACCGATAGGCCACAGTACCGGCTTATTCCATTCTCGCCGCTTCTGGTTCCTCACCTCGGCATCGATGCGAAAGTATTTGACATTATTGTTCGATAATCTGTTCGGTTTGACATTGCCATACCAGGAGTGATAAAGCCCGTAGTCCTTGGGATGATAACCCCAGAGCCAGGGCGCATCATGACGAAGAATATCTACCATCCTGTCGATGATGTGCTGGCGCCTGGGGCCATTCTCCATATTCTTCATCTGATCGAAAAGACGGTTATATTCTGGGTTGGAGTAATTAGCGGCGTTTTCACCTTCGTTACCGACCTTCTGCTGAGGACCATGCAGCAGGAATAAAAAATTCTCCGGATCGGGGTAATCGGCATTCCAGCCCCATTCGAAAATTTGAGCATTACCCTTGCGAATCTTGTCCTGAAAACGGTTGTAGTCGGTACTTCGAACCACGAGCTGGATATTGAGTTTCTGAAACTGTTTGCGCATCCAGTCGAGACTGGATTTATCCTCCGCCCCGCGGGCGGTGACATCGAAATAAAGCACCAGCGGTTCGCCTGTCTTTCTGTTCATGCCGTCTGGATAGCCGGCCTCAGCCAGTAATTTTCGGGCCGCTTCAATCGGTTTTCGCTGCGCCCGTCCGTTCACCCAGTCATACACGACTGGATTCATTCCTTCTTTTCCATCGCGGTGTCCTGCGATACCAGGCGCGATAGGGCCCTGCGCCGGAATGCCGCGGCCATTGGCAAATATGGAAACATACTCTTCATAATCGACCGCGATGGAAATGGCCTGGCGCAGCTTCCTGGCAGACTCGCGTCCGTGCTTATCTGTTCCGCCCACTACCGGGTCCAGCATATTGAAGCCCAGGTAGTTCGTGGATGCCGCCACCGCCGTCTCCAGACGAATGCCCTGCTCTTTCATCGCCTCGGTCACCGTTGCTTCGCCCTGCCCACCCGTCAGTTGGATCGCCTGATCGAAGCTATCGGAGCCGATGGCGGAAGCGTCGTAATAGCCTTGCAGGAATTTGTTCCAGCGGGGAATACTTTCCCTCTCCCGGCTATATATCACCTTGTCGATAAAAGGCAGCGGCTCTCCCGCGTCCCTCAACAATCCCGCGTCCACATCACCGGGCATGCCTTCGGACGGATAAGCCTCGCCATGAAAATTGGGGTTCTTCTCCAGTATCATCACACGGTTGGGATCGTTCTCGGTGAGCATATAAGGCCCCGTGCCCACCGGATACCAGTCAAGAGTGATATTTTTTTCCGATAAGCCGCTTTGGCTGTAAAAACGCTCCGCTTCCCAGGGAATGGGAGCAAAAAAAGGCATTGCCAGCCAGTACATGAATTGCGGGTATTTACCCTTGATCTTGATGCGATAGGTGTAAGGCCCCAGCACCTCCGCGCCCTCGAGAGGATAGCTGCTCAGATCCAGATAAGTATCCTTGCCCCCTTTCTTGAACTGCGCCTCGGCGGCAGCCTGTAGCGTCGCGGAATATTCCTTGAGTCCAACAATGTAATCGGACATCAAGCCGAAAATGGGCGAATGCAGCCTGGGGTGAGCCAGCCGTTTAATCTGAAAAACATAATCCTCGGCAGTCAACTCGCGGGAACCGGTATCCCGAAGATCGCCCAGTTTATGAATATCAGCTAAAGCTTCCGCAGTGAGATCATGATAGCGATAATCTCCCCGTTCGTTTCTGGCGAAAGCAGGATGAGGCTGATAACGAATACCAGGCTGGATGGAAATTTCATAAATCGTATAAGCGATTTTTTCTGCGTCGGCATCGGCATGCAAATGTACGCCGTTCTTGTCGAGATATTGCGCCACCGGCATTCCTGCCGCCGCTGATGGGATCAGCTGGTAGGGGCGTTTCAAATAATGATATTGCAATGGCGGCTCATAGATCTGCGCTGTGATGAGAATTTCGTTGGAACTATAGGATTGCACCGGATCGAGATGCTTTGGACGCTCTGCAAAGGCGGCATAGAGAATATTTTTTTCCGAGTCGGAGGCTGGATAGGGATCGTTCCATGGATTGCCGCTACAGGCGCAGATAAAAACGGCGAGCGAGGCCAGCAGGTATTTAAGGAGTCGTCGAATAACGCCTCCAGGAGGAACGGTTTCGGCAAGATCGAACGAGGGATAATTCATGAGTACCGCCGAAAAAGAGGCTGTGGTTCGCTGCTGACATAATGGTCTTGCCATGGTGTGTAACGCGATGAACACCCGATTTTACCGTAGATTACAAGGGGCGATGCGCATGGGCAGGTACTGGAGGCGACCTGTTGCGGTGGGTTTTTGCCAAAGTCCCCTACCAGGCGGGATGCGTCATTCGCTTTCGTACTTACTCTTCTTTGGGATATTTCATCCCGAAAAGCGATCATGTTTCCCGCTTGCGAACCGGAGACGTACCGAGACGTGTTTCGATATCCGTAAGTACAGCTTTCATTGATGCGATTGTATAGCGCAGAGATGGGGAAAAGCTGATCGGCACCCATGCGGCATTTGATGATTTTACAAGTATGAAAGACTTGAAGTTATAATCCAAAGTCCGGCAGTCGGTTGGTTTTTTCAGCTTGACGCGCTTACCCGCAACAGCCTTCCGTGTCACTCGATCCTTTATGGTGCTCGCTGCCAGGACCCATTACCGGATTCAGGACCATTCCGCCACTCAACCTTCGTAAGGTATATTACATGACACTTCTTGCCGATAAACGCATTCTCATCACCGGACTACTGAGTAATCGTTCCATTGCCTACGGCATTGCAAAAGCGATGCATCGCGAAGGCGCGCAACTGGCTTTTACTTATCAGGGAGAAGCGGTGCGCGAGCGGGTTCAAAAAGTAATTGCGGAGTTCGGCAGCGATTTACTTTTCCCGTGCGATGTTTCAAATGATAACGAAATTGCGCAATGTTTCGACGACTTGGGAAAACGTTGGGATGGCCTTGACGGTATCGTCCATTCCATAGCCTTTGCTCCGCGCGAGGCGCTAAGCGGAGATTATGTCGAAAGCGTAAATCGCGAGGCTTTCCGCATTGCCCACGATGTGAGCTCCTACAGTTTCACTGCCTTGGCGAAAGCCGGAATACCGCTGATGCAAGGCCGAAACGGCTCGCTTCTCACACTTACCTATCTGGGTTCGACAAGGGTTATGCCGAATTATAATGTTATGGGATTAGCCAAAGCGAGCCTTGAGGCGAATGTGCGATTCATGGCTTCCAGCCTCGGCCCCAAGGGTATACGGGTCAACGCGATTTCAGCAGGCCCGATCAAAACCCTGGCGGCGGCTGGAATCGGTAACTTCGGAAAACTGTTGAGCTATACCGAAAAAGTATCACCGCTACGGCGTAATGTTTCCATTCTGGAGGTCGGAAATGTCGCGGCTTTTCTTTGCAGCGATCTGGCAAGCGGTGTTACCGGCGAGATTACCCATGTCGATGCAGGGTTTAACACAGTCGCGTTTGATATCATGTAGCCGCTGACAGCGGCTTGTTTTCTGCTACTTCTCCAGGTTCTCGTTACTCACCGATACCTCATACCGTTTTCTCACCCCGGCCAGATAAGCCGAGAGCTCCTCCTGGGCAATCAACTGCTGCAATTGTCTGGCAAAAGCTTGTTGTTGTGCTGCCTCCGGCGGGGCTGGTTTGGTGACATGCTCGACGCGAATCAAGGTAAAACCGCCTTGGGGATTCGCAATCCCGGTATAGGACGGGAGTTTTGTCGCGTCGGCCTTGAAAACCGCCCGCAGGGTTTCGTTGTCAAGACCATGGGGCTCCTTGCGGGAAATCTGCTGGGTAGCGCCCCACTTAACGGCCTCGTCTTTGCCCTCCTGCAGTTGCGCGAGCTTCTGCTTTCCCTCATTGATAGCCGCCTTGTCAGCTTCCTGCCGCGCGATAAGCCCGGAAATTTTATCCTTCAACTCCGTTATGGAGAGCGTAGTCGCTGGCCGGTAATTCAATAGCCTCGCTGAAACCAGCGTGTTCGGCGAAACTTCGACTGCCTCGGTGTTGCGTTTATCCTTGATGACATCGTCCGAAAAAGCCGCTTGCAGCAGCCTTTCGTTGGTGAAATAGGGTGGCTGGCCGCCGTTTCTTCCAGTCCAGTCGCTCTGCTGTATGGATAAGCCGAATTTCTCGGCGGCGGGCTGCAGGCTATCGCTCTGCTCATATACCATATTGCTGAATTCATCCGCCATTTCGCCGAAAACCTTCTCGGCTTTCTGTTTCTTCACGTCCTGCTCAACCTGACCTTTTACCTTGTCAAAACTGACCGGTTCCGCGTTCTTGATGGCGGAAAGCTGAATGATATGAAAACCATGATCCGTCTCGACCACCTTGCTGATCTCATCCAGCTTCATCTGGAAAACCGCGTCTTCAAAAGACTTGACCATCATGTTGCGCGCAAAGAAACCAAGGTCACCGCCTTTGGCCGCAGAACCCGGATCCTGGGAATATTCCCTGGCAAGATCCGCAAAGCGTTCCGGTGATTTTTTAATTTCGATAAGCAGCTGCTCAGCTTTGGCGCGTGCCGCCGCTCTCTCCGATTCCGGCGCCGTGGCAGGCGCGCTCAAAAGAATATGGCTCGCCCGGCGCTCCTCGGGTTGCCCGAATTCACCCCGGTGCTCGTCGAAGTACTTCTCCGCTTCATCAGTACTGACATGCGATTGTTTAATGAGCTCATCCAGCGATAACACCAGATACTCGAGCCGTACCTGTTCCGGCAATTGAAATTCAGCCTGATGACTGTCATAGTATGACTTGATGGCCGCATCATCAGGTTTGATATGGCCCAGAAACTGTTCCGGCCGTATTTGAACCAGGCTAACCTCGCGCTTTTCTTCACTCAACCGAAGGACCCGCTCCGCTACCGTATCGGAAATGAAGCCGCTTTCGCTGTAAGGCGCGATCAACTGCTGGCGCATCAGTTCCTGGCGCACCCGTGCTTCGAATGCTTGCGGACTGAGCCCCTGTCCACGCAGCAGTTCTTCGTAGCGCGGCTTGGAAAATTTTCCGTCTTCTTGAAATGAAGAGATATTTTGTATTGTTTCCACAAGCTGGGCATCCGGCACAGCCAATCCCAAGCGAGATGCTTCATGCTTCAGTAAACGCTGCTGAATCAACCCTTCCAATATTGCGGATCGCACTTCGGGCTTATCCAGTAGGGCATCGTCAAAGCCCGCTCCCATCGAAGCCCGCATGGTGTCCTTCTGATTGCGCACGGCCTGATCGAATTCCTGACGAAGGATCTTTTCGCCGGCCGCGAGCGCAACTTGATCTTCGCCCTCCTTGCTTTGATATGATTCGAGACCCCAGAACAGGAATGGCAGCGTGGCGAGCGCCAGGATGACCTGGACGATTCGTCTTTTTTTATGGACAAAATCAAACATTGATGGGCAGAAAATGAATAAAAAAGGCGAACTTGCGTTCGCCCTGGTTTAAGCCAAAATCTGGCGGAGTGGACGGGACTCGAACCCGCGACCCCCGGCGTGACAGGCCGGTATTCTAACCAACTGAACTACCACTCCAACGATCAAAAAGCTACTGGTGGGTGCTGACGGGGTCGAACCGCCGACATTCGCCTTGTAAGGGCGACGCTCTACCAACTGAGCTAAGCACCCCGATTTAAAGGACGCTAGTTTACTGCATCCTTGAGCGCCTTGCCAGCGCTGAATTTCGGTACCTTGGTAGCTTCAATCTTGATAGCTGCGCCAGTGCGGGGATTCCGGCCGGTGCGGGCCGCGCGCTTCCCCACTTTGAAAGTTCCAAATCCAACCAGGGTGACACTTTGGCCTTTTTTCAAAGCCGCTTTAATAGCAGACAATGCACCGTCCAGCGCATTTCCCGCAGAGGCTTTGGAAATGTCGGAAGATTTGGCGATGGCATCGATAAGTTCGGATTTATTCACGTGATTCCCCTTTCGTTATTGTTAAAGAGTTACAAAAACCCTGCAATCGGTTTTATATCAAGCCGCTTGTGCTTGGTCAAGCAATTGTAAAAATATTTCAGAGAACGTTTCATACTACATTTTACGCAGGAATCTTATCCAAAATGAAAGGCCGAAAATAAAAATGGTCTATACAGCTTGCTTTCTGCCCCATCGACTGACATGGGGCAGAAATCTTTAGTGCTTGATAACAACGCTCGCTACGCCCCCTTCGGCCGCAACCGGAGCCGGAGCGGATACGGGTGAGGCGGAGGGAAGCGGTTCCGGTTTGCGCTCCAAGGCCAGATCCAGTACCTGATCTATCCATTTCACCGGATGAATATCCAGTCTATTTTTAATATTTTCTGGAATCTCCGCCAAGTCCTTGACGTTATCCTCCGGGATCAGCACCGTTTTTATGCCGCCGCGATGCGCCGCCAACAGTTTCTCCTTGAGGCCGCCGATAGGCAGAACCTCGCCACGCAACGTAATCTCCCCTGTCATTGCCACAGCCGCCCGAGCCGGAATACCGGTCAGAGCCGATACCATCGCAATGCAAATACCGATACCTGCGCTCGGGCCATCCTTGGGTGTCGCACCCTCGGGCAAGTGAATATGAATATCGTTCTTCTGATAAAAATCGTCGGCAATACCCAAGGCTCGTGAGCGACTGCGCACTACCGAGAGGGCGGCCTGAACCGACTCCTGCATCACCTCACCCAATTTTCCGGTTGTGATGGTTTTCCCCTTGCCAGGCAACACCACAGCTTCAATAGTTAATAGTTCGCCCCCCACTTCGGTCCACGCCAGACCCGTAACCTGTCCTACCTGGTTTTTTTCTTCCGCAACGCCATACGTATAGCGTCTTACGCCCAGATATTTGTCGAGATTCCGTCCGGTGATCGTAATCTTCTTTTGATCATTTTTCAGCAGGAGTGCCTTCACGACTTTACGGCAAATTTTCGAGATTTCCCGTTCCATTGCCCGTACACCGGCCTCACGCGTGTAATAGCGCGTAATATCGCGCAGTGCAGACTCGGAGACCGCCAGTTCGTTTTCCTTCAACCCATGGTTTTTTATCTGTTTAGGCAGTAAGTAGCGCGTGGCAATGTTCAGCTTCTCATCCTCCGTATAGCCCGACAACCTGATTACTTCCATGCGGTCAAGCAGCGCCGGCGGTATATTCAGCGTATTCGCGGTGGCGACAAACATGACATCGGACAAGTCGTATTCAACCTCGATATAATGATCCACAAAAGAATTATTTTGTTCTGGATCAAGAACTTCCAAAAGTGCAGATGAGGGGTCGCCACGAAAATCCATACCCATCTTGTCCACTTCATCCAGTAGAAACAGGGGATTCTTGACGCTCACCTTGGTCATGTTTTGCAGTATCTTGCCGGGCATCGAACCGATATAAGTGCGGCGATGGCCGCGTATCTCGGCCTCGTCACGAACACCGCCCAGCGACATACGCACGAATTTGCGGTTGGTGGCACGTGCAATGGATTGTCCCAGCGAAGTTTTGCCCACTCCGGGAGGGCCTACCAGACAAAGAATGGGCGCTTTCAGTTTATCCACCCGCTGCTGCACAGCCAAGTACTCGACGATTCGCTCCTTGACCTTCTCGAGCCCGTAATGGTCCTGCTCAAGCACGACCTCGGCAGCACCGAGGTTCTTGCTGATTTTGCTCCTTTTTTTCCACGGCAGCGCGACCAGCGCATCGATATAATTGCGAACCACCGTGGCTTCCGCCGACATTGGAGACATCAACCGGAGTTTTTTCAGTTCTGCCTCTGCCTTGGCGCGAGCTTCCCTGGACATCTGGGCTGCTTGTATTTTCTTGTCGATTTCTTCCAGATCGGCGCCGTCTTCACCCTCGCCCAACTCCTTCTGGATAGCTTTCACCTGCTCGTTGAGATAGTAGTCCCGCTGGCTTTTCTCCATCTGACGCTTGACGCGCCCACGAATGCGTTTTTCCACCTGAAGTATATCGAGTTCGGTTTCCAGCAATCCCAGCAGATGTTCCAAGCGCTTCGGCACATCGAAAATTTCCAGCACTTCCTGCTTTTGCTCAAGTTTCAAGGGCAAATGAGCAGCAATTGTGTCAGCAAGACGCCCTGCTTCATCTATGCCGCTAAGGGAAGTCAATATTTCGGGAGGAATCTTTTTGTTGAGCTTTACATACTGGTCGAATTGAGCCAGCATCGCGCGCCGCATTGCTTCAACTTCATGGTTATCAATAGCATCCGGAGGCAGTAATGCTGCCTGACCGGAAAAATACGTGCCATCGTCGGTCACGTTGATAATGCGTGCGCGGCGGCCGCCTTCCACCAGCACCTTGACGGTACCGTCCGGCAATTTGAGCATTTGCAGCAGGTTTGCAACGGTGGAGACGCCGTAGAGATCTTCCGGCGCCGGCTCGTCCTTGGCTGCAAATTTCTGAGCCACGAGCAAGATGCTCTTGCCGGATTCCATGGCGATTTCCAGCGCTTTTATGGATTTAGGCCTTCCAACGAAAAGAGGAATGACCATATGCGGAAAAACGACGACATCGCGCAACGGTAACAGCGGTAATGAAATTTGAGTAGGATCGTTCACTGGAGAAGACATGTCGGCTCACCTATAAGAGACAAACAAGAGTTATGGGGACGCCGCGGAGAAATTCAACGGACAATGCAAATACGGGACGTGTATTAACAGCTCTTGGCTACCTTCGGCTTATCTGAATAGATCAGGATGGGTTTGATATCGCCATTGACCGAACCATGATCGATTACTACCTTGGCAACATTTTCCAGCGATGGAAGATCGAACATGGTGTCCAGCAGGGCACTCTCCAGAATGGAACGCAAACCACGCGCCCCGGTCTTTCGCGCCAGCGCCTTCTTGGCTATTGCTTTGAGGGCCTGCTCGCGGAATTCGAGATCGACGCCCCCCTCCATGTGAAACATTTTCTGGTACTGCTTGATGAGCGCGTTCTTTGGTTCGGTCAATATTTGAATCAACGCCGACTCATCCAGTTCTTCCAGCGTTGCGACCACGGGCAGACGTCCGACGAATTCCGGTATCAGGCCATATTTGACCAGATCTTCAGGCTCCACGCCTCGTAATACTTCACCGAAGTCCTTCCGCCCGTCGCGGCTTCTCACATTGGCGCCAAAACCTATTCCTCCCTTTTCGGATCGGGCGCGTATTACCTTGTCGAGTCCATCAAAAGCACCGCCGCAAATGAAAAGAATGTTGGTGGTATCCACCTGCACAAACTCTTGATTGGGGTGTTTTCTCCCCCCCTGGGGCGGTACCGATGCGATGGTCCCTTCGATCAGTTTCAACAGGGCCTGCTGTACGCCTTCTCCTGAAACATCCCGTGTAATTGACGGGTTGTCCGATTTGCGCGAAATCTTGTCAATTTCATCAATGTAGACTATCCCTTGCTGCGCCTTTTCTGCATCGTAATTGCATTTCTGGAGCAGCTTCTGGATGATATTTTCCACATCTTCGCCGACGTAGCCTGCTTCGGTCAGCGTTGTCGCGTCAGCCATCACAAAAGGCACATCAAGCAATCGCGCCAACGTCTGCGCAAGCAATGTCTTGCCCGAGCCCGTCGGGCCGATGAGCAGAATATTGCTCTTCGCCAGCTCGATTTCATCGGCATCCGTCGCCTTTGCCAGGTTTCTCAGCCGTTTGTAGTGGTTGTAAACCGCTACCGACAGGATCTTCTTCGCCTGCTCCTGGCCAATTACATAGTGATCCAGGATCTGGCAAATTTCATGTGGCACCGGCAAATCCGACTTCGTAAGCTTGGCAGCTTCAGCGCCTTGTATTTCCTCACGAATGATGTCATTGCAAAGCTCGATACATTCATCGCAAATGAATACCGATGGGCCGGCAATGAGCTTCTTCACTTCGTGTTGACTTTTGCCGCAGAAGGAACAATAAAGCAGTTTTTCACCGCCAGTTTTCTCTGACATAGTTTTATCCCGCATTATCCGAGCCGTTGCGCTCGTAGACCAGCAATCACTTCCACCCTATCTTTTTCAACTGGTGCTTTCACTCCTGGAAGTCAGCACAGCATCGATCAAACCGTATTTCGCCGCCTGTTCGGCGCTGAGAAAGTTATCCCGGTCCGTGTCTCTCTCGATAGTCTCTATACTTTGGCCGCTGTGCTTCGCCAACAACTCATTCAACCGGTTTTTTAGAAACAGAATCTCTTTCGCATGTATCTCAATGTCCGAAGCCTGCCCCTGGAAGCCCCCTAACGGCTGATGGATCATAACGCGCGAGTTGGCGAGGCAGAAGCGTTTACCCTTGGCACCGGCCGTCAGCAACAACGATCCCATGCTTGCCGCCTGCCCTATGCAGAGCGTGCTGACATCGGGTTTAATATATTGCATGGTATCGTAAATCGCCATCCCGGCAGAAACCAGGCCACCGGGAGAATTAATATAAAAATGAATATCCTTGTCCGCGTTTTCAGACTCCAGAAACAGGAGTTGTGCCACGATCAGGTTCGCGGACCCCTCGGTAACCGGACCCACCAGGAATATGACCCGCTCTTTCAGCAATCGAGAATAGATATCGTATGCGCGTTCGCCTCTTCCACTGGTCTCGATCACCATGGGAATCAGACCCAACCCGCTCGGCTCGAGACTACGCTGCTTCCAGTCAAGTTGCTGCATTATGATCTTCCCATTAGCTCATCTAGAGTCACTGATTTATCCGCCACTGCGACCTTCTCCAATACCCACATCACGACGTTGTCTTCCAGCACTGCGGACTCGACCTCATTAAGACGATCCGGTACGGAATAATGCCATTTGATCACCTCCGCCGGATTTTCGTAACTCTGCGCGAGATCCTCTACCACCGCACGCACCTGCTCGGGTTTTGGATGCAGGCCGTGGCTTTTTACCAGCTCTCCCAAAATCAATCCCAGGTTGACGCGCCGTTGCGCTCTTTCCAGAAGCAAATCCTCAGGCAACGGCAAGTTCTTGGCGCTCAGACCACGCGACGCCAGTTCCTCGCGCGCTTCCTGCATCAAGCGCTCCTGCTCCATCTCCACCAGGGCCTTGGGCGCCTGGATGCTGGTTGCATCAAGAAGCGCCTGCATGACCTGTTCCTTAAGTCTGGTCTTTATACGCCGAGACGCCTCACGCCTGAGGTTGGCCTCGATTTCGACGCGCATTTTTTCAATATCGCCATCGGCGACACCCAGCGATCTGGCGAATTCCATATCGACATCGGGTAGTCTTGAAGACTCCACCCCGTTTAAAGTCACCTCAAATACGGCGGTCTTTCCGGCAACCTCTTTACCATGATAGTCTGCCGGAAAGGTAACTTCAAATGTTTTGACCTGTCCGGCGCTCATGCCAATCAGCGGTTCTTCGAAGTCTTTGAGTAACGTCCCTTCGCCCAGCACCAAGGTAAAGTTCTCGGCTTTACCTCCTGCAAACTCCACGCCATCGATGCGACCATGATAATCGATATTGATGCGATCGCCCGGCTGTGCCCCCCGTTCCGCAGGTTCGTATTGAACGCGTTGTTTGCGCAAAACCTCTACCGTATTATCAATATCGGATTGCGAGATATCGACCACGGGCCGTTCGACGCGAATAGCACTCAAGTCTCCCACAACTACGTCTGGATAGACCTCAAATGTCGCGCTGAATTCAAATTGGGTCACATTTTCTGCTGGCTGCCTGGGTTCGAAACGAGGATAGCCAGCGATTCTGAGGTTTTTCTCGCGCACAGCCTCGCTGAAATTCTTCTTCAGCGCATCGCTGATCACTTCCTGTCGCACCTGCGGACCATACTGCTGCATGACGATTTTCAACGGCACTTTTCCCGGCCGAAAACCGGGTAATTTCGCCGTGCGTGCCAAATGCTTCAAGCGGCTTTCAATTTCCGTCTCGATTTTCTCCTGGGGAACCGAAACGTTAAGGCGGCGCTCCAGTGCACCAAGGTCTTCGACATTCGTTTGCATTGCATTTCCTGACTGGTTGATAACATTGTGCAGCGTTAGCGACCAGGGGGAACGCGACAGCCGTCAAGATGCGCTATCGCTCAGACCGCTTACTACTCCCTGGTGCGAAAGGGGGGACTCGAACCCCCACACCTTTCGGCGCCAGAACCTAAATCTGGTGCGTCTACCAATTCCGCCACTTTCGCAGGCCGCTTTGTTTCATTGGTACCGAACAATTATACATTTTTCTTTCAGCTACAGCAGCCTGTACTACGCGCCGCCCCGGCAAAATACCGTTTCGCCGCTGAGTGCTTTACTATCAGGGCCCATCAGGTACAAATAGTATGGCATTAAATCCTGCGGCTGGGGCATGTCCTGCTTGATCTCGGCGGGATGAGTCCGGGTTCGTTGCGGCGTATGCACCGGCCCGGGGATTAAAACGTTGATGCGCAGGTTTGGCAGTATTTCCCATTCCTGGGCCTGAATTTTTACCAACGCTTCTATTGCCGCCTTCGCCACTGCAAAGCCGCCCCAATAGGCGGCAGGCGCGTGACCATGTGTATCCGATGTCATAACGACGCTCCCATCCGGTGACGCTTTCAGCAATGGCAGGCAGGCTCGCGTCAATGCAAATGGAGCAATGAGATTGACTCGCAGCAGCGCCAGCCATTGGTCCAGTGTCTGCGCCGCGAGCGGGGTCAAACTGAACAGGAGCGCCGCATTGTGCAAAATGCCGTCCAACCGGCCTAATTGCAGTTTAATGGCTTGGGCAATTGCGGCAAAATCCTTGTCTTCGGCCTTTTCGAGGTCAAGTGGAAAAATTGACGGCTGAGCTCCTCCCGCCGCCTCGATTTCATCGTACACGCTTTCCAGTTTCTTGACATTACGTCCGTGCAATATAACGGTTGCGCCATGCGCGGCGTATGCCAGCGCTGCAGACCGGCCCATTCCCTGCCCCGCCCCGGTGACAAGGATCACCCGGTTCTTGAGCAGATCCTTGGACGGCGTGTAATTTTCGAATTGATTCATAGAGGAGTTTATCGGTTAAAAAAATCCTGCTGGCCATATCCTGAAACAGGCTACCAGGCGGCACCGATTCCAGATTGTGCTTACTGCGTCAGCATGATGTTGTAATTCCCGCTAGTTGATGGTGCGCGCCGGCCGCTCCAGCTTTGCCAATGCCAGCCGGAATCGGTGGGGCGACGTGCCTACCCTTTCATCCAGGTCGTCCATGCAATCCATAGTTTACGCATCGGCGTAAGTCTCACACGCTGACGAAGGACGTGGCAGCCGTCCGCCTTGATCTCCTTCAGCAACGCTTCATATATCCCGGCCATGATGATTCCCGGCCGCTGGTTTTTGCGATCCTCCGCAGGCAACGCTGCGAAAGCCCGGACGTAATAACTTTCTGCACGCTCGATCTGAAACTCCATCAATTGCCGGAAGCCATCGGTTTCGCGGGAGTTGAGTATGTCTTCGCTGGTTACCCCGAAACGGGCGAGCTCATCCTGGGGCAGGTAAATGCGGTCGCGGCACGCATCCTCCCCTACATCCCGTATGATATTCGTAAGCTGGAACGCGAGTCCCAGGTCTTCCGCATATTTCAGGGTTTTCGGATTTTGATAGCCGAATATCTCTGCGGAACAAAGCCCTACCACGCTGGCCACGTGATAACAGTAGTGCCTCAGGGTTTCGAAATCTGCATAGCGGTTATAGTCAAGGTCCATTTCCATGCCGTCTATGATTTCCTTCAGCCGCTGAGCAGTGAGATTGAAAGTCGGTGACACTTCTGCCAGCGCTTTCGCCACCGGGTGGCTCGGCTTGTTTCCCTGCCCATCATAAAAGATCGCGTCGACTTCGTGCCGCCACCAGGCGAGTTTCGTGCGCGCCACCGATGCGTCGGTACATTCGTCCACCACATCGTCCACTTCACGGCAAAACGCATATAGCGCAGTAATGGCACGGCGTTTTTCCAAAGGCAAATAGAGAAAACTGTAATAGAAGCTGGAACCGCTTTGAACAGCTTTCTCCTGGCAATACTGGTCTGGGGTCATGATAAATTATTATGGAAGGAATATTTGCCACCACTGCATTGCCGTAACATCGGAATACCCATCATTTCGACTGGCTGCCATCACCTATGCGTCCTGCGCAAAACATATCCATCCAATTGGAAGCCTGCAGGAGATGAAGCCTATCAATGTAATGTGCAATGATAGCGTCGAAATCGTAGAGCGTCCGGTTCCTGCAAAAATAACGAATCCAGAAGGAACTCCTGAGCAAATCTTCTCTGGGTGTACCACTTATTGCAACTGCGCCGGCAAAATCCGGCAATTATTCAAAGGTCCCTGCACATCACGAGTACATCTTCAAAACGTCAGGTATGGGCTGCTGTAAAAATAGCCGCTCATTTTCTCCAGAACGCTTTATACAATAAAAAACCCCACCGGGGCGGGGTTTTTTATTTTGCTGCGTTTTACTACGGCAGCGGCAAACCCTACATATCCATGCCGCCCATGCCGCCCATACCACCCATGCCACCGCCCATACCGCCCCCGCCACCGGATTCGTCCTTAGGCAGTTCTGCCACCAGAGCGTCGGTGGTCAGCATCAGGCTCGCCACCGAAGCAGCGTGCTGCAGGGCGTAGCGCGTGACCTTGGTAGGATCCAGCACGCCCATTTCCACCATGTCGCCATACTCGCTGGTGGCGGCGTTGTAGCCAAAATTGCCTTTGCCTTCCAGTACCTTGTTGATCACCACCGAGGGCTCATCGCCGCAGTTGGCCACAATCTGGCGCAGCGGTTCTTCCAGCGCACGCAGAACGATCTTGATACCCGCGTCCTGATCGGCATTGTCGCCTTTGATGCTGGCCACTGCAGCACGGGCACGCAACAAGGCAACGCCACCGCCGGGAACGATACCTTCTTCCACCGCCGCCCGGGTTGCGTGAAGCGCATCTTCAACACGCGCTTTCTTCTCTTTCATTTCAACTTCCGTAGCTGCGCCGACTTTGATCAGCGCTACGCCGCCTGCCAGTTTTGCCACGCGCTCCTGCAATTTCTCCTTGTCGTAATCACTGGTCGCTTCTTCAATCTGGTTGCGGACCTGCTTGACGCGGGATTCGATGTTCTTGGTATCGCCCGCACCATCGATGACGGTGGTTTCTTCCTTGCCGATTTCAATGCGCTTGGCTTGACCGAGTTCCTGCAGCGTTGCCTTTTCCAGAGACAGACCAACTTCCTCGGCAATGACGGTACCGCCTGTGAGAATGGCGAGATCCTCGAGCATGGCTTTACGGCGATCGCCAAACCCTGGCGCTTTGACTGCACAGGTTTTGAGGATACCGCGGATATTGTTCACCACCAGCGTCGCGAGCGCCTCACCATCCACATCTTCAGCAATTATCAGGAGTGGCTTGCCGGCCTTGGCTACCAGTTCCAGTACCGGCAGCAATTCACGGATGTTGGATATTTTTTTATCGTGCAGCAGGATAAAAGGGTTATCCAGCAATGCGATCTGCCTGTCGGGATTATTGACGAAATAGGGTGAAAGATAGCCGCGATCGAACTGCATACCCTCGACCACTTCCAACTCGTTTTGCAACCCGGATCCGTCTTCGACCGTGATTACGCCTTCCTTACCTACTTTCTCCATTGCGTCGGCAATGATCTTGCCGATCTCGGGATCCGAGTTGGCGGAAATGCTGCCTACCTGCGCGATTTCCTTTCCGGTGGTACAGGGCTTGGAAAACTTCTTGAGTTCTTCAACCGTGGCGGTAACAGCTTTGTCGATGCCCCGCTTGAGATCCATCGGGTTCATCCCGGCGGCAACATACTTCATGCCTTCTTTTACGATGGATTGCGCCAGTACGGTAGCAGTCGTGGTGCCGTCACCGGCCACATCCGAGGTCTTGCTGGCGACTTCCTTCACCATTTGCGCGCCCATATTCTCGAACTTGTCCTTCAGTTCGATTTCCTTGGCTACTGAAACACCGTCCTTGGTGATGGTGGGCGAACCGTAGGAACGCTCCAATACTACGTTGCGGCCTTTGGGCCCAAGAGTAACCTTGACTGCGTCGGCCAGTATGTTGACCCCGTTAACCATTTTTTGGCGGGCTGAATCGCCGAATTTTACGTCTTTTGCTGCCATAATCTTTTTCTCCTAATTCCAGAAAATGTTGTGTAAGGTAAAAATTAACCTTCGATAACGCCCATGATGTCTTCTTCGCGCATCACGAGAAGTTCGTCTCCGGATACTTTTACCGTTTGTCCGGAATATTTGCCAAACAGCACTTTATCGCCGACTTTCACTTCCAACGCACGGATGGTGCCATCATCGCCGACCTTGCCTTTGCCGACCGCGACAATTTCGCCTTGATCGGGCTTCTCCGCGGCACTGTCCGGAATGACAATACCGGATGCGGTCTTGCGTTCTTCTTCCAGCCGCTTGACAATAACGCGGTCGTGTAATGGACGAATCTGCATGTTTTCTTTCTCCTGTTTTAAAAAATCAAAACGACGAAATCTGGGAAAAGCCGTATTGACGGCCTGATCCTTGGATTTATCACAAATCTGTTAGCACTCACTGCTAACGAGTGCTAATAATATGGTCTATGAGGGTGAATTTCAAGTAGATGAACAATAAATACTTGCAGGAACGCAGTTTAAAGACAGTGTGGCACCCGTGCACCCAGATGAAACAGCATGAATCGATGCCGCTCATCCCAATCGTCCGAGGTCAAGGCGTGTGGCTTTATGACAGTGAGGGCAAGCGCTACCTCGACGCTATCGGTTCCTGGTGGGTCAATCTGTTCGGTCATGCCAACCCTCGCATCAATGCTGCCATCCGTGACCAGCTTGATAAGCTGGAACATGTCATGCTTGCGGGTTTCACGCATGAATCGGTAGTGGAACTATCGGAGCGCCTGCGCAAACTGGTATCGGGGAAGCTCGGCCATTGCTTCTACAGCAGCGATGGCGCATCCGCAGTGGAAATCGCGCTGAAGATGAGCTTCCATTACTGGCACAACATGGGCCATCCCGAAAAAAATCGCTTCGTAAGCTTGCAGAACGATTATCACGGCGAGACGCTGGGGGCGTTGTCAGTCACCGATGTGGCGCTGTTCAAGGATATCTACGCTCCGCTATTGCGCCCAAGTACGCACGTCCCAACTCCGGACTGGCGTTATGCGGCTGAGGGGGAATCCCATGGCGATTATGCACTGCGCGCCGCCGCCGCACTTGAAGCCTATCTCGCACAACACCATACCGAAACCGCGGCACTTATTGTCGAACCGCTCGTACAGGGGGCGGCGGGAATGGGTATGTACCATCCCGATTACCTGAAGCTGGCGCGAGCGCTATGCGATAAGTACAACGTACACATGATCGCCGATGAAATCGCGGTTGGCTTTGGCAGGACCGGAACCCTGTTTGCCTGCGAGCAGGCCGATATCGTTCCCGATCTATTGTGTCTCGGAAAAGGCTTGAGTGCGGGTTACCTGCCCCTGTCGGTGGTGATGGCCACTGATGGGATTTTTAACGCTTTTTATCACGACAAGCCTGCGCTCGGTTTTCTGCATTCCCATACTCATGCGGGTAATGCGCTTGCCTGCCGCGCCGCGCTGGCTACGCTGGATATTTTCGAACAGGATAAGGTCATTGAAGCCAATCGCATCAAGGCCAGCTATCTCAACCATGCGGCGCAACCGATCGCGTTCCACCCAGGGGTAAAAAACTTCCGTAACTGCGGCATGATCTGGGCATTCGACGTTGAGACGCCCGACCCGGATTTTTCCGGAAAATTTTTTCAGGCGGCCCTCAAGCAGGAATTATCGTTGCGTCCGCTTGGAAATACCGTCTACTTCATGCCGCCGTATACGATCGATGAACAGGAAATGGATTTGCTGGTAGCAGGAACCTTGCGGGCACTCGATTCATGGTAAAAATCAACGCAAGCAATAAACACCATGCAAATCGCGCGCACATGCGTAGATAAATGAAAATTCTGCATCAGCATGTACTTGCTGCCCTGTGTTTCATATCCGCCGCCGTGCCGTTGTCCGCGTCGTCTCACAATCTGCCCGCATCTGTCGACAGAGCGCTTAAGCAAGCACGGATTCCCGAGTCTGCAATTGGTGTTTACGTTCACGAAATCGGCGCGAGCAAGCCGCTGTTAGCCGTTAATGGCAACGCGGCGATGAATCCGGCATCGGTGATGAAGCTTGTCACTACTTTTGCCGGGTTGGAGCTGCTGGGCCCGGCTTATACCTGGAACACGGAGTCGTACGCCAGCGGAATAGTGGAGGATGGCACGCTGCGCGGCGACCTGGTGATCAAGGGTTACGGGGATCCCAAGCTGAATCTCGAAAATTTCTGGTTGCTCACGCGACGCCTGCGCCAGACGGGATTACGCGAAATTACCGGTGACCTGGTACTGGATAGCAGTCATTTCGATCTGCCCAACGGCGACCCTGCGGCCTTCGATGGCAAGCCTTACCGCGCTTACAACGTCCTCCCCGAAGCACTGCTGGTAAACTACCGGACGCTGGCACTGCGCCTGATTCCTCAGCCTGGAAGCAAAACCGTTCGGATTGTTGTCGATCCACTGCCGGCCTCGCTGGACCTTCAAAATAACCTGACGCTTACCAGTGGCCCATGCAGCGAATGGCGCGACGCGCTCGGTACCGATATTCGTACCGCCGTCAAG
Source organism: Nitrosospira briensis C-128 (assembly GCF_000619905.2). Classification (NCBI taxonomy): domain Bacteria; kingdom Pseudomonadati; phylum Pseudomonadota; class Betaproteobacteria; order Nitrosomonadales; family Nitrosomonadaceae; genus Nitrosospira; species Nitrosospira briensis. Next base: position 2,323,500 of record NZ_CP012371.1, on the reverse strand, counting down.
GACAACGGTCGCGTATCGGTCCTGCTCAACGGGAATTATTCCAGCGATTGCGGCGAAAAAACCCTGTTTCTCAGCGTACACGATAACGCACACTATATCTTCAGCCTCTTTCGGCACTTATGGGAGGAACAGGGCGGCGTATTTCGTGGCAAGGTAAGAACGGGCGCGGCGCCGGAAGGAATATCGCCACTTGAAATTCATCAATCCCCTCCGCTTACGGACATTGTTCGCGACATCAATAAATTCAGCAACAATACCGCCGCACGGCAACTGTATCTTGCACTCGGGCTGACTACCGGTCTCCCGGCTGATATGGCTGGAGGCGTGTCTACAGCGACCGCTACCGGCGAGAGTATCAGCGCAACCAACGGTACGGGTGACAGTAAATATAAACCGCGTGCGACACTGGCGAAGTCGAACACGGCGATTCAACGATGGCTCGGGTCCAAACGGTTGAATTTCCCTGAGCTGATCATGGAAAATGGCTCGGGATTATCCCGCAACGAGCGCATCAGTGCTCGTCACCTGGGAGAGCTTCTACTCGCGGCATTTCAAAGCCCGGCAATGCCCGAGTTCATCTCCTCCCTGCCGATCGCGGCGGTGGACGGCACCATGAAGAAACGGCTGAACGGCAGCGCCACGGCAGGCCAGGCCCATATCAAGACCGGCCTGCTCGAAGGGGTGAAAACCATGGCCGGCTACGTACTTGAAAAATCAGGAAGGCGCGTGGTCGTGGTTTTTCTAGTCAATCATTCCAGGTCGGGAAGTGCCCAGCCCGCCATGGATGCGCTGCTGGAATGGGCTTATGAAAGGCGGTGACGGCGACTGATTAATCTCCTGCGAGAATACGAGGAGGTCAGTTTGATTCACGGCTAGCTTGCATCGCTACCCTGATTGCGATGGCTCTGCCACAAACATATGAACCTAAATCCGGCGGTTGACCGCTTATTTTCCTGGTTAACACTATAATCGAAAAGGATTTTTCGTAACTCCGTGAGCTTCACCTTCTTGGTGAGCTCGCTACGAGGCGGATTGAACAGTTTTTGCGGCACAGCGCTGCGTTGCAACTCCTTGGGATGGAATGGCGCCCCGAAGCGTCGCCAGAGGGGCCCCGTGAAGCGGGGATCGGGCAGCGCAGGGGATGCCGCGATCGCGCTCTACATGCAAGGGGCACCCGCATCCCGCTTCGGGGTCGCACCTTCCTGCGGAAGGCACTGCTCCGCCCTACGCGGTCGCATTCCGCGTCCTTGCGCCTTGCTCTGCACCCCAAAAACCGCCCACTCCACCCCGTCCAACTGCCAGATTTAGGTTGAACAAGCCCGACCGTCAGCAGCGCATCCAGTATCCAAGTATCATCCGCTGTGGCGCGACGAATGACATCATTCTACTCAATCTTGCTATCCAGACCCGCTTCCGCGATCTCCGCCGCGCGCAGTAGTGCCTTGGCTTTGTTCTGCGTCTCTATCCATTCACTTCGCGGGATGGAATCGGCAACGATACCGGCACCCGCCTGCACATACAACGTACCATCCTTGACGACACCGGTGCGAATGGCAATAGCCAGATCCATATCACCATTGAATCCCAGATAACCGACGGCGCCGGCGTAAATTCCACGTTTCGAAACTTCCAGCTCATCAATAATTTCCATCGCCCGCACCTTGGGAGCGCCACTTACGGTTCCCGCCGGGAAGGTGGCACGCAGTACATCCATTGCGTTCAGGCCGGGCTTGAGCTTACCCTCTACATTGGAAACGATATGCATGACGTGGGAATAGCGCTCGATCTGCATGTTCTCGGTGACTTTTACCGTGCCGGTCTGCGCAACGCGCCCGACATCGTTACGCCCCAGATCCATCAGCATCACGTGCTCCGCACGTTCTTTCGGGTCGGCCAGCAGATCGGCTGCCAGCGCCGCATCTTCCTGTACGGTTTTTCCGCGTGGGCGGGTACCGGCGATGGGACGCGCCGTCACGGTTTCGCCTTCGAGCCTCACCAGAATCTCGGGCGAGGCGCCTACCACGTGAAAACCGCCGAGATGATAATAAAACATATATGGCGATGGATTGAGACTGCGAAGCGCGCGGTAAAGCGCCAGCGGTGAAGCGCCATAAGGCTTGCTGGTGCGCTGCGATAGCACTACCTGCATAACGTCGCCATCGAAAATATAACGCTTGGCGCGTTCCACTGCCGCAATAAAATCCGTTTCGTTGAATTCCGAGACAGCCTCACCGGATGGATATGACGCTTCCGTCGGAATCTCCACAGGCTTGCGTAGATTCGCTAACAGTTCTTTCAGGCGTTTCCTGGCGGCAAGGTATGTGCCGGCCACGCCTGGGTCAGCGTAAACGATAAGGTAGAGCTTGCCGGAAAGGTTATCCACGACCGCCAGTTCTTCGGATAGCAGCAGTAATATATCCGGCGTATCGAGCCTATCGGGGTGGACACCGGGGTGAACGTCACCGGCCAGCTTACGCTCGATATATCGCACCGTGTCATATGCGAAATAGCCCGCGAGCCCCCCGCAGAAGCGCGGCAAAGCGGCGTATGGCGCCGCCTTGAAATCCGACAGATAGGATTCGACGAACGACAGCGGATCATCCACCTCGATTTCTCGCAGTCCTGCGCTATGGATAAGGCTGATGTGGTTGCCGCGTGCCTCGATGCGGGTGGAAGCGGGCAAGCCGATGAATGAATATCGCCCGAAACGTTCACCACCCTGCACCGATTCCAGCAAATATGAATACGGGCGATTGGCAAGCTTCAGATAAACAGACAGGGGTGTGTCGAGATCGGCAACGGTTTCCAGCACTATTGGAATGCGGTTGTAGCCCTGTATTGCAAGATCGTTGAATTCAGCTTCCGTCATGATCTACTCCAAAAAAACAGAAAAAGAAAGAATGCACAGCGGGATCAAGCACGCCAGCGGGCAAAGGCCTGGCGCCAAGTCCACCAGGTGGTGCCTGCGCATCTTCCAATTTCAGTTTTTTTGGCTATCATGACAATTTCCGGATCAACCTCGTTGCCTCGTAAAGCGACGAAACCACTGCGTCGCAATCGAGTTCACGCACATCCCGCCCTTCGTTGTAACCGTATGGCACGCAAAAGATGTGGCAATCCGCCGCGCGCGCTGCTTGCGCATCGTTCAAGGAGTCCCCGATCAGCAGCATTTCACGTGGCTGAATTCCAAAGTGCTTGCAGGCATGCAGCAGAGGCATGGGGTCGGGTTTTTTTTTGGGCAGGCTATCGCCTGAAACGACAATATCGAAAAAACCGAACAATCCGGTCGCACGAAGCAGCGGCAAGGTGAAGACTTCAGCTTTATTGGTAACGCAAGCCAGACCAAAACCGCTTTCGCGCAAGGCGTTCAACCCTTCCAATACACCCGGATAGGCCTGTGTATCATTGCACAGCGCTCTCGCGTATTCGCGCTCATATATCGGCATCGCTCTGTCAAGCAATTCCGCGTCAGGTTCGCCGTCAATACTTCCGGTAAGGGAACGTTTCACTAATTTCTCTACACCTTTGCCGATGTAGGACTGGATGGTTTCCAGCGGAAGCTCCGCTTTGCCCAGTTCCCTCAGCATCATGTTGGCAGCGGTGGCCAAGTCCCGCGCGGTATCGAGAAGGGTGCCGTCCAGGTCGATCATCACGGCCTTGATTGGCAGGGGAAATTCTATTTCAACTTCAGAGGCATCCGCAATCGGAGAAAAACTTTTGTTCACGCGTGTTATTCCTATTAGTCGATATGATCATATTGCACGGAAACGCTGGGAACTCATGAATTCTGAGGGTCCCCTCTGATTGGAGCAGGATCACACAGCCTTGGCATAACCCGCTGCCTCATTGTCAACCATGCTGGGCCAGAATGCAGCCTCGGCACGCGCCTGAGGCGTGGATCATTTTCAGCATTCAGCGGGTTTTCTGCCTTAAAAGCTGTTGTCAAGCCTTTGCCAGCTCTGCGCGTAAAGCGGCTACTATCGAATCATAGCGATGCGGATCGCTGTCCCTGCCTGCGCCGTAAATAGCGGAACCGGCAACGAAAGTATCAGCACCCGCGCGAGCAATTTCGGCGATGTTGTCCACTTTTACCCCACCATCGATTTCAAGCAGGATTTTCTTCCCTGACTCATCAATGCGCTTGCGCACCGCCTTGAGTTTTTCCAATGCTTCGGGAATGAATTGCTGTCCGCCGAAACCGGGATTGACCGACATTATCAGTACCAGATCCAGTTTTTCGAGTACATGGTCAAGATAATTCAATGGTGTGGCAGGGTTGAATACCAGGCCCGCCTTGCAACCCTGTTCCTTGATAAGTCCGATAGTACGATCAATATGGCGGGAGGCTTCCGGATGAAACGAAATGATATTGGCGCCTGCCTTGGCGAAGTCAGGGATAATACGATCCACCGGCTCAACCATCAGATGCACATCGATAACCGCGTCCGTCAGCGGACGGATCGCGCTGCATACCAATGGACCAATAGTAAGATTGGGCACGTAGTGATTATCCATCACATCGAAGTGAATAAAATCCGCGCCGGAATCGATAACAGCGGTGATCTCCTCGCCCAACTTGGCAAAGTTTGCGGAAAGAATGCTTGGGGCGATGCGATAATTAGCCATGAAGGGCTTCCTTGTAAACAAAAAACTGGATTTTAACCGTAAATGGCCGCTTGACGCTAACAGCTTCCGCCGTTAAACCCCCCACTCTCCTCGAATTTGGTCAGCCCGGACAATTTTATAATGCGTCACCCTTGCCGTCAGGTGAAAAATAGTGTGCAATGCGGTTATGGCTGAAGGCACAAAATACGAAATTATGGTAAAGGTCCACACAACCTATCTTCCGGAGCAATCGGACGAGGCGCTCGATCGGTATGTGTTCGCCTATACGATCGTCCTATCCAATACCGGCACGGTCCCGGCACAGCTGATAAGCCGGCATTGGATTATCGCGGATGGAAGCGGCGGTGTGCAGGAGGTGCGGGGTCTCGGCGTAGTAGGTGAGCAACCGCTGCTGAAGCCCGGCGACAGCTTCGAGTATACGAGCGGTACTGCCATTTCGACGCCGGTTGGATCGATGAAAGGGAGTTATCAGATGGTGGCTGAAGACGGCCTTCGTTTCGACGCACCGATTCCCGAATTCATCTTGAGCGTACCGAGGATATTGCATTAGACATCGGTGACCCAGCCTCAGCGAGCCCTGGCGCATGCGACGAGAACGAGGCATTGTTCGGAAACTCCCCATGCTCTACTGAAACCTGGAGCGAAATCGATAATCCTAAATCCGGTAGTTGACCGCTCATTTAATATATCAATGTCATGATTATAACAATATTTCATATTAATTGACGCTCACCTTTCGGGTGAGGCCGCTACGGGGAGAATTGCACAGTTTCTGCGGCACATGGCTGCGTTGCAACTTCTTGGAATGGAACGACCATTCCGCGTCGTTGCGCCTTGCCCTGCACCCCAAAAACCGTACACTTCACCCCGTCCAACTACCGGATTTAGGATAATTATCCATATTTCTTTCGGCCGTATCTGCGGCGGCGATGCGCTTGCTTTGCTTCCGCCTCGCTGAGAGGTGTCGGGCTTTTCCCGGCGTAGGGATTATGTCCGGTCTTGAATTCCACCCGTAACGGCGTACCCTCGAGCTTGAAAGTCTCGCGAAACATATTTTCAAGATAACGCTGATAGGTTTGGGGCACATGATCGAGAGACCTGCCATGGATCACGATCAAAGGCGGATTCGAACCACCTTGATGTGCGTAACGCAGTTTTGGACGAGACATGCCTGCACGCGGCGGTGGCTGCCTCTCTACCGCCGCCATCAGGACACGGGTGAGTTTGGGGGTGGATAGCTGCGCCATTGCGGCGGCATAGGCGGCGTCAATGGATGGGAGTAATCCTTTTAAACCGGTGCCACGTAATGCCGAGATGTAGTGGAACTTCGCGAAACTCACCAGGAAAGGCAGTTTTCGGGCGATTTCGCTCTTGATGGTGTCGCGTTGATACTCGCTCAGGCCATCCCACTTGTTAATTGCCAGCACCAGCGCGCGGCCCGCTTCCAGAATAAACCCGGCGATGTGTGCATCCTGGTCCGAAATTTCGCTGCTCGCGTCGAGGACCAGAACGACCACGTTGGCATCTTCTACCGCTTGCAGGGTTTTCACTACCGAAAACTTCTCCACCGCCTCGAGTACTTTGCCGCGACGGCGCAAACCGGCGGTGTCGATCAGCGTATACGCGCGGCCGTTACGGTCGAAATCGATATAGATGCTGTTACGCGTCGTACCCGGCTGATCGAAGGCGATGACCCGCTCCTCCCCCAGCATGGTATTCACCAGCGTTGACTTCCCGACGTTGGGGCGCCCGACAATGGCGATTTTCGGATGCTTGTCTTTTGTTTCGTCCGCTTGCGGCGGGGGAAAATGCAGCAGGGCCAGTTCAACCAGATCATTGACATTGTCGCCGTGGATGGCGGAAATGGCGCATGGATCGCCCACACCCAGTTCGTGAAACTCGGCGGTAACGACAGAAGACGCCATGCCTTCGGTTTTATTTACCACCAGTATGACTTTGCGTCCCGTTTTGCGCAGCTGCTCCGCAATGATTCTATCTTGCGGCGCCAGGCCCAGCCTGCCGTCGACGATGAACAGAACAATGTCAGCCTCATCGATCGCCTGTCGTGTCTGCTTGGCCATTTCATGCAGGATGCCCTCCGTCGCCATTGGCTCGAAACCACCGGTATCGACAACGAGATAAGGCTTATCCCCCAGTCTGCCATGGCCGTAGTGGCGATCTCGTGTCAATCCTGGAATATCCGCCACAATCGCGTCGCGACTACGAGTCAAGCGGTTGAAGAGCGTTGATTTCCCGACATTGGGGCGGCCGACCAGCACAAGAGTAGGTTTCATGATAATGATTTTCCGAAAAAAGCCGATTCCTTCTCCCTTTTACATTTCTTCTGTAAAAAGGGTTTTTTCCGGATTTCTACTCCTGCTCGTTGATAGTAATTCACTGACTACGGCGTACAGAATGGAAGCATTGCGCAGAGAAACTGGCTTTGCGGTGATCGCAGTATCGAAGATGACTGGCCGGGCAACAGGGGCGGCGCCGCCATCGATTCCGTGCCGAATGCATAAATTCCGCCCTTCAGGGTTTGTACCGCAAAACCATCAGGTAGCGGCACCGGACGGGTAACGATGGCGCCCTCGTCAGTGAGGGATCGCGCAACGATGGCGCCGTTGTCGTTCCTGATGAGATTCACATATCCTAACGAATCTCCCACTACGATGCGAGCCTCGCGAACGAGCGGCTGAGACAATCGGATTCCATCCAGCAGACTCTGCGTCCAGATGCGGGTGCCGTCCGTTTTATCGTAAGCCACCAGCGCACCTCTATTCTCGCTTACGTAAAGGTAATGGTTATCCATGGCGAGGCCGGCGTTGCTTGATACATCCTGCGCCCAAATCTGATTGCCGGTCGTAATTTCGAAGCAAGCAACACGTCCCTGATAGGCGACAGCGCATACCTGCTTCTCATCCGTTACCGGCAAACTGGTGACATCGGCGATCCGCTCCAGCTCGGACGCGCCTTTTGGTCGTGCTACAGCGGCTTCCCAGTTTACACTGCCGGTGGATGAATTTATCGCCACAAGCTTACCTCCCGGGAAACCGGCATAGACGGTGTCATGCGCGATCAGAACGCCCGCAAAACTTCGCACGGTCAACGATGGGGTGGCGCCCTGGTAAATCCACTTGCGCTTGCCGCTGCTCGCCTCCAGGCTGAAGATTCTGCCGTCTCCCGTACGAATCACTACCATACCGTTTGCCGCATGCGGTGGACTTAGCACCTCGGTGGATACCTGCGCCTTCCATAACCGATTACCGCTTTTCTCATCGAACGCCAGAACTTCGCCCTTGAAGGTTCCAACCAGCAACAGGCCTTCACCCGTGCCAACGCCGCCCGACAATTTGTGTTTCGTATCGATAACGCCCGACGCTTTGCCCGTCGTCGCGTTAAAACGCACGAGAAGACCATTCGTGCTGGCTACATATAACGTACCGTTTTCGAATGCCGGCAGAAATACCGCCGCCTGGCCTTCTTCGACGCCAGCCTTCCATAACGTGCGAGCGGGCGGAATGACCTCCAATTGAGCAATCTGCTCCGGACTCATCTGAGGCGCCTTGCCAACGAACAATTCAGTGAAGCCGGAAATATCGATATCCGCCAGGCTGCTTGCCAGGTCACGCCCCATATCTATCATGCCAGCGCATCCGGAAAGCACGAATGACGACGTCAGCAGCAGAAAGCACTGCCGTACGGCGCCAGCTATCCTGGCGCGCCTCTGAATGAGTCTTCCGGGGAGCGCCACCATGGGTATCAATTTGCTTAAGGACATTTTTGAGATTTGCAATAAAAAATGATTGCGCGTCGACGGGTGGCCCGGCCATCATTTCCTTGAGGGGTCAGAATGTGCCATCGACGCCTCATCTTCGATGATTTGTTCTGATTTTATTGAAAGCTCAAATTACCTGCAGATTTCACAAAGCGTCCAGTTTCATTTGAACGATATTGTGATATGTGCCTTGCCTGCCCATCTTGTCGATCGCTATTTGATAAGCGGCACGTGCTTCGGCAACTTTGCCTGCGTTGGCGAGCAGATCGCCTTTAAGATCGGCATAGAGTCCATCAAAAGATTCGCCGTGCCCGACCTCCAGCAAACGCAGGCCGTCATCGTATTTTTTCTCATCCAGCAGAATGCTTGCCAACCGTAGCCGCACCAGGTCTTTCAATTCTTCTTCCTTCGAATTATCCAGCACCCACTGCAGACGGCTTTTTGCATTTTGCAAATCGCCGGCGTCCAGGCTGGCCTGCGCAGAGATCAGCGCTGCACGCGAGGCATAGCCGCTGCTGGCAAACCCCGTCATCACCAAACCAGCCGCATCGCTGATTTTTTTGGCATCCCCGCTCCCCTGAACCTGCAGCAGCGAATCGTACAATTCCACCGCCTGGTCAGTCTGTTGCCTCTGGTAGTAATTCCACGCCTGCACGCCCGCTATGCTCGCGATAAAAACGGCCATGACCACGATTACCTGCGTGCCATATACGCGCCACCACGTCTTCAGGTCCTCTATGTTCTCTTGCTCTTCCGGATCATATGTTGCCATTTAGCTTCCCGAATTAATAATTTTCTTTCTTGATTCCTGCTTTCCCATCAGCTCGCTTCGAGCAGGTCCGCCGCTTCCGCGAGCCCGACCCTTACCTGCTCAGCCGCTTCACGCAACGGCTTGATGCTTATTTCGCCGGCTTGCGCTTCATCGTCACCAATGATGATGGCAAAACGCGCCCCGCTGGCATCCGCTTTTCTCATCTGGACTTTGAAGCTGCCATCTCCACAATGCAAAATTGCCTTGAGCCCTCTGTCCCGTAAGTACCTGACGGTTTTCCAGGCAAATCCATCCGCAATTTCGCCACGATGTATCACGTAAGCATCCGGTACGGAATGCGGTATGTCGCCCGCACTTTCCATCGATATCAACGCCAGCACGCGCTCCAACCCCAGTGCAAAACCGCACGCCGGTGCCGCCGAAGCAGCCCTTCCGCCGATCTGTTCCACCAATCCGTCATAACGTCCGCCGGCACATACTGCGCCTTGTGCACCAAGCTTGCCGGTTATCCATTCGAACACGGTACGGTTGTAATAATCCAGGCCCCTCACCAGCCTCGGATTGATCTCGAAATCGACACCTTGATCGCGCAGCAGTCGCTGCAACCCCTCGAAATGCGCCAGCGAATCCTCATCCAGGTCATCCAGTAATCGCGGCGCGCCGTCGATAACCTCTCTCATTTCAGCATTCTTGCTGTCGAGTATTCGTAACGGATTGCTGTGCAACCGCCTGCGAGCATCGTCATCGAGCTTGCCCAGATGCCGCTCCAGGTATCCGATCAATCGAGATCTATGCACGGTGCGGGACGCGGCGCTTCCAAGCGTACCGATTTCCAGGCGCAAATTGGAAATACCCAATCTTTTCCATAATTCCGCACACATGATTATGAGTTCGGCATCGATATCCGGACCGGCGTAACCCAGTGCTTCGGCGCCTACCTGATGGAATTGGCGGTAACGGCCTTTTTGAGGACGCTCATGGCGAAACATCGCGCCCGAATAATACAGTCGTTGCGAACCCGCATAGAGCAGGTTATGTTCCAGCACTGCACGCACACAGGAAGCGGTGCCCTCGGGACGCAGCGTCAGGCTGTCGCCGTTCAGCTGATCGGAAAAAGAATACATCTCTTTCTCGACGATGTCCGTTACCGCACCAATCGACCTCACGAACAAGTCGGTCTGCTCGACAATTGGCATGCGGATGTTCCGGTAACCAAAAGCCGCCATACAGTCATGCACGACTTGCTCGAAAAATTCCCACAGGTATATCTGATCGGGCAGGATGTCATTCATCCCGCGGATGGCTTGCAGCGTTCTACTGGACATCGACCGTTTTCTTCGGATATTTCATCTGCACGTATTCATCGACGATCTGGCGAAACTCTCCCGCGATATTATCGCCTTTCAAGGTCACCGACTTCTGCCCATCCACGTAAACCGGCGCAACCGGCCTTTCTCCCGATCCGGGCAGGCTGATGCCGATGTTGGCATGCTTGCTCTCGCCGGGGCCGTTGACCACACATCCCATCACCGCCAGCGTCATGTTTTCCACACCATCGTATTCTTCGCGCCATACCAGCATCTGGCTGCGCACATAGCCCTGGATACTTTCAGCCAGTTCCTGGAAATAGGTGCTGGTGGTGCGGCCGCAGCCGGGGCATGCCGCGACCAGAGGCACAAATGCGCGTAGCCCCGTGGTCTGCAGGATTTCCTGGGCAACGATGACTTCACGTGAGCGGTCACCGCCAGGCTCAGGTGTAAGCGATATGCGTATGGTGTCGCCTATGCCTTGCAGAAGCAGCACGGATAGCGCGGCGGTGGAAGCAACGATTCCTTTGGAACCCATGCCTGCTTCCGTCAACCCCAGATGCAGGGCATAGTCGCATCGCGCTGCGAGGTCATGGTAAACGGTGATCAGGTCACGCACACCACTCATCTTGCAGGACAATATAATCCTGTCGCGCCCCAAGCCAATCTCTTCCGCCCTGGCCGCGCTTTCCAGCGCAGAGGTGATCAACGCCTCATGCATCACGAGCGACGCGTCCTTCGGATCAGGAGAACGCGCGTTCTCATCCATCATGCGCACCAGCAACTCCGGGTCAAGGCTACCCCAGTTGACGCCGATACGCACCGGCTTGTCATATTTACAGGCTGTTTCTATCAGAATGGAGAATTGCTCGTCGCGCTTCTTTCCATGCCCGACATTACCGGGATTGATACGGTACTTTGCCAGCGCCTTCGCACAACCGGGGTAGTCGGTTACCAGCTTGTGACCGTTGAAATGGAAGTCGCCTATCAGCGGCACGTGACAATCCATGTCATCGAGGCGCGCCCGGATAGCCGGCACCGCTTTCGCGGCGGCCGGGGTATTGACGGTAATACGCACCAACTCGGATCCTGCGCGCGCGAGTTGCGCCACCTGTACCGCGGTGGCAACTTCATTTTCGGTATCGGTGTTGGTCATGGATTGCACCACCACCGGTGCACCACCGCCAATCCTGATCTTATCCACGTATACACCCACGCTGTTTCGACGTGGGGGAAAAGTATTTTGAGACATAGTCATGATAAGTATGAGAATCTTATAAATGTTGAAATTCTATTCGAGTGACAACCGCGCCGTTCCACCATAGGCATTGGTATAAGGCGCCAGATCAACCGGCTTGTTATTGTAGACCAGCTTGACCTCAGCCGCGTTCCCGATCGTCAGGAAGAATGGCGGCGTACCTTGCAGAACATGCTCGGTGCCCCGGGGGTTGATCCGTGAAAGGAGCAATCTGCCTCTGCCATCTTTGACTTCGGTCCATGATTCTCCCGCAAATATCAAGCGAATACCGTTCGCTCCACCAATCGCGGCTGGAGAGGCAACGGCCGTATTCACCGATTGACTCGCCGACCCTGCGGAAACCGCATTCGCCGGTTCAGGCACGGTGGCCGCCGGAACTGCTTGCCGCGCCGGTGGCGGAGACAAAACGAGCGCAGGGGCGGGAACAGGAAGCTGCGCAGCACTTTCTTTCTCGCCTGCTGCGGCTTCCTCGGCAGGCGAGACAACACCACCCTCGCCGCCTGGCGTTACATCAGGGGGTTGAAGTTGCGACGGCTCGGTTGCTTCCTCAGCTCCAGTTCCGGTTTCACTGCTCACGCTGGGCTGCTTGCCGATATTAGCAATATTAGCCTCGTTACCACGATAAATTTCATATATCAGCAGCAGCAACGCCAGAATGATCACACCCGCGATAATCAGGTTGCGACTTCCGGATTTCTGCTTCGAAGGAAACGGAACACCTTCGATTTGATAGGTAATGGTTTGAGGGGCAGACGGCGGAAGCGACTGATCCAATTGTTGCAATAACGGTGCGGCATCCATCTGCAACAGCTTGGCGTAATTGCGTACGAATCCGCGCGCAAATGTTCCACCCGCCAGCTTATCGTAGTCATCCTCCTCGAGCGCCGTAACCTGTCGCACCGCCAAACGCAATTGCCGCGCCACATCCTCGATGCTCAAGCCACGCGCCACTCGTTCCGCTCGCAACAATCCACCCACGCCCGTTTCAGTCCGGGCTGGCTTTTCGTCCGCCCCAGGGGTGATATCTCCGTTATCAGGCGCGTCCATTACTCGAATCCGTCATTGTGCCAACCTTGCCTCTTATTCGGAAATCAGCTCTATAACTGTATACGAATGATGCCTGTAGAAATCCGTCGAGTCTGCGTCATCTTGCCACTTCCATCGATCCGCGGCTCCCCCGTCGGGTTTTATCATGGACTTTTCCTGCCAACTGACCGCACGCAGCGGCAATATCGTCGCCGCGCGTCTTGCGTACCGTGGTTACCAACCCGGCCTGCATCAACACATCCCGAAATGAAGACACCGCTCCCGGCAATGAGCGCTTGTAACCGGAATTCGGAAACGGATTGAACGGAATCAGGTTGAACTTGCAAGGCGTATGCCGTACCAGCTGAACCAATTCACGTGCATGAGCCACACTATCGTTAATCCCATCCAGCATGACGTATTCAAAAGTAACGAAATCTCTGGGTGCGGATTGGAGGTAGCGCTCGCATGCCGCCAGCAATTCCTTGATAGGGTACTTTTTATTGATTGGCACCAATTGGTCGCGCAGCGCATCGTTGGGCGCATGCAAAGATACCGCCAGCGCCACCGGGCAACGCTCCCGCAACCGGTCCATGGCGGGTATCAAGCCCGACGTACTTACGGTTACGCGCCGCCGCGAGAGCCCATAGGCGTTATCGTCCAGCATCAGGTCGAGCGCAGTCACGACATTTTCAAAATTAGCCAGGGGCTCGCCCATCCCCATCATTACTACATTCGTCACAGCCCGATCCCGGACCGACTCGCCGCCGAACGCTCCTGCCAGCGCTTTATTTGCCCACCACAACTGGCCGATAATTTCCGCTACCGACAAATTCCGGTTGAATCCCTGCCTGCCGGTAGAGCAAAAGGTACACGCCAGCGCGCAACCAACCTGACTGGAAATGCACAGCGTCCCACGGTTGGCTTCAGGTATGTAAACTGTCTCGATTCCATTATCCGCACCCACTGACAACAGCCATTTGCGGGTGCCGTCGGCAGCGGCATGATCGCTGATAACGTGTGGGGGTTCAATCACGGCGGTTGCAGCAAGCTTATTGCGCAATTCTTTCGCCAGGTCGCTCATGCCACCAAAATCCGCCTGGCCACATCGGTGTATCCAGCGCAGCAACTGCCTGGCGCGAAACGGCTTCTCGCCAATTTCCGTAAAAAAGCCGGCGAGCCCTTTCGCATCGAAATCGAGAAGATTGACGCTCATAGCCGAGCTGTAGTTTTCCTAGCGAGAATAAATGTTGAGTTGCGGAAAAAAATAGGAAATCTCGTTTGCCGCAGTTTCCGGTGCGTCGGAACCATGCACGGCATTGGCATCGATACTATCGGCGAAATCCGCACGGATAGTACCACTCTCGGCTTTTTTCGGATCCGTTGCGCCCATCAGTTCCCGGTTCTTGCCGATCGCACCTTCGCCCTCGAGCACCTGCACCATCACCGGCCCGGAAATCATGAACTTCACCAGATCGCTGAAAAATGGGCGGCTGCGATGCACTGCGTAAAAACCTTCCGCATCGGCCTGCGACAGGTGCAGCATGCGCGCCGCGATTATTTTCAATCCCTTGCTTTCAAAGCGGGAATAGATTTCGCCAATCACGTTTTTAGCAACCGCATCAGGCTTGATGATGGACAAAGTTCTCTCGACAGCCATTAAATACTCCACTAAATTAAGAAATTAAAGCGTATTTTAACAAAAAACCCGCCCTTACGCCGGTAAATCGGAAGACCGCCGATTGACTTGGCTATGCCCGGGAATAAATAACGGATCGGTTGAAAAACGATTTTTGCATCTACGCTGATGCCAGATGGCTTCGAGATCGATTGCTGATGTCAGAATGAAGGCATATTGCCTTATCCAGCGCGCGACCCCCTATTCCCTTCCAGCGGATAAGAGCCGATTACCGGGCCATGTGAAGGGGAGAATCTCCTGATTGAAAATTCAAATTAATTATACCGGTTTGGTCATAGGCGGCAATGCGGAAATCTCCCGGGCCAAAATAGCGAATAAGACTTATGACACAGCACAAGCCGCTTTCGCATGCCCGCTGGATCTGCGGGCTACCAAAGTTTAAATCATTCCATCTTGAGGCGAACGTCGACACGTTGACGGTTCCCGTTATATACCCCTGATCGCTGATACCTCTATGGGTCGAGTAGGTATTTCAGGAGCGACCACGTTACTTCGACTGTGCCGCAAACTTGAGGTTTTCCGGTAACCAACGCAACCCGGCTGATTTCGCGCCCGCAAAACTGGCCAATCCGGTTTCTTGAGCTTCGTCAGCGTACCGATCTTCGGGGAAACCACCTCTGCCACGACTTCAACGATGAGGTCTTTGCCGACAATCGACACGTAACTGCAAGCGATGGGTTTCCATCAGCCGATCATGCTCAGATCAAGCTCGCGGGCCACGCATGTTATCGCCGCCGCAGGCGTTCTCACGGCCTGAAACCGTATTTACCGCAGCGGAAACGCGCTCATATCGCATTCATAGCCCATCCAGTTAACCCTTGGCGGCTTCTCGTCAGTTATCCGACCGATCGCAATGCTCGGCGTGGTAATGCATTGATGCCATTGCATCCCGGTTGATCTCAATGCGTTCTCGGCAAATTCAATTTCACCGAAAAAAAATAAAATATTCGTTTAATCTTCACATAAACCTCACATATAATTCACATCCACTTCACATATTAATCACATAAATTTCACAAACGTGATGAAATCTGAAGTGAATATCTCCAACACACAAAAAGAAAGTGAATAGAAATGTCACCAAAATTGGGATCAGGTAGGAGTAATGGAAGTGCAATAACTGGTATGAAAAAATGTTTTGGTCTTTTTCTGTTTCTTGCAACCGCCTGTATGTCATCCGCTGTATTTGCGCAAACAGACAGCGAACTAAGGAAGAGGCTGGAAACCCTGGAGGCCAGGATTATGGAGCTGGAAGGACGCCTGGAGGCTAAGGGCGGCCATGGTACCGAAATCGGAAGTCAGGGCTTAGATAAGGGAAATTCCCGTGATGACGCAATCTTGAAGCAGGGCTCCCCCGCCGCGCTTACGCGAGTAAATCACAAGCCTGAGAAAAAACCAGAAACCTTGAAGGTCCCGGTTGCAGACCTGGAAGGAATTGCGGAGGATAAGGGCTGGCATGATACCGAACGCGACGGTCACCACTTTGGCAAGAAAAAATTTCACGGTGGCGTGACCTTGAAACAGGATGCATTTTTTGGTTTCCAGACCATACTCGATGCGGGTTATGCAGTTACGGACAATATCGACTTTACCTTTTATAGCTGGCTCTGGACCAGCCCCAATTTCGGCCGCAGCCGGGTGATTTCCGGTCCCCAGGGTACCCAGGTTGATGCCGGTGGCAATGGACTCTGGACTGAAGTTGGCATGGGTTTGAATTTTCGCTTTCTCAATGACGCATTAACCATCAATCCCCAGATCGGCATGCTGAATGGCGCCCTGCTCTCCAGTCGGGTCGTCGGCAGGGGTATCCGGGCTGCGGAAGGTGTGGTGCCCAGCATGACGCTTACCTATGATGACGATTTTGTAACTGGGCAGATGTATCTTGCCTACTATCTGGCCATTCGCGATGAGCGGGCGAGGGACTTTATCCATAACTGGATCAACGTCGGCATCAAGCCCGCGCTGTTCAATTTTAAAAACGTACCGGTCAGTTCCATTGGCGTTCATTGGGAACACCTGCGATTTCATAAAGACCGAATCGAGGGAAATACCGGGACGGTTTACAACTGGATAGGCCCCTATATCGAGTTTGCACTGCCCATGAGCATTGCCCTGCGCTTCGCGGCAGGCGCCGATCTCAAAGGCGAAGTGTCCAAGGAATTTTATCAGGCCAGTATCAAGCTCCATTTTTAAAATTGTAGGCCGAATAGACGAGTGGGCGAATGGACTGCTCAGTGAAGGCCATCGGGTAGATTTCGCGCGGGTACAAGATCTGGCAGATCCATACCGCGGATGAGCATGGTTATTACATTTGCCCCGCTGTCTATACACCCCGCACTGACTATGGAAGGTCTCGATAGCGATGCGGTGCGCATCGACATGCGCAGCTGTAACGAGCAACTGCCGAGCCATTGGCGGAAGGAAGGACGGGAAACATGACCAAATTCAGGCAGACACAAACGGCTCAGGTGCAGGCAGCCGACCTGGTACGCCAGGTCGGCCCCGGCGTCCATGCCGGGATCACCGGTCTTGGGGCCGAATGGCGACTCCCGCTATCGGAGATGCGGGAGAGGACAGATCATATGACAAGCACGGAGCTACAAGCCGTGATAGCAGAACTGCGGCCGCCGGATGTATGCGATCTGGTGGAGCGCGACCACGAGATGCTAGCGGCCCGTCAGGCCTGTGATTCGTTGGCGGAGCAGTTGCGGCAGGCCAGGATGGATGAAGCGAAGGCAAGCCATCAGATAGACAATTGGCGATATGCTCATCCGTTTCGGGCCTTGATTCATGATCTCGGACTGATGCCGTCCAGATTTCTTGCCGGACTCGAAGAGATCAGGGCCGGAGCCGAGACAGAAGTACTAAAGCTGGCCTCGCGTGTTCATGACGCCGCGGAGCATGCCGCGAACAGGGGAAACGAGATTGAGGCTCGTATACAGCTGGAACAGGCACCGGTGCGTGAGTATATGGCCGAACTGGAGCATCTCAAACGGCAGAAGGCCGAGAGGGAAACGGCCGCGCGGTGGCAAACACAAGAGTTGGACGATGCCCTGGTAGCGTTCACAACGCATGCGCTCAAGCGCGAGATGAGAGCTTATGGCTACGGCGATGCCGGTACTCACTGGCAAGCCTTGCCCGAATCGTTGCGCATCACCATTGACAACTTCAACCGGTTGCCCAGAGAGGCGCGGCCGGCAGTATTGGAGGAAGATGCAAAGAAACTCACGCAAGAGCTATGCCTGGGCGAGGAACAGGACCAAGATCGAGGAAATATGCCGCTGACCATGACAAGCCAGGGCGCACGACGTAGCAGCTGGCGTGATCTATAACAGCGGGCAAGTCCATCTTGAATCTTTCGCGGGCGCGAAAATTATGCTGTTCAGGAATGTGATTCCGATCAACGCCATGCCCATTCTAGGCGAGTATCCATTTGGGCGAGGCCGTCGGTAGCGATTCTTACCGGCAAACCGCGCGCTTATCTTCATGGGTCGCGCTATCGCCAGCACTTCGAAATTCAGATTATGAGCGGCATAGACCCATCCTGATACCAATAGCCAGGATGTTACCTGGCAATCCTGTTGTGCCGGTTACATCGACACGGATCGATTTGCCTCACTTTGGGCTTCATTCATAAATTTCTCGAATCTATCTGCCGGCAACGGTTCGGAAAACAGATTGCCCTGCCCGTAATCGCACCCGGCGAGAGTCAGAAGATCGCGCTGTTCTGACGTCTCTATGCCTTCAGCGATCACTTTTATCCCCAGCTTATGTGCCATCACAATGATGGCCTCGCATAGTGCCAGATCGTCGGAATCCGGAGCCAGGCTTTGTACAAAGGACTGGTCTATCTTCAGGTGATCGATGTCGAATTTCTTGAGATAACTCAAGGAGGAATAACCGGTTCCAAAATCATCCATGGAAACCTCGATGCCAGCCTCCCTGAAGCTGCGCAACTTCGAGGTAACGTCGGGGCTGACGTCCATCAGCAAACCTTCAGTAATCTCGATTGCGATACTTTGCCCGGGCAACTCCAGTTCCTGTAAAAAATCAAGCCATGGCTTGTGGAGATCGACATTCTTGCGAAACTGCACGGGAGAAGTATTGATGCTGATCTGAAATGGAGCAGAGTGCGATGCACGCCAAACCTTGGCTTGCTGCGCTGCCATCCGAAATACCCAGTCGCCGATATCGATGATCATTCCGGTTTCTTCCGCGATGGAAATAAAATCGACGGGGCTTACGAGGCCGAGCTTTGGGTGGCGCCAGCGCAACAATGCTTCAGCCTTATGGACTCGCCCGGTTTCGAATTCCACGATGGGCTGATAGTGCAGTTGAAGCTGGTTGCCAGCCAGCGCGCTACGCAAGTCGCCGGCTAGGCGCATGCGGATCTGTGCAGCTTCCTGCAGTGTATGGGTGAAGTAGCTAAAGCAGTTCCGGCCCTTATTCTTGGCCGCATACATGGCTTGATCGGCATTCCTCACCAGGGATTCCGCGCCGGCGCCGTCATGCGGGTAAAACGTCACGCCGATACTGGCTGACACATAGGCTATCTCATCCCCTAATTTGAATGGTTCGGACATCCTGTGCAGGATGTCCCGGATGACACGATTGATACTGATGAGGCTTTTTAGCGACCCCAGGATCACGGTGAATTCATCCCCCCCAAGTCGCGCTACCTGATCGACGCCGCGAACGCAACTGCTCAGACGCCACGCCGCTTCCTTGAGCAAAAGATCGCCAACGTTATGTCCGTAGACGTCATTGACCGCTTTGAAATTGTCCAGATCCAGAAGAATCAAAGCTATCGATGATCCAAAGCGATCCGCTTTCTTGATTTCCTGCTTCAGCTGATTATGGAACATATGGCGGTTGGGCAGACTCGTCAGGGAATCGAAGTTGGCTTGCTGCCAGATCAGTTCTTCCGATTTCTTCTTCGCGGTGATGTCCGAGAACAAGGTTACCCATCGGTGGACCGAACCGTCGTCATTGTAGATGGCATTCATCGTGCGCCACTCGGTGTAGACATCCTTGTTCTTGCGCCAGCCTTCCATTTCTCCCTCCCAATAGCCGTTGGCCACGAGGGAGGTTTTCATTGCTAAAAGGGAAGACTCTCCTTGAAGACCGGCATTCAGAATGTCGGAACTCTGCCCCACGATTTCGTCCGACGTATAGCCTGTCACCCTGGTAAAGGCCGGGTTTACGGTGATGATGATATTTTCGGCATCGGTCACTATCATTGCCTCGCTGCTATTCTCAAATATCGCGATAGCCTGTCGCATGGATTCCTCGGTTTCCTCTCGCTTGCCGATATCCTGCTCGATTGCCAAAGCCATGGAGTTGAACGCACCGCCGAGCTCAGCCAGTTCGTTATGCGTTTCAATATGGCAGCGGGCAGCGTAATCGCCTTGTGCAATATTCATTACCTCGCTACGGAGTTGGGCCAATGGAAGCAGAACTGCGCGGCGAGCATAGAAAATCGTAGCAGCGACGGCAAGCATCGCGATAACGATGAGCGTCATTACTACCAGAATGTGGCGATGCAGGCGAGCAAGGCCATCCTTTACTTCCGCTTGCGTTCGTGTATCGAGCAAATCGGTAAATTGCCGGATAGGCGCGATGACGGCGGCTTTTTCGGCGATGTAGCGTTCTCCGAACAAAAGATCAATGAAAAGCTGCCGTTCAGGTGACCAGTGGTTTGTGAGCTTATCCTTGCCACGTGCCTGTATCTCGTCCACCGCGGCGATTGCCTGTTTCTCCAGTATGGTTAATTTATCGGACTTTATTTTGGCTTCCCACAGCAGAGCGGTCTCCTGCTTGTCGAGACCTTCGTTACGCATCATCTCGAACAAGGAAACAGGCTTGCCCAGCTCAGCACCGGCACTTTTTCCCACATCCGCAAGATGCCAGTAGGTGTTGGGATAATTTTGCAGGCGCGGCTTGATACCTTCCCGGATATCGAGAATATCGAAAAAATAATGCTTATAAATCGGATTTCCTGTGGTTACGTATGTGCGGGCCATGCGCGTGAGGTCTTCAGAGCTTTGAAACAACTCACCGGCAAGCAGCAAAGAGCGATAGCGGTGATCCTGGCTGGAAGCGACGTCATCGCGGATACCCAATGCCTGAAAAACCATTATTCCAATTGCACAAAGAAGCAGCATCAGGATGACAGTGAACAGCTTGGTAAAAAAACCAATTCTCATGAAATCATCCCCCACCTCGTCAAATTAGGTATTTGCAACTTTTGCTATCCTGTTTTTCTTGCATCGCAAGTGTTGTATGTAACGAAGCATGAGCATGCCCCGCCGCTCATATCTAAGCTGCATGGACAATAACGGCTGCAATGCAGGACTACTAAAGCCAATGGATAAATTTACCCCAAAGACGAGAATGATCACCTGCCGTCACGAAATGTCGCATCCGAGTGTTCAGGCAGTAACTCTTGTCCCCCTGCCGCCATCCATCCACATTGGTGGTTGCACCTCAATAGCCAAGGTTCCGCAATACCGGCCTTACCGCACCTGCGGAGGGCGCAATGACCAGCATGCGCCATGACTCGTCGGTATTTCTTACAATATGTGAAGTCGGCGCGGATTTATTTATTATCCATTTGATCCAACAAGTATTTTTTTTCTGGAATGATTTTTGCTTAACAAGGAATACTGACTCATCCCGGCATTTCATTCGATTACCTGACTTAGGCAGATCCAGCGCAAATGATTATTCCTTCCCCGTTCTCTTTTCCTTCCTCGCTCTCGGATGAGCATCTGGAACGGTACTTCCGGGTTATACGGGAAGGAATAGCTGTGCAGAGCCATTCCGACCTGTTGAGGTGGCTGCAGGGGGAAATACAGCATTATCTTCCCCATGAAATCATGCTCGCGGTCTGGAATGATGCTGGCACGAACTCTCTTCGACATGACCTTGTTTCTGTATTGCCCGGCGTCAGAACCGAGCATTTACATTCGGAAAATCTTTTGGCCTTGCAACGGGGGCTGTATAGCTGCTGGGTCGAATTGGGCAAGGCGCCCTACCGATTAAGCCTCGGCGCGTGTGGTTTTCGATTTGGAGACCGTGGGCCGCTATGCGCTTTTCGCGAAGCATTGCACGACATGCGGTCTCTGCTCGTACACGGCATCAGCGACGAACGCGGGGGCCAGGACTGCCTCTATGTAATATTCAGTTCAACCGACAACCGCAATGATTCCCCGCTGGGCGCAATGGAGAACCTGCTACCTTATCTTGACACTGCATTGCGCCGGGTCCAGCCCCTGGCTCGCCGGAATAGCCCTGCGCCATCCCCGGCAGATGCGTCGCAAAACAGCGAAAGTTACAGGCTGAGTACGCGTGAAGTCGAAATACTGGATTGGGTCAGGGCGGGCAAAACGAATGCCGAGATCGCCTCCATCCTGACGATCAGCATTTATACAGTTAAAAATCATTTGCGGCGCATTTTCAAAAAGCTGGATGTTTACAACCGGGTGCAGGCCATTTCCAAGACTGGCCCGACACAAATAGCTGAAGCCGGTTCGGAGCTTTCCCTTCAGTCCGTTTCGACTTCAAAACACTAAAGCCCATGCGACATCAAGTATTGAACCTGAATCCGGCAGTCCGCTTGCAGCTTATGGACAAGGGTCATTCATCATCCCGCCCAACCAACAACCTATTTGGCTATTGGGCCTCGGCTTCGCCATCGGTCTGCATCAAACCTTTCTCCAGCGGTCCAATGGGTCTTGTTCTATGGCTCTTAAGCATGGTCAATAGCACTAGAGAGCTATCGCACTCAACCCGTCGGGCTATTTCATCTTCCTGCTTTTATGCCAATAATAACAACTGAAGCAATGGGTTTAGCTCGAGAGCCGCCATAGAGTAAACCGGTGGTCTTCTCGCTGGGCCGTCCGACGTTGCGCAGCGTCGGACCACTCATGGTGCGGAGCGGTTCATGGGACGTCTCTGCTGACAGCACTTGACGTAAAAGTATTACGAAAAACCAAAAACCCTGGGTAGCACCTGATCGGAATTATTTCTGCACATGCTTGAAATATTACGCAAACCCTGCAACTGAAAAATTTAGGAGATAAAATAAAATGAACAAAAAAAATAAATTCTTTTCCACGATACTCGCAACATTGGTTGGCGCGGCCATCTGGATACCGTCTGCACAAGCAGCTTTCATACTTGACACTAAAATAGGAGAGGCTCTTCTTCCTAATTCTGCAGATGCGACTGAGCTTGCCGCCATGGAAGGTTTTGCCGGTGTCAGTCTGGTACAGGATGCCAAGATCAGTAACCAGTCGTTCACCGCTTTTGAGAATGGTGCAGGTTCAGGTCAATGGTACCTGGATATCAACCCGGACACCCCGGGTTATTTTCTTTTGAAATTCGGCACCGGTAACGACAAAACTATCGCGAATACTTATTTCTTTCAAAATATCGGGGAGATGACAAAACTGGTATGGTCCAACGAGCAGGTGAATTTCCTTTCCGGAGGAGGCACCATCAACGGCAATATTGGTAAGCTGAGTCATTACGTGACGTATGACCCCACGTTTCACCAAACTGGCGAGATCCCGGAACCCGCAACCCTTGCCTTGGTTGGGCTCGGCCTTTTCGCTATCGGGGCCATACGCAGGCGTAAATCATAAAGCTCGTGGAATGCACGGACGAAAAAACCCGCTTCAGCGGGTTTTTTTGTTATTGCAGATACCGCCGAACCTTGTAGAACTTACCAAAGCGCAAAGTAATTCGGGCCGCTTCAGCTGCTTCAGCTATTGCCTATCGATCCATGCGCGCGCTTCCACGCCAGCAGCTTCACCCGCCTGGTCCTGATCAGACAGAGGTTCGACAAAGCTTTCATAAACAACGATTCCTTTGTCATCAAGAATCCTGTAACGGCCGTTCCAGAGACCGGTGGTATCGTCGTGATCGGCACCGGCAACAATACTGTATCCTTTATAATTGGCATTCATATCCTCTCCATAAGTAGTAGGTGTATGAAGAAATAATAGTCAAGTTTCACTGAAACATCCACGCTCAAAATGAATACCTGCCTCTGTGGCCAGTCACATCATCGCAATGGCTGTTTTCTGCCTCGACTCTATTACAGTCTCAATTGAAGGACTTCGCATTTGGAAGGTAACGGGGGTGAATGCGGGAACGGGATGTGAATCGCTAATCCGCGTTTGCAACACAGATATCCCGGCCGCAGTGCAGCAGACAGTACAGCCGGAAACAACGTATAGCGTGCCGCTAGCGGCTATTAGTCGAGCTTTACCATCGGCGCGCGTGTTGGCCATGCACCGCGTCCGATCACCTTCGAACCATTGAATATTACATAGCTCTGGCGACCATAGTGCGGTAGCGGCCGCGTTAGCGCAGCGAGAGAGGCGATGTCCCGCGCGGATATCACCGCGAGTGTCACGCCATCGGGACGGCTCACCGTCCAGGCTTGCGCCGAACCTTTGTCGCGCACGATGTCAGGCCGCGCAGGCAATCGATGTCTTGCAAGCCAGGCATCCACCTGCTCTTCGAGGCCGATCACCAGCGTCGGCACCGCTGGTGGCGTCTCCGTGCCCGAAGCCAGTATTGGGGTGCGGTGTTGAAGTTTTTCCGCCAGCGTTCCGGCAGTGCTGTGCGCATCCCCGCTTTCAGGAAGCAGAATGGTAGCAGCTGTCCGGTCCACCATCACCTGCCGCAGGATCGGCGGAGCCTCATCGGGCATCAAGCGCCGGAACAACCGTAAATCCGGATCGAGCGTCACCTGCAGCGGTTGGGCGCCAACGTCAAGCATGAATACCTGACGCGTCTTATCAAGGTCAAGCGTGTGAAATTCCTCGCCCCCGGCGGTACGGACCGCGACAGGTACACTTAACCGGTATGCAGGTTCCGCTTGCTCGAGCGTCACCTTGACACGATGATGTCCGGCAGCCGCCGAGCCGGGCTTTGCGCGCCCTGCTTCCGCAATGCGGATAACCGGCGCCCCTCCACGGGTGAGCCACTGGTCGAAGAAAATACTCAGATCCTTCCCCGATGCTACCTCGAACGCGCGCTGCAAATCCATCCATGATGCGATGTGGAAGCGTTGCTCCTGCCAGAATGCCTGGAGAGCACGATCGAAAGTTTCGCGCCCGAGCATATCGCGCAGCATGAGGAAGACCATTGCCGATTTATTGTAACCAACTATCTGGGTCGCCCCATGCGTACGCGAGGTGAATGTGCTGAGCGGCGCGTCCTGCCCGGATGACAGCGCGGCGAAATCACGTAGCCATCCGCGCCGCATGTCCAGCGCGGCTTCGGGATTTTCACGCTCTTTATACGCGTAATCCGCCATGAAGGTGGTCAGCCCCTCTGACCAGTTGCCGTGTGCGTAGTCGGGGTAGACGCCGTTTCCCCACCAGTTATGCAGCACCTCGTGGCCGAGCGACGTGTAACGAATGAATGGAAGCCGCAGCACCTCCGTCCCAAGATAGGTGAGCGTCGGCATGCCGAAGCCTGTCGGCGTAGGGCTGGAGACGACACTGAATTCGGTAAATGGATACTCGCCGATCCAGGATTCGTAGAGATCGATATAGCCCTTTACCGAATCGAGATATCCAAGTGCAAGGTCTGCGAGCTGCGGGTGGAAATAGGTCCGCAACTGGATGGGCTTGCCGCCGGCGCCGCTCATCGTACGCGTTTCGACGCTATAGGGGCCGGCCATGAGGTCGATACCGCCGGTCGGTGCCAGAAACTCAAAATGTGCACGGTATCCGTCGGCCGATTCGGACTCTTCCACCAGGCGGCCTGGAACAATCGCCCGTTGCCCGGGAGGAAGCTTGATGCTGACGCGATAACTGGCGAGTTTCCCTGCAATGTATGGATACCAGCCGCTTGAATCAGGCAGGAAGGTTCCGGCCTCGCTACTGGCCGGCTCGTCCCGCCCCAGCGTCTGAGCATGATCGAGCGAAGTATCGAGCGGCGTCAATTCGCCGCGCCAGCGAACCTCGATACGGCGCGGCAGGCCCTTTTCGTTGAAAACCCGCCAGGCCCGGACTTTTCCCATACTCGCGGCCGGCCCCAGCGATGTGCCATTGACCTGCGCACTCAGCACGCCGAAACGACGGCCCAGCACGAGAGTCAGTTCTTCCGACGAATTCGCCATGATGACGCTGCGACCCTCGATACTGTGCGCCACCGGATCTATTCGAACCTCAATTTCATAGGTGATCTCAACGGCATCGGCCGCCTCGGGGGATGTGGCGGATGCAGCGGATGCGCTGTTTGAAATAAGCGCCGACAGAATCGAAAGCAGGAAACAGACGATGCTTCCATGGATATTCAAACTATGCCGCCCTGTCATCAACTTTATCATTCGCCTCCCTTCAGCATCGCCGGAAACTTGGCGATACTCTCGATTGTATCCCCGCCGCGCTTCAATTTGAGCGGCAGCCACGTTCCCGGGGCCTGTCGTTTGACTATTTCGACAATATCATCCATTTGCTTGACCGGCACACCGGCGGCTTCCCTGATCACGTCGCTCTCGCGAATACCTGCCGCCTCGGCAATACTTCCCTTCTCTACCTGCAGTATGCGCGCGCCACCATCCTGTGCCATTTCAAAGCGGATGCCAAGGCGCTGCCGTGGACGTTCATGCGATGCCACCGATGGCAATGCAACACCGAATACCGCATCGGCCAGCCCCACGGCAATCTGTCCGCAAGCGGTACCGCTATTCCAGGGGAGCAACGTGCCAACATCGGTCACCCCCAGGTCTTTCAGTTGGTGAGGAACGCCATAACCGTATTTGATATGCCCCGAACCCATGATCCCGATGACGAGAGGACGCTCTGTGCGGCTCGCCGCTGAATTCAACGCTTGAGCCATGGCGCGGTCCCAGAGCTGCTGGCTCTCGACGAAGCGCCGGAAATTCGGATTATCACGACTGGCCTCGCCGTTCTTCCTGCCGCCACGCTCGTGCTCGCTGTAAATCGGCAATAGATAGTCGAGATAAGCCGTGCTCGGTGCGGCGGGAGCCATCACGCCTTCGCGTTCATGCTCCGGCACGCCGGCGAAACCTTGCGCCGAAACCGATTTTCTCAAACGCGTATCGATATTGAGTGCCAGCATCGGTATTCGGTTCATGCGTGCAAAACGGAATAATGGCAGGTAGAGATTCGCGTCCGTGCTCCAGACGGCATTCCAGTCCGAGGCAGCAAGAAACTGCGATTCGGTAAGCTCGCCCGCTACCCATTGGTCCAGCGCCTTCTGTACGCGCCTCGGAAACATTTCAAATCCGATCACCATGTCCGGCCGCAACGCATGCAACGCGGCCAGCGTCTGTAATTGCCAACGATGATGCTCGGGGTTGTCGTGCATCTCACCCAGCAGCACGACCGAACGCCTGGCAGCGCGATTGATGACTTCGGTGCCGGATATTTTCCCGTCACCGGGCACGATCCAGCTCCCGGCCGGCACACAGTCCAGATTATCCTTGCCAGCGGTTTTCGTTTGCGCCGACACGATATCAAGGGAGAGGCCGGAGGCAATCAATGCGAGACCAACGTATGCGGATAAGGGAGCAAAGATAGCACTCCGAAAGATCTTCAAGCGGGATATTCCTTCATCGAACCCTCCTTTTCATATCCAAACTATCCGGCTCAGCAAGCACCGGCACCGCGGGCGTCGCCATGCTCATGGCTCACCCCATCCATTTACGTGCATTCCTGAACATCCGCATCCATGGTGCGTCCTCTTTCCAACCGGGATGCCATGAATGCTGGACAGCACGAAAGCCACGCTCCGGGTGAGGCATCAGTATGCTGAAACGCCCGTCTGCTGTCGTCACGCCGGTAATACCTTGAGAAGAACCACTGGGATTAAGCGGATAAATCTCGGTGGGTATTCCGTGATTATCCACGAAACGCAGCGTAACCAGCGACGAGATTAACGAGGTTTCATTCTTATCGGTGAATTCAGCACGACCTTCACCGTGCGCAACGACAACAGGCATCCGGCTCCCCACCATGCCGTCGAAAAACAGCGAAGGACTTCGCTGGACCTCCACCATGACCAGACGTGCTTCGAATTGCTCGGATTTATTTGTCACAAACCTTGGCCAATGCTCAGTCCCCGGAATGATTTCATGCAGATTGCTCATCATTTGGCAGCCATTACATACGCCCAGCGCAAAGGTATCATCCTGCGAGAAAAAAGTTTCAAACTCATCGCGGGCACGCGCGTTGAACAGGATGGAGCTGGACCATCCTTCCCCCGCCCCGAGCACGTCGCCATATGAAAAGCCGCCGCAGGCGGCGAAGCCCTTGTAATCACCCAGGGAAACGCGCCCTGCAATGATATCGCTCATGTGTACGTCCGTCGCATCAAACCCGGCACGATCAAAAGCTGCGGCCATTTCGACGTGGCCGTTCACGCCCTGCTCGCGTAAAATCGCAATCCGGGGTCGGGCGCCGTGAACGTAGGGCGCGGCGATGTCGTTATCGACATCGAAGCTCAACCGCGCATGCAAACCCGGGTCACGGACATCGAGTATGCGATCGTACTCCTGTTGAGCGCACTCGGGGTTATCGCGTAGCTTCTGCATCCGATAAGTCGTCTCCGACCAGGCGCGATGCAACTCGACACGCTTTTCCGAGAATACCGGCTTGTTGTTGCGCAGAAACCGGATTTCATCCCCGTCATTGACGCTACCGATAATAAAGCTCAGGTTGCGCAAACCTTCCGCCGATAGAATATCCAGCACATGCTGGCGCTGTGCCGTCTCTATCTGGATCACCGCGCCCAATTCCTCGTTGAACAGCACCGACATGATGCGCTCCAGGAATCTTCCACCCAGCGCTTCCGGTTTCAATTCGCTGCCATCGATGTCGTTCGCCGCCGCATCGAAACACAACTGATCCAGATTGACCGTTATACCCATGCGCCCTGCAAAAGCCATCTCGCACAATGTGACAAACAGCCCGCCATCCGAGCGGTCGTGATAGGCAATTATCCTGTTTTCACGATTCAGGCGTTGTATGGCGGCGAAGAACCCTTTGAGTCGCTCCGCACCCTCCACTCCAGCCATGTCCGGCGCATCATTGCCCACCTGTTTATAAACCTGGGCCAGCGCCGAACCGCCCAGGCGGTTTCTGCCCGCACCGAGATCGATCAGGATCAGTTCGGTCTCGCCGCAATCCATGCGCAATTGCGGCGTGAGCGTTTTGCGCGCATCCGCCACTCTCGAAAATGCAGAAACGATCAGCGACAAGGGCGCAATCACCTCTTTTTTGACTTTCGCGTCCCCGAGACCGGCTTCCGCTTCCCACACCGTCTTCATCGACATCGAATCTTTGCCCACCGGAATGCTGATTCCCAACCGGGGACACAATTCCATCCCTACCGCCCGCACCGCATCGAACAGGGCTGCATCTTCGCCAGGATGCCCCGCCGCGGCCATCCAGTTGGCGGAAAGCTTGATTTCTCCGATATGTTCAATCAGCGCTGCCGCCATATTGGTGATGGCTTCGCCTACCGCCATGCGGGCTGAAGCGGCTGGATCAATCAGCGCCACCGGCGTACGCTCGCCCACCGCGAATGCTTCGCCCAGATAGGCGCGGTAACCCATCGACGTCACCGCCACATCCGCTACGGGGACCTGCCACGGCCCCACCATCTGGTCACGCGCAGTCATTCCCCCCACGCTGCGATCGCCGATGCTGATGAGGAAAGTCTTGTCCGCTACCGCCGGCAATCGAAGCACGCGGAATGCCGATTCTCGGAGATCCAGGCCCGCCACATCAAATGGCGCCAGCGTTTTGTTGATATGTGTCGCTTCCCGGGTCATTTTTGGCGGTTTGCCCAGCAGTACGGAGAGATCCATATCCACCGGCCGATTGCCGAATGCCGGATCAGCCACGACAAGCTGCTCGAGCGCCGTTGCGGTACCCACTACTGCGAATGGGCAGCGTTCCCGCGCGCAAATCGCCCGGAACGACTCCAGCGATTCAGGCCTGATCACAAGCACATAACGTTCCTGCGCCTCGTTACTCCAAATCTGCATCGGCGACATGCCCGGCTCTTCCGACGGAATATCACGTATATTGAAATAACCGCCCCGTCCGGAATCGTGCAGCAGTTCGGGCAACGCATTCGATAAACCGCCCGCGCCAACGTCGTGAATCGAAAGAATCGGATTAGGCTCGCCCCGTCTTTCCAGTTGCCAGCAATTGTCGATGACTTCTTGCGCGCGCCGTTCCATTTCCGCATTGCCGCGCTGCACTGAATCGAAATCGAGACTCTCGGTATTTGTTCCTGTATCCATGCTGGAGGCCGCACTTCCACCAAGGCCGATCAGCATTCCAGGCCCGCCCAGTTGAATGAGCAGCGCGCCGGCTGAAAATTTTTCCTTGAAAGAATGCTGCTCGGCAATGTGGCCGATGCCTCCGGCCAACATGATGGGCTTGTGGTAACCGCGCATCTCGCCGCCGACGGATTCCTCGAATGTGCGGAAGTATCCCGCCAGATTGGGCCGCCCGAACTCGTTATTGAACGCCGCGCCACCGATGGGGCCTTCAAGCATGATTTGCAGAGCTGATGCGATCCGCGCTGGCCTGCCGTAAGAATGATCCGTTCCCGCTTGCGTGTACGCTTCCCAAGGTTGGATAAACCCCGGGATATTCAAATTGGAAACCGAGAAACCGCTGAGCCCGGCCCTTGGTTTGGCACCGCGTCCGGTGGCCCCTTCGTCGCGGATCTCCCCACCCACACCGGTCGCAGCGCCCGAAAAAGGCGAAATAGCAGTGGGATGATTATGCGTTTCCACTTTCATCAGGATGTGTGTCTGCTCATCGGCATAACCATATGCATTACCCTTGCCGGGATAGAAGCGCGCGATTTTCGCCCCCTGTATGACGGACGAATTATCGGCATAGGCCACCACCGTGCCTTGCGGATGCTGCTGGTGGGTATGGCGAATCATCGAGAATAGCGATCTCGTTTCGGGCTTGCCGTCTATCACCCAGTCAGCGTTGAAAATCTTGTGGCGGCAGTGCTCCGAATTGGCCTGGGCAAACATCATCAATTCCACATCGGTGGGATTGCGTCCAATGCGCATGAAATAGGCTGCGAAATAACCGATTTCATCGGGTGAAAGCGCGAGCCCCATTTCGTCGTTGGCCTTTTCCAATGCCGCTTGCCCGCCTGCCAGCACATCCACTGACTGGAGCGGCGCGGGGGCAAAATGCCTGAATAAACTCTCTGCCGCATCGAGCGAGTCCAGCACCGCCTCAGTCATACGGTCGTGTATCAATGCGGCCAGCGCGCCTTTGGCATGGGTGGAAAGCTCGCCCGCTGCCTGATCTACTGTGTGGAAATGAAAGACGACGCCCCGCTCCAGCCTTTCCACCGCCTCCAACCCGCAATGGCGGGCAATATCGGTCGCCTTGGTCGACCATGGCGATATGGTGCCGGGGCGTGGCACCACCAGCAGAAAATTGCCTTGGAACAATTGGGTTTGTGATGCCCCAACCTCTGTCGTGGATATCTTTTCTGACGAACACTTGAGCAGCCTGCGAAGAACCGCAGTTTCATTCTCGCGCAGATCGCGCGTCACTGCGCAAAAGTACCAATATTCTGCATAAATATGGGAAACTTGCGGAGCGGTAATTTTAAGGGTTGCCGCCAGTTTTTCCAGGCGGAACGGGGAAAGTGCGCTACCACCGCGAAGTCGAAGCATTCGATAACCTGAACCGATAAATTGAGACGGTCATTTTACACGAGAAGGCAGACTGCCCGTAGCTGGGGAAGCTTTAACCCAGATAATTCATTAGGCGGCTCTGCGAGCCTACCCGAGTGTTGGCGGTCAGTTTGCGGCCATTTTCGCCGCTTGCTCGGCGTCCATAGACCATGCTATGGACTTCTCCCAACCGGCAAAACTGTCTCGCAACCTGCCTCGCCATCATCTCGCGTCCTAACGGATTATCTGGGTTTAAAAAGGGGTGCTTACTCTTTTAAGGACTGGCTTGCTGCCATAAGGTGTCCTCAAGGAAAATATTGCGCAGCTTTGCAATTCATTATGCAAGCTGATACACAAGAATCAAATTTCCTGAAACGTCATGTAATGACGGGATCAGGTTTATAGATACCTGGACAGTCGATACCATGAACCCACCAAAACATGATAATTCCAGCGCCGTTTATCTCGCCGCCGAGATCCGGGAGATCGAGCAACTTGCGGCCGCTTTACCCGGGTGGCCCCAACTCATGGAGAAAGCCGGTTTGGCCGCAGCCGAAATTGCGCGAGAGAAACTTCTGACCGCCGGCAAAACGAGAGCGCTGGTGCTCGCCGGCCCGGGCAACAATGGTGGCGATGCCTTCGTCGTGGCCCGCCATTTGCATGGATGGTGGTACAAGGTCACACTGGTGTTTACCGGTGAGCGCAAGAATCTTTCGGACGATGCGAAACAGGCATTGAACGCCTGGCTCGCCGCGAGCGGCGAGGTGCTCTCTGAAATCCCTGAAAATGAAACGTGGGATGTCGTAATAGACGGCTTGTTCGGCATTGGTCTCGATCATGGGGATGGGCGAAACCTGGCGGCCAGATATCTCGACCTTGTCGAGGCGGTCAACGGCATGAATCTGCCGGTGCTCTCACTCGACATTCCCAGCGGCCTGGGCAGCGATACCGGCACGGTGCATGGTGCCGCCATCAGGGCCGCCATAACCGTTACGTTCATCAGCCTCAAAGCCGGTCTTCTGACCGGGCATGGCCCCGAGTATTGCGGGGAAATATTTGTACGCGATCTCGGTCTGGATGTTTCATCGCTGAAAGAGCCCAGCTCATGGATGATGAATCAGGCGTATGTACAACAATTATTGCCGCCACCCCGTCCCTCGAATAGCCATAAAGGCATGTTCGGCAGCATCGGCATCATCGGCGGCTCAGCCGGAATGGTCGGAGCGGTACTTCTGGCAGGAATCTCGGCGCTGAAGCTGGGCGCAGGCCGCGTCTATCTCGGGTTGATTGCCGGCAACGCGCTCGGTGTAGATCCTGCACAGCCTGAATTGATGTTGCGTCCTCCCCATGATTTATTCAAACTCGATAACCTGAACTGCATGGTTGTCGGCCCCGGGCTGGGCAGGGAACCAGACGCCAGCTTCTGGTTGAGCTGCGCGCTGGAATCAGACTTGCCGCTCGTGCTGGATGCCGATGCTTTAAACATCATCGCAACCGATTCCAGAATTGCCGGCCTGCTCAAGGCACGCAAAGCACGCAAGGCCTCTTCCATTCTTACGCCTCACCCTGCTGAAGCCGCACGCCTGCTGAATACCGATATCTCAGCAATTCAAAACGACCGCATGACCGCGGTGGCAAATCTTGCAACCCGTTTCAATTGCTGCGCCGTGCTGAAAGGTGCCGGCAGCATTTGCGCCGAACCCGGCGGCAAACGGTACATCAACGCCACCGGAAATCCGGGTTTAAGCAGCGCGGGTACGGGGGACGTATTGTCCGGCATTGCCGGCGCTTTTCTGGCACAGGGACTCAGTCCGGAAAATTCCTTATTGCTCTCGGTCTATCTGCATGGCGCTGCAGCGGACGCATTGCAGAAACAACATGGCGGCCCGATGGGGATGATCGCGTCGGAAATCCCGAATGCCGCCCGGACCCTGGTTAATCAATGGATCTATGACGGCGGAGTGCTGCCATAGCACTTCTATCGGACGAATTTCCGGATAAATCGCTTACGTTCGGTAGCCCACGGAAGAACGTCGGAATACCGAGTATATCGTACGAACATATCCCTTCAGACTACACATAAAGCAGCCTGATCGCCCGCATCAGTCAGCGGGGGCTGCGCCTGAACGACGGCGCAACCGGGATATTTCCAAAACTGGCGGTAACCGACCGTAACGCGTAATCAGGAGGCTATCATGGCAAATCAATTTTTACTGAAGGGGCATCATATCGAGGTCAAGTATACGGTCGGCATCACGCCCGGCTTGATAGCGCTCACCTATAAAGAGGGATCGGTTTCCCGGGATTTCAAGACAAGCGAAATTACCACCGATCAAACAGCGCTTGGTTCACTTGTCTCGGTTCCGCTGGCAAGGTCGGTTGACACAGGGGGCACGATTTTCGCTTTTTTTCTGCCGAATATCGAAGTTGCGCGAGGACAGACAGCCGACTTCACGACCGTCGCCATCCGTGAAGAATTCAGCGGACCCGACTCGGTGCCGCATCGACCCACAACCTGGCAAACCTTCGTAATGCATGGTACGGCACAAAGTGTAATAGTGCCGCTCTAGCGCGGCTGGCAGCGGCCAGCGCGCTCTGACTCCCCGACGTAATCAGACGTGCTTCAGCCCTGGAGACAACTGTATGGACATCCGCCACAATCATCGGGACCTGAGCCCAGCGCAAAAAACAGCGTTTGTCAACGCTGTGCTGGCGTTGAAGAATAGCGTCGATAGCGTCCTGCATCCAGGGGTACAGAAGCGGTATGACGACTTCGTGGAAGTACACAAGAATGCGATGACCGGACCGGCAATGTTCGAGCCGATGCCCCATGGTAGCTCACTCTTTTATCCGTGGCATCGTATTCTGCTTCGGCAGTTCGAACTCGCTCTTCAGGCCGCCGCCAACGATTCTTCGATCATGCTGCCCTATTGGGACTGGAATTATTCCAGCACGAGCAATCCGTTTACGCCTGACTTCCTGGGAGGGGATGGCGACGAAGCTCAGGGAGGCCGTGTCACGATCGGCCCATTCGCCTTTACTACCGGCAAATTCCCGGTGCGCGTATGGGATGATCCCTCTGGAGATCCGGGACTCCGACGCGAGTTCGGGGAGGATTCAACCGCCTGGTTGCCAACCTCCAGCGACATCTCGGCGTGCGTAGCCAAGACGCCGTATTGGCCTGGACCTTCCGGCTTCGAAAGTGTTTCGGAGGGCGTGCTGCACAATCCCGTCCATCGGTGGGTCGGCGGAAACATGGCCGACGCGAGTTCTCCAAACGATCCTGTCTTCTTTCTGCACCACGCGTTCCTGGATATGCTCTGGGAGCGATGGAAGCAACAGCATCCGACGATACCGCCATATACTCCTGCCAGCGGCACCCCAGGCCGAGACCTGAATTCCACTCTTGTGTTCAACGCATCGAACGCGCCATCGCCGTGGACGCAGTCGTGGACGGTTCGACAGGCTCTTGACCCGCACATGCTAGGGTACAGCTACGCGTGATAGTACGCGGCATGCATCGCCGTGTACGCCAAATCAACATCCATTCATTGCTGCCAGGAACTTCCGCGCCATTTGCTGCGCACAAACCTTTCAGTGCACCCGATATCGCTTCCACATCGACGGTTTGATGGATGGGCTTGAGGGGGAGCATTCCTGGTCTTGCGAACTTCCCGCATTACCGATTAATGCTCAACGCGCCGTGCAGGGTCAAGGGTAAACGATCAGATACCGGTTTTTTGTCTAATGGATGATAGCGTCATTTCCAGACCAGGAAACACACACCATAAATTCCCTCACCAAACCTGATCCGGTCCTCACGCAAGCGTGGATGGCGAAAAATGGCTATATGTAAAATCATCAATAAATTCATTCGATTACTACGCATCAGATTGCTTTTCTGGGTAGCAATGCATAGGTCTTAAATTTACTGAAGCTGGATAATATCTGACATTCACAATGACGTTTACGTATTACTTCGTTAATAACCTACCTCTTCTAA
This sequence comes from Nitrosospira briensis C-128, assembly GCF_000619905.2. Lineage (NCBI taxonomy): Bacteria > Pseudomonadati > Pseudomonadota > Betaproteobacteria > Nitrosomonadales > Nitrosomonadaceae > Nitrosospira > Nitrosospira briensis. The sequence goes on along the minus strand of NZ_CP012371.1, from coordinate 2,288,317 downwards.
ATTTGACTGTCATATGGTCAGCTATTAGAATGAGCGACTTTTTTTGGCAACCCTTATGGTCAGTTGGATGTTTAACATACTGTTTCAATCCCCACGCTCGTGAAAAGTTTCGTGAGAACCCAATTATTCGCTCGCTGGAAAATTTTATGGGCTTCGAATATATTCCGAAATGCGAATCGAATGGCAGGTCAGGCTCGAAAGAAAACGACGCTCATCTCGATGATCAGAGATGAGAAAGGCATCCTCGAAACTTTTTGCGCACATGCCTTATCCTTGTTCGATCGAATTATCCTTATTGATCACCTCTCTTCTGATGGCACGAGAGAATATATAAAACTCCTGTCGGAAAAACACCCGAATATCGAATATTATTTCTTCGACGAACCCGGCTATTATCAGTCCGAATTAATGACCTGGGCTGCAAAAAATCTTGTGAATAACAAAGCACCGGGATGGGTATTCTTTCTCGATGCAGACGAGTTTTTGCCGTTTAAATCAAAGGAGGAGTTCGATCGCAAGCTTTCACAGCTCGGCTCATCCCCGGTAATTTTCATGCCATGGCTTAATCTGGTACCGCTGGATATGGAAAGCGGCCGCGTGATCAACCAATTTTTTCTGAAACCGCCCAAGCCTTCGCGCCATCGCAAGATCGCGTTCCAACCCAGCCTCATTCCATCGAGCGACTATTTTGTCGTACAGGGTAATCATGCGTTCTTCATAGGAACCAACTCTTCGAAAGTGAAATTTCCCGCAAGAAAAAGTTTTCCCATTTATCACCTGCCGATAAGAACAAAACGCCAACTCCAGAAAAAAATTCTGAACGGAGTGAAGTCATACCGGCACATGGGCCGCGATCGTAATGGCAAAATAGGTTCTCATTGGGATGAAATTCATCAAATCATGGAAGACACCAGCCTTACGAACGAAATGATGGCTGGAATTGCGGCTCAATATAGCGACACGTTGCATCCGCCTTATGAAAGAAGTCTTGATGAGCTACGGAAAGAGGGTTATAGCGAATTGCGGATGGAGATATGTTTTTCAAGGCCCATGATTTCCTTCGATAGCATCGCCAAGGGCCGGAAAGACGGGGTTATCGGCGAAAACGATGATTCTTCCAGTCAATCGGCAAATCACCGGAAGATAGATTTCAATCGATCGACGCGTTCCGTGCAAATTGCTAAAGAACAGGACCTCAATTAGACCTCTATTGCGGAATCGGGGATAACGATGCAAGCCTATGGTGGAACCGGACCTGTTGATTTGCGCAGCAGCTGATGGTGGTGGCAAGCCATAATTGTCAGGACTTGTCGATCTGCACATTCCGATTACGTTTTTTGTATAATTTCCTGAAACGGGATTTAAGTTCATTTAAATGAACCAATGAAGAAAAGCGCATCGAAAGCTTATTTTTCAAAAGGGAGACCTTGAGAGCGGCAAGCCATATGCCGGCTATTTTCCTTTCCGAGCCCATCTCGATAATTTCCTTCAGGGGGGGAAGTTGGGAGACTCTCCTCGTTCGAATTCGAAGAATCTGCCAAACAGTGGGCGGGCAAGACAATGATTCAGGCAAAGGCGCGCCCACCGCGAGAAAATTCATTTTGGTGCGCAAGCACTTTTCGCAGATACCGCAGTTCTTGCCGGTCAATGGCCCTTGCCAGCAAACGCGAAGATTGCGCAAACCTGTCGGCCAGTCAGTAATACCTTCCGCCTTTTCCGTCCGGGAGAATTCCGCCCCATCACAGACCACTTTGAAATCGCTGCTTGACAGCATGGCATAGACAATCGGATTGCCTCCCCACGGAAGAGTGATCAGTCTGTAATCATCATCCGAACCCAGCAGCGCTGTGCCGGCCATTCCTTGCCAATGCCGCAAACATGTGGAAACGCCTGCCCCAAACTCTAAATTCCAGTTCATGGAGGTTTGAGCTCTCCAGTTGGTTTTTATGACAGCGAGGGGAACACCTAAAGACCTTAACGACTCCGCAGCAGTTTTATAGGTCGTCTCAAATGCCTGATGCGCGTCGAGCGGTATATCGAAACCATGGATCAGAACACCCGCAATCAGTTTTTTGTTTCTACGCCCGACTTTTCCGGAGACATGCCTCCATGCCGTAAACGAGGCGTCGAGCCCTCCTGAAAACGCAGCAACTGCCTGGCCGCTGATAACAAACGAGGACGGATCATAGGGAGTGCGTACTTCCTCCGCTGCGCTGATGCTTATACGCTGGTACAGGTCAGGACGCCAATTGACCCAGGAAACGACCAGGTCTTCCAGGTTTTCCAGTAGCGATGCGCTTACCGGGCCATCAATATGCAGGTGCTTCCCGTGATGCATGGCAAAAAACACCAACCCGGTAGCTGCTATATCGTGCACAGTCAACCTTGGGGGAAGTATGGAATCGTCTCCTGAAATATCCCACCAGATCTCCTTATCATCAAATTTCACCGTTCGCTTGACACTACCACGCGAGCGCGTCTCGGAAAGGGAGACTTTCAGGCTATGTTTTTTCACGAATGGATTTTTTAATTTTATGCTCCTGTACGGTTTTCAGCAGGATTGGCGGAGCGTGGTGCAACTCATCATCTGGTTATGCTCACGCCCTGCCAAGGCAACATCGCTGATATTCGGTTGCGGTTAATGTGTCGTGTTGCGTAGTCTTGATGGGTTGCGCTACGCTCCGCCAATCCTACCCAAGCTTCGCAGGTTCCTCGGGCGACCCTTCAGGGTACCGTTCCATTCCTCCAGGGAGTCGCAACGCAGCCATGTGCTGCAAAAACCGTGCGATTCCCCGTAGCGGCCTCACCCGGAATAAAAAAGAAAGGTCGCGATGCATAACACAGTGTAGTGGAAAAGTGCTTCATACAGAGCATACAGGCTCGCGCGAAATGGGTAGGTCGGGCTCCGCCCGACAATCGAAAAAACAATGTCGGGCGGAGCCCAACCTACCTGCAGAGATTTGGAGCTGTGAGGTGCGGCGCACAGAGGAACCATTGACATGCAGTCTATAATAGTAAATGGTGCAATGTAAAAATTAAAAATGCCGACGAGGATATGCAACGCCCGAAGCGCATTTGATGAAAACGCTTCGATTCCATCAACCAAAAAGGAGAATCTCAATGTCAGTACTCGTAACCCATCTCGCGCCCGACTTTACCAAGCCCGCTGTCCTGCCGGATGGTACGTTCAATGATACTTTCAATTTCCATACGGAAATTTCCGGCAAATACGCCGTGCTGTTTTTCTATCCGCTCGATTTCACTTTTGTCTGCCCTTCGGAGATTATTGCTCACTCACATCGGGCGGAAGAGTTCCGCAAACGCAACGTAGAAGTGATCGGCGTATCCGTTGACTCCCAATTCACTCATTATGCCTGGCGCAATACCACGGTGGACAAGGGTGGCATCGGTCCTGTGGGCATCACCCTGGTAGCCGATGTGGGCGGCGATGTCATGCACGCGTATGGCATCAGCCATCCGGATCACGTTGCGCTGCGAGCCTCCTTCCTGATCGATAAAAGTGGTGTCGTGCGCCACCAGGTCGTCAACGATCTGCCGCTTGGGCGCGACGTGGATGAAATGCTGCGCATGGTAGATGCATTGCAGTTCCATGAAAGCCACGGCGAAGTCTGCCCCGCCGGATGGAAAACTGGAGATCCTGGCATGAAGCCGAGCCCTGAGGGGGTAGCAGAATATTTAGGTGCTCACGGCTCGGCGCTGTGAAGCATCGTGATGTGTTGCACAACACTATACGGCAAGGAGATGCTGCGAAAATGAATAGCCCCGCTGTGCTGCCGGTTATGGGATAGACGTAGCCACCACCCTGCCGATTCTTGCAATCCCAAAGGAGAAACTCATGGACTTCGATAAAGACAAGGCGATCGCATTGCTGAACAAGATCATGGAACTGGAACTCGCCGGGGTGGTACGTTACACGCACTATTCATTGATGGTCTATGGCTACAACCGCATTCCTGTCGTCGCATGGCTCAAGGAGCAGGCCGAGGAAGGATTGCTGCACGCGCATAAGGCCGGCGAACTTGTTACGCTGCTGGGCGGATATCCGTCACTTTCGATCGGGCCTCTGCTCGAGACACATCACCACGACATCGGCGATATCCTCAGGGAATCCCTGGCTAATGAAAAGGAGGCATGCGCCGCCTATTACCAGTTGCTGGAGGTGACACAGGGCAAATCGGTGCTATTGGAGGATTATGCAAGGGGCCTCATCGTCGAGGAAGAGATGCATGCGGATCAGGTCAACAAGATGCTGCGCAGAACCGGCAGAACCGGGGTTTATGAGGCGCCCCAGAGCGGATCGCAGCAGCCATAAACGGCAATCGGGACCTCCTTCTCCAAAGCAAGAGAGGGGGCATGGCAGGGTAATTTTCACGCTGGACGAATCAGCCAGCGTGAATGCAATCTTCCTTCGCTCAAATCGAATCGGCAAAAAAAGAAATGGAATTACTCGCTATTCCCCGTACTGCTATCCACCATGCCGCTTAACTGAATCATCAAGTCAATCTCACTTTCCTCCTCACTCGGAATATCGCCGGATAGATGGGATTCCAGCAACTCACGAAGTGCGGCCAGAGGACTGGTATCAGGTGTATCGCCGGATTCGGCCGACTGCAAGGCCGCTTCGGCTGAACCCAGGCCCGTCCCTTTAGCCCGGGTAATCGTTCGGTACCTTTTATATATACCCATGTGCCTGATCCGGGTGTACCCAGGATGCCAAAATTTTAACTGCCAACTTCAACTGAGGAGCCCGATGATGGTGGAGAAATTCTTGAAGGGTTCACAAGGAATTTTTTCCCGCCATTCCTGGCACTGATTGACATGAAGTCGTATCATTTTTACTCAGCCAAAACGTTTTTTCCGGATTTTGACTTTTGATGTGGCGAGATAACCGCGTCGGTCCAATCTGGGAGAACCTCCCAGGTCATCCTGGACATTAACCGATGATCCGCGAAGGTCGGCGTGGCTTTCGCCTGCGGTGCCGAGGCTGTCAAACATTGCAATGATTGGGTCGGCGCTAAAGTTTCTGCGCCCTGGTATGGCGCGTCTTTACCGAGCAGGGCCGGCGCCAGTCTGTGTGTTCTCTGCTTCTGTCGATAACAGCTTCACTAACGCGGGTAATAAGGGATACATGGTGCCTCCTGTGATAAACAGCGCTGCTCAAGATGATTTGCGAACTGATCAGAATGTTCAGGTTACCCGAAATAGATGACGTTACGATGAAGCTTTATCCAGGTTTGAAAAAACAACGGAACTTGCGACTTACTTCAGTACCCTGGCCTGCTGTCGATAGCTGAGCGGTTGAATAATTGATATAAAAACCGGGGGCAGAAAATTGTTCCTGCTCGGCCCACCTGCCGGTCGATATTTTATCCCCGTCCCGAATATTCGAATGTTATCGGCTCCAGCATTGGCCGCTCGCATTCATCCCGCATCAGTGCGGCAGTTTCTCCCAATGCGATTTCCTGGAGGCGGCAACGCATATTCAACACCCCATTGCCGGACTCGAAAACACCACAGGTATGCAAGGGTTCGCGGCTCGCCTTATATCGATCAGACGCCACGTTGGGCGCTACGTCAGACCCCACGTTATTCATCACCGCCACCGGCAGATGCGGGTAGCGCCGTCTCGCTTCCCGTATCCATTGCAGCAGAGTCACCTGTTGGGTGCAATCCTGCACCGCCCCATCGACAAGGACCATATCGTATGCGCCCAGATCCGGCTCGGGGAAGCTTTCCAGCGATTTCCGCTCGAGCCTGTGTTTTGACTTCTCAAGCAATAGTTGCAGAATTCGACGGGTATCCTGCTTTTCCCCCATCAGCAGAATATTCATGCTGCCTCCCTTTGTGCATGCTCTGGAAGTGTGCCGAACAAGGAAAACTCCGTGATCGCATCGATCTCGATATAACAAGCCACCGTCAAAACCCGACCGATCTTGATAGGCGGCCCTATTCTTGAGACATTAACGCCAAGCTTGCGTATCAACCTCTCGACCGCGACGGTAGTCACGGTTACGTAACGCTTGATGCCGTTGTGCCGGGCAAAACGGAATAGCGTCTGCATCATCTTTACGGGGATCTCGCTGAAGCCGAAGCCCGCGCTTTCGTATTTCGGTACCGTCACGGCGAATCGGCTTAATTCCCACACATCGGCTTGCTGCGGTGCCGGCTGTCCGTGCAATAGCTGAGGGAAAGTATCCTTCAACATGTTGGGCCCCATGGTCGGAAGCAAACGCCAGCAACCCAGCACCTCATCTTCATCTCCTTTCGCCAGGACATACACCGGATTGGCATGATCGAACTCATCATGCTCCATGCCGTTATCGTCGGTGACTTCCCAGCCCAGCCGCTCATGAAAAACCTCATGCCTCAGCCGATACATTCCCGCCACTGCCCGTTGGTCCATTGAGCCGTTTCCGTGTTGCGCAAGCATTATCTGTCCCATTGTTTTCACCCGTCGTTTGGTTGATGACGGTGCTATGAAACAACGGAACCCAAACCTAGAATAGCTGTAGAATCTTACAGGCGAAAGGAAGAAATACCCGCTGTAACCGTTAGTTGTAGCGGGTTTGCGGCGTTAGCACAGACCTTTATTCGAGGGGCTTTTTCGGGAGAATTAGTGGTAAAAACGAGCTTGGATAAGGTGCCTTTCGGCAATTGTATTGCTGTGATGTTTCAGATTTTCGCCTGGGTTCGATGCCGTTATGAAAATTTTGCAATGAAACCTGCACGGACGCGATGATGGTCGATGTCGGCTTTGGAAAACACTTGAAAAAGGCGAGGAAAACGAAGACGCGAGTGAGCGTTTTTTGGGGAAACCGGCAAAACAGAGGTGTGAGCAGCAAGGTGCAAGGCGCAATAATTGCAGCGCATTGCGCCTTGCAAAGAGCTCCGTCAAGTTTTCTGTCGGGAGATCGTTACCGTAACAGCGCAGCAATTTTTGATGAAGGAATCTGTGCTGAACGCATGCCAGCCGGGATGATGGTGGCAATAGTTACGTATCGCGTGGACTCTCATATTGGTTGACCCGGAATTGATGGGCGTCTTCATGCGGCGCAATGCGCTGCGCTTATTGACGCCCTACCGTTGGGTTACAGTCCAGTCGGGCTATTTCCGGGTCTTGCGCAGGTTTAACTACTCCGTATGGTTTAACTTCAATTCATGAAAGCGTTCAATTAAAGTTGAAACGGATGCTACCGAAGGCGCTGAGGGGATTGCCAGGCAAGGCGCCCGCAAACGTGGGATTGGTATAATAGGTCTTATTGGTCAGGTTTTTTACGTTGACCGCGAGTTCCACCTGTTTGATACGATAAGAAATGGCCGCATCATACACGACGTAAGACGGCACCTTCAGCAGGTTTAAAGTGTCGGCATAACTGTTGCCTTTATAGGTCACGCCAAAGCCCAATGTTACGCCCCGCGCAATCCCGCTTTGAATCTGGTAGCTGTTCCACAAACTGGCCATATTGGTAGCAACGCCTACTGGGCGGCCGCCGAAAACACTTCTCGATATGCCAAGAACAGCATTGGTTGCCACATTGCGTGCCTGTGTTTCCGGATCCATCCACACCCCGTTACCTATGATGCTCAAGCCGTCAATCGGACGCAGGCTCATGGTCACTTCCACACCCCGCGATCGATCTTTTCCATCCGGCGTTGCGTTAGCACCGCTACCTGGCAGAGTGATGAAATAATTGTTGCGGCTGCTTTGAAACAGCGCCACGTTCACGTCTGCCCTGCCATCCAGCAGCATGGTTTTCGCCCCCACTTCTATCTGATCCGAGGTTTCCGGCGCATTCGATACTGCCTGGGCCTCGGTCGTCAGGTTGACGAAAGCCCCCGTGCTATAGCCTGCGTAAAAAGCCAGATTCTTGGTGGGTTGATAGACGCCACCTGTCGAGTAGGTAGTTATCGATTTAGTCTGTACTATTTCACGATATTGAGGAGTCTTCGAAACCGTATTATATTGAAGACCCTTGTCGCTCCACTGGACCAGATCATTTCGAATGCCGAGACGCAGCTTGAATTGCTCGCTCAAATCGATCTGATCCTGCGCATAAAAAGAGGTTTGATCACTATTGATCCTGCGGTCGAACATGAGCGTAGGTCCTGAAACCCCAGGCGAGTTTAGTGAAGTTTGCAGGTCGACCGGATTGAATAGATTGAGGTTGCCAAGTTTAAAATCGGAACGGGCGGTGGCAATGTCGGTATTCTTGTATTCGAACCCGCCCAGGAAGGTATGCTTTACTGGTCCCGTACTTGTTTTCCAGATGAATTCATTCTGAAAGGTGGCGAACGCCGAATTATCGAGTTGATGGCGCGCATCGCGTCCAGTAATCACGCCGGGTCCGGGTATATCACAAAGCGAATTCTTCACACTTCCACAAGCCTGATTCCCCCCTCCATTTCGAATCATATCCAGTGTCCGGGCATCGTATGAGAATGCCGTACGCATGGTCAGGTTATCGGATATTGTCCAGTTATGGACGGCGCTGATGCGATTGATTATATTGCTGGTCCGGTTGAACGGGCTGTAATAGCGGTTGTTGCGAGAGACGGATAGCTGGGAATTACCATCAAAAACGGTACCGTAATTATCCGGTTTGATATGTATGTCGCGATGGTCGTAGTCTATCAGGAGCGTTTTATCGTCCGCCAGTCGCCAGATGAAACTAGGGGATACTTCGTAGATATTCCGCTCGAGTCCGCGGAAACCGTCGGCATGCTCTATATCCGAAATGACGCGTCCGGCAACGCGGTCCCCCACGGGCCCTGTCAGGTCCACGAATCCGTTATAGGTGCCGAAGCTGCCGATCATGGTTCCCGCAGTCATACTGGGCGTCCTTTGCGGCTGTTTGGTAATCATGTTGATGCTGCCGCCGGGGCCGGCGACGCCAAACAGCGCAGAACCCGGGCCTTTCAACACCTCGATACGCTCGACATCGTACATGGTGCGGTAATAACCGTTTTGCGGCGCGGTTCCGTCAGGCATGTTGTCACGAAAAAAGCTCAGCGCCAAGCCACGTGACGTAAAGTTATTGGCAAACCCATAGCCGCCCCCCATCAGAGGCTGCACACTGCTGACGTTGCGCATGGCGTCATTCATGTCGATCACGCCCTGCTCGCGCAACAGCGCGGCTGGCACGACGGCAATGCTTGCGGGAATATCGCGCGACGGCGTGTCCGTCTTGCTTCCGGTCGTCGCCACATCCTCAATCGTGCCGGGGCGGACCCGGCCGGTAGTAATCTTGATTTCCGGCAACTCCGCTTTTTTCTCGGTTTTTTCGGGGTTGACGTTTTTTTCCGGATTGTCGATGCCTTCCTGGGCTACCGCATGCGATGGTATAAGTACCCACGCCAGCAACAAGGCCACATGGACGCGCCGGAATTCGAACTGGGACAGTTTTTTCATTGATCGCTCTGTTATATTTTAATTATTGGCTGGCTACAAGCGACAATGGCGTTGGCTGGCTATGGGATTTGTTGCCCTGCGGAAGCAAGGGAATTATGGATTTATATGGGCAGTGTTTCGCCTCAACCCTTGCTGATTGGCGATGTAAAAAAAGATGATTTCATGACAGCGATAACGTAGTGAGCATAAGAACGACTGCAGAGGTAAATACCGTGCCGATCAACCCCGCCGCCATCAACCGTGGACCATGCAGACGGCTCCACAGCAAGGTGCCGGTTATCGCGAGAACCAGCAAACCGCAGGCCAGCGTATCGGTGAGCAATATCCACACATTGGACATGCCGGTTCCCTTGTGAAAATTGGCCAGTGTTGCCCAGGCGTTGGCTTCTTTCTGCTCGACGCGTGTTTCCATGTCGCCTTGCCAGTATTCCGCATTAAGGCTGAGGTTGGGCGTGGTAAGGGTGACGCGCCAATTTTCGGGTTGGTTTATCTGGCCGCCGCCCCAGGGAACCGGACCGCCGGGTTTTTTCACGATACGCGATTTGGCGTGGGGCATTTTAAATTTCACGCGCAGCCAGGCTTCCAGCGCTTCCGCCGATTGCAAGCTACCCACCGGCGGTGTGAGCGTCTGGTGAGTTTCGTGCTGCGCGGCAAGGGGGATTTTCATCTCGCTACGATGATTCAACAGAATACCGGAAGTGCCGAATATCAGGCCGAGTACCGCTCCCCATAACCCCATCCAGGCGTGCGTTCGGCGCAGCCAGACAAGAAAACGGCCCCGCTTCATACCCTGCGATAAAAACAGGTAACCGCGCGGCTCGGTAACCGGGCGTGGCATTGCGCTTGCCCCGGCCGCGCTTTGCGTGGTTGCAGGCGTAGTTACAGTGACCGGTGCGTCGGATTGCAGCGTACTCATCTGTAAATGCTAAACGTAACCTTGTGGCTCTCGACGGCGTATGCCTTGCCTTCGAAATTGCCCGGATTGATCAACTCATGCTTCGCCTCGACCACATAGAGGCCGGGTTCCAGCACGGTAAGCGGAACCTCTCCTTTCTCGTTCGTATGCAAATGCTTTTCCCAGCCATTGGGTGCAATAATGATAACCTCCGCCTTCGGGACGGGCTTCCCCTGGAAGCTCAAACGCAGCAGGTTGTCGCTGCTATGTATATCGAGCGGCAAACTGCCGCCGTTGCCCAGCCGCGCATAGAGAAACCTTCTTTGCACCGGGGCAGGGTTTTCACCCTGCGGCTCGCGTATGGGTTGTTTGAGCGCTTGTACCAGCACCGTCGCTCCACCGCCGGGTATCGCAAAATAATTATTCTGGCGGCTGGCTTCGACAGACTTTTCAGTACCGTTCGCATCGATCACAGCCACTGTCGGTTGAACAATGTTGTCGAGCTTGCCGGGTGAGGCTTCGCGCCGATCTTCGGCGTATTCGCCGAAATAAAGCTTCGAGGCTGCAGTTTCGCCCTTGTCGCTTTCGAGCCACAATGCGTGCGCCGCAACATTAAAGCTAAGCAGGCCGCCCAAGATGGTGACAGCGGCAACGGGAATAATGACTGCAATCTTCATGATATTTTTTCCTTTTTTTTGTATATACCGAGGTGAGCTAAACTATTTCCAGGCTATTTCAAGACTATTTCGAGTGGCTTTACTTTGTTTCAGGCAAGACGCGCCAACGCGTGGACATCCCCGCCATCATATGGTCGTCTACATGGCAATGCAGCAGCCAGTTGCCAGCCGAACGCGGCGTCATGTCGACCGAGGTCATGCTGGCGGGCAGCACCTCGACCACATCGGTGCGGCGTCCATGGTCAAGCACCGTCTGCCCATGCCAGTGCACGGTATGATTGTCAGTTTCATTGCCGAGCGCGACGACATGCCAGCGGACGCGCTTTCCCAGACTTGTTTCATAGCCATGCAGATTACCGAAAATACGGCCGTTGATCGTATGCTTCATGCCGCTTTCTTCCCCGTTCTCTTCATTGAAGATCATGAACAGGGTCGTGAATTCCTGATCCACGTCACGCGGCGCCGGATCGGCGGCGGAACGCGCCATGCCCTGCCGCGTGACGATAATAGTGCCGATGAGACCAAGGTTTGCTTCTTCATCTTCCATGACATGAGAGTGGTAAAGCCAGACGACCGATGAAGGGTCTGCCGGGCCGGGCCCTGCGTCTGCGTCCACCACCCAGGTATAGGTAAATGATTTACCGGGGGGAACGGCCGCCCCCATACCTGAGCCATCCGCGCCTTCGCTGGATTTATCGTAAAACAGTCCGTGCGGATGCATGGAAAGCGGCCGGTCGGTTTTATTCAGGAAATGAACTTTGAGGGTATCTCCCACCACGGCTCGAATCTCCGGCCCCAGAATTCCCATCCATGTGGGCTGTGGCAGCGGTTTGCTATAAGTTTTGTCTGTATAACCGATATAGCGATATTTAGGGTATGTCAACGTTGTACCCCATACCCCGAGCCCGGCATCCGGCTTGAGCAGGTTTTGCCCGGATGGCGCGTAGTTCCAGGAAGTTTGCTCCGCCGCTACCCAGTACTCTCTCACTGCCGCCTGTGCTGCCTGGGCCGGAATCCACATACAGAAGGCAATAATAAAAATCGCCAGTGCCATAATCCTGCCTTTATAACCAACACTCATGTGCTTCTCCGGGACCATGAAGCAGCCATGAATAGTGAACCGGCGGGCCTCCTCCGCTTGGCGTCCGCCCACGCGCCTCTGCCGTGGCTGCGCACGCGAATCATATGTATCTCTGTCATGGGAAACTTTATTAAACGATGGAAGTGGATTGAACAGGGCTGTCGCACCCGACGGGTGCCGCAGCTAATGCAGCCAGCGTTGCCACACCTTTGCGAAAAGTAGGCAAGCCTGAACGGTCGAGCAATACGCAGGGCTTGCCCGAATACTTACAGTAGCGCTTCACAGTAAAATAGGTGTAGTGGTTTACGCAATCGACCGGGCAAACCACTAGATCGGCATGGTCGAGCAACGCAGGAAGATGATCTCCGCCGTAAAGCGGACCTCTACGATAGATGAGTAACCTGCCGCCTGAAGCCTCTACCATGCGATGATATTCCGGGTAGAGTGCGGCGCGACCACCCACGCACAGGACGCGACGCCCTGCAAGATCGAAACCAGCATGCGCGCCGGCTTGTTTCGCATCAAGACTATCGCAGCCCCCTGCCGGTTCTGCGGTAGATGCACTGCCAGGATGCTGTGACGCCCTGGGGGCCGCAGGCGTCCCAGGCGCGGCGGAGACCTTGACCAGCGGAACCCAATCTGTTTCTGGTGGGACCGGAATTTCCGCATCGGCTAGCTTGCGCTCAAGCAGATCGATGCGTGACAACAATGCTTGGTGATTGCCAGCCAGCTTCGATGCGGTTATTGGGTCCTCTGCCGGCAAAAACAATGGCTTATTCGAAGCTCGTCCGTGGCGCACGGTACTGGCGAGTCCGGTATGCTGTAAAAAGAAGGTGCTGCGATTGATCCCGAGAAACGAAAACGACTTGACGACCTGATCGAATTTCTTTTCCAGCAATGCCAGTAAATGACGGGCAAAAGAATCATCGGCGTTGTGCGGATTGGCACGGCCGGCCCCGCTAACGGCTGCTTGCCGCAGGCCGGATAACAAGTGGGCGCTCAAGTCTTCAACGGCATGGAGGCAAGCAAGTAGAATCACGTCGGGGCGGGGTGCTTCTGCAATCATGGGGGCGGTAACGCTCAAGGTCGCTGAACCGGTTGTCCTGGTTGTCCTGGTTGTCTTTAGCTGCTTCACAGCCCGCGCTCCGTGACAGGTTATAAAAAAATGCTGGCTTGCCCTGTACGGACTGGCTGGCTAAAGCCGCTGGGTAGGAGAACCCAGCGGCACGGATAATTTACATCTGGCTCTGCAGCCAGTTCTGTATGCCCACCTTCTGCATTACATCCAACTGCGTTTCCAGCCAGTCGATATGCTCTTCGGTGTCTTCGAGGATTTCTTTAAAAAGCTCTCGCGAAACATAATCCTTCGCCATTTCGGAAGCCGAGATGGCGGCCAGCAGAGTCTCGCGAGACGTCATTTCGAGCCTGAGGTCGCAAGCGACGCATTCTTCAGCCTTTTCACCGATCAGGAGCTTGCCGAGCTCTTGCAGATTGGGCAATCCTTCCAGAAACAGGATACGCTCGATCAATGCATCGGCATGCTTCATTTCCTCTATTGATTCTTCGTATTCTTTTTTGCCCAGGCTTTCAAAACCCCAGTTTTTATACATGCGGGCATGAAGGAAGTACTGATTGATGGCCGTCAATTCGTGTTGCAGTTGGCGGTTGAGCCACTGGATAATGTCTGCGCTGCTTTTCATGTTGATGCCTCCTCAGGCGAGATCTCGTATAAACGAGTGGGTTTGTGTAGATGATGTTGCGACAAGGTTTTTTGCATCAGTGCTTTTTCCAGCACCTCCTTGGCATGGCAGGCACATATTCCGCATTGCCCGCTCACACCCAGGCAGGTCTTCAAGTCCCGCATCCGGTCGGCGCCTCGAGAGACAGCTTCCCGGATTGCGGTATCAGTTACACCTTTGCATACACAAATATACATGATGAGCGCCTAAAGTCTACTAATTCAACTATTTGGTTAAAATAAGCTTGCCGTTACGGGTACGCCGCAACCGGTATTGTTCGCCCTGATGCTGGATAAATATCTCGTCTCCCTGCGAAAACAGGGTATCGCTAAAGATGCGCCTGTTGCGGTCCAGCAAGACGAAGTTCTGTTTATCGACGTTGATTTCCGGAACTGTAAGTGACTTTTCCATTTGGGCCGCTTCCGCAATTATTAATGAGAATGATTCGTATTATATGCAACTTTAAACGAAATGCAAGAGTGCGGATAAAAATATTTTAGGGATTTATTCTGGACTGGATTCTTGGGCTTGGTGTCGCGGCGGTAGCCGAATAACTGGAGCCGTCTTTCTCTCGAATGTGCAATAAGATGCTTCGTTCCAGGTGGAAGGTTAACGGTAGCTTCGCCATCTCCACGCAACCGTGAATCCGGAACGCAGCATCGTCTTTTCTCGAAGACCGAAATGGAATGCCTTCTCTAAAAGCCATTAGGCAACCGACTCTACAATGAATGAAAAATGAATGTGGCGCGAGTTTATGGGCGTGCCCGGTACTTCTTCAAAGCTTAAAAGCGGGAATGAGATGCCTGCCGGTGGGCGCGTAAGCCTGAGAGTCAGCCTGAATGTGTAAAATATTTTGTGTTATGCTGTGTCCGCATGTTTACATGCGTATCTGCCAGGCAAATTTTAGCCCGTTTTTCCGAATTGACTGAAATAGTGACATTAAGATGCGGCAGAAACACTATGGATATCTGCGGTTTGCTGTAATGTTGAAAAATGCTGAAAGCTGGGATACAGCGTTTAGCTATGCTAAGTAACGTAATCGCTGTCATGCCGTGTATTGCGGTAAAAAATCTGCTGGAGTTGCTAAACTCAAGATAACTGATACTGCCCGTCTATTTCGTTCAGTTTGTTCCCGCCGTAGCATTCAAACTTTTATCATCCAACCGAATGCAGAATTTCTCCATCTTGCCGCGCGAAATGGCCGCAAGCCTCTGGCGAAATAGGGGGCTAATTGCCGCGCTGGTCAAACGCGAAGTCATCGGGCGCTATCGGGGATCTGTCATGGGCATTGCATGGTCATTCTTCAATCCCTTGCTCATGCTGATGATTTATACATTCGTATTTTCGGTCGTATTTAAAGCACGGTGGGGGATAGGCGGGGAAGAAAGCAAATCTGATTTTGCCATTATTCTCTTCGTCGGATTGATTGTGCACGGGCTTTTCGCGGAATGCGTCAACCGTGCACCTGCATTGATTCTATCCAACGTTAATTACGTAAAGAAAGTAATCTTCCCGCTGGAAATACTCCCATGGGTCGCCTTTGGTTCGGCGCTGTTCCATACTACCATCAGCGTTAGCGTATTATTGGCTGCACAGCTAATACTTAGCCATCAGGTACCATGGACGGCGATTCTTTTCCCTTTCGTCCTGTTTCCGCTGATTTTGATTGCAATGGGTTTCGCGTGGTTTCTCGCAGCTTTTGGCGTGTTTGTGCGCGACGTTGGACAAATCACCGGTATGTTCACTACTGTATTATTATTTCTTTCTCCGGTGTTTTATCCTTTGAATGCCTTGCCAGTCGAATATCAAAGCTGGCTACAACTTAATCCGCTCGCGTTTATCATTGAGGAAGGGCGAAAAGTGCTCGTTTTGGGTCAACTGCCCAGCATCGGACGATGGAGTGTCTTGACAGCAACCGGAATGCTGGTTGCTTGGTTAGGTTTCGCCTGGTTTCAGAAAACACGCAAAGGATTTGCAGATGTTCTCTGAAGCTGAAAACATCGAAAATGCTGGCATTTCACCCCGCCTTGAGAAGAAAAAAAATAGAGAACAACAGGGTAACGAAAAAATCAGTAAGGGCCAAAGCGCAGTTTCAAATTCGAATGATATCGCTATCCGCGTCCACAACCTTTCCAAGTGCTACCAGATTTACGACAAACCGCATGACCGCCTCAAGCAATCGCTATACCCGCGCATACAACGACTCATCGGCCATCCTCCTAAACAATATTATCGGGAATTCTGGGCGCTCAAAGACGTTTCACTTGAGGTCAAAAAAGGTGAAACTGTGGGTATTGTTGGGCGAAATGGATCGGGCAAATCCACTCTATTGCAAATCATCTGCGGTACGTTGGCGCCTACCGGGGGGGGTGTGGAAACGAAAGGCCGTATCGCAGCCCTGCTGGAGTTAGGTTCTGGCTTTAACCCCGAATTCACCGGGCGCGAAAATATATACATGAACGGCGCTGTGCTCGGCTTGAATAGAGAAGAAATCAATGACCGTCTTGACGCCATCATGTCATTTGCCGATATCGGACGATTTATTGATCAACCCGTCAAGACTTACTCGAGCGGTATGTCTGTGCGGCTTGCATTTGCCGTACAGGCACAGGTAGAACCCGACATTCTTATCGTGGATGAGGCGCTATCTGTTGGTGATGCGAAATTTCAGGCCAAGTGTTTTGCACGCCTGCAACAATTGATAGATAACGGTACAAGTATTCTGCTCGTCACGCACTCAAGTGAACAGATCGTTACGCATTGTTCTTCTGCAATCCTGCTGAATGATGGCGTACAGCTTGAAACAGGTGAACCACGACAGGTGGTAAACCGTTACATGGACCTGCTATTTGGCAAGGAAAAACGTGCCATTGACTCTCCATCGGCTCAACCGCCTAATACAACTCTACAGGGAGAAATCAAAGCTGAAGCCTTATATCAACTGAGCGATACACATGACGTCTTCGCAACTCATGCAGGTTATAACCCGCATGAGTATCGCTGGGGCGATGGCTCAGCATCTATTCTTGATTTCTATCTGGCCGCGGACGATGAAACCTATCCTTCAGCAATCACTGCTGGGCAAACTGTCACGCTTTCGGTATCTGTGAAATTTAATTGCGATCTATTACGCCCCATTTTAGGCATCACCATCAAAACAAAGGATGGCGTAGCAGTTTCCGGCATTAACTCAGAAATAGCTGATATCACCGACCTGAAAGTATTTTTTAAAAAAGGCTCGGTTATCCGCGCCAGGTCCAATTTTAGATGTGGACTTGGGCCAGGCGATTATTTTATTTCGCTAGGCGTTGCCACCCGCGAAAACGAAGAAATCATTCCGCGTGATCGACGTTATGATTCAATACATTTTGTCGTCCCGCCGCACAATCAATTTCTCGGTCTCGCTGACCTAGGACTCAGCATGTCAATTCTCACTCATTAGTATTAAGTTCAGGCTTGATACACTGCATAAAACAACATTCGTGCTTTTTGGATCCGACGTCAGAATATGGCAAGCTGGCGGGCCTCAAACCTTGTATCGCATCTATCATTTTCCAGAATCTGAAATTGGCCTCGAGGCAGTGATGGGGTAAAAAACAGACGAAGTGTTTCCTTTCTAATTCAAAAAAATTTTGATGAAAAATCAAATTTTAACGACAACTTACGTATTTGATGAACAGAACGCTATTTGGTCAAGACCAGGTTATGTCGGCATTTTGTACAGTGATGGCGACGAGGCCGAGCTACGTATTGCCGGGATAATCGATCAAGCATTCGATATTACAGTTTTATCTCCAGAGCTTCGGGAGCATTGTACCGATTGGCCAACGCTCTATCATCTATTTAACACTCGCGTCAACATTCTGCGACCTTTTGCTCCCGAACTCAAAGGCGATATTCTAGAGATCGGTGCGGGCTGCGGAGCAGTCACGCGCTATCTTGGGGAATGTGGTGCAAACATTCTAGCCCTTGAGGGCAGCCCGCGCCGTGCAGCAATTGCTCGTTCCAGAACGCGAGATCTCGAAAATGTCACCGTGCTAGCGGAAAAATTTGACCAGTTTCAGTGTGACCATCGATTTGACTTGATCACACTCATCGGAGTACTCGAATACGCCAATATCTTTACAACCGGCGAGAAACCAGCGATCACCATGCTCCAGCGCATTAAGTCTCTGCTCAAACCCGAGGGTAAATTAATAATCGCTATCGAAAATCAGTTGGGACTGAAATATTTTGCCGGTGCGCCCGAAGATCACCTCGGTCAGCCCATGTACGGTATTGAGGGCCGTTATAGAACAGATCAACCACAAACTTTTGGACGAGCAATACTTACGGGCTTATTGGAAGATACAGGCTTCGCTACAGTCGAATTTTTAGCTCCGTTCCCGGATTATAAATTTCCCGTTTCGATTTTGACTAAAGAAGGTCTTTCCAGCACGAATTTTGATGGTGCCGCCTTGGCATGGCAAAGCGCAAGGCGCGACCTCCAACTCCCACCAAGCACGAATTTTTCACTTGAGTTGGCTTGGCCCGAAGTATTCAAGAATGGATTAGCTTTAGATATGGCCAATTCTTTCCTGGTTGTAGCATCGCCGTCGCACCAACAGCTCGTTAAGCCCGGTGTTCTGGGATACCACTATACAACTGACAGAGCTCCCCAGTATTGTAAGGAAACAGTGTTTGAGCATACTGATGGAAATATGATAGCAGTTAATTATCATATGTTGAGCAGCAAACGTTGTGATACGGCAGACCAAATTATCCAATTCAGATACCCGCAAAAAGCAGCGTATACAAAGGGTACAGCGCTATCTCTGGAGTTTGTAAAAATAGTTACCCGAGACGGATGGTCAATTGGAGAGGTGGGGGCATTTATTCAACGCTATATTAGTATGCTTTCCATCATTGCTGAGCAAAAAGGGTATGGAGCTTGCGTGTCACACTTAACTGATAAGTTGCCCGCCGATTTTTTTGATATTACGCCTCAGAATATTATCATCCGTCATACTGGGCAACCTGTTGTCATAGATGCGGAATGGTCGATGAATGGAGACATTGAACTTGGATGGCTGCTGCTTCGCTCCTTATTGCCAATAATAGAATCAGTATGTTTTGCCGCTAATTCGACAAGGCAAACCTTTTCACGAGGCAGTTTTGTTAAATCCGCTTTAGAGGCTGCGGGATACCCTCTGACAGACGAAGATTTTCGGCGGTTCATCAAATTGGAGTCCGCTGTTTATCAACAGGTGACCGGACGCGCATCTCAAGAATTTTTAGACCAATGGCCGGAACAGCCGTTGCCAGCTAACTCTGTGAGTGGTCTCGATGAGCAAATTGCCGACCTTGAGCAAACCATATTCGAACGCGACAGACAGATAGCCACCATTAGCCAAGCTCATCTCCGAATCAACGCACGCGTTACAGCTATAGAAAATAGCACGGCTTGGAGGATGACATCCCCTCTTCGTCGAGCGCTGACCCACAAGCCTGTCTTGAGAAAGATTGGTAGACGCACTGCCAAACTAATTTGGTGGACGAGAAAATTGCAGTTGGGTAGAAAGCTGCGTGAATGGAATGCGCGCGATATAACTCCCGTTGAGATACCTCACTTTGCACCACCCACCGATGATTATTGCCTGGCTGTTCCTTTAGCTTATCCCGTAGATAACTGGAAATCCGCACCTGGCGTAGCTGTAATATGTCACATGTATTACACGGAAATGGCTGACGAATTTAAGCGCTACCTTATGAGGATTCCGTTTCCATTCGATTTATTTATCACAACTGATTCGCAAGAAAAGCGATCAACAATTGAAAATCACTTTCGGCAGTGGAATCGAGGGGAGAAGGAGATTCGGGTCGCTCCAAATCAAGGGCGAGATATAGCACCGAAATTGATCGCATGCAGGGACGTCTATGATAAATACGAATTCATTCTACATATCCATACAAAAAAATCCCCACATTACGAGCTGTTGTGCGGATGGCGCTCTTATCTGCTTGAAACGCTCCTAGGTTCCGAAAAAATCGTGGAAAGCATTTTTGAGCTGTTCAGAAGCGATCCTAAGCTTGGAATGGTTGCCCCACAGCACTTCGAGGCGGTTCGGCATTCTGTCGGATGGGGCTGGAATTTCCAGAATGCAGAAAAGTTTGCCCGCAAATTAGATATAAAGATATCGCTTAATGGACGCCTGGACTTTCCATCGGGCTCAATGTTCTGGGCTAGATCGGCGGCGCTGAAGCCCTTGCTGGACTACCAACTTTCCCTGGACGAATTTCCAAGTGAAGCCGATCAAGAAGACGGAACCCTAAGTCATGTAATTGAACGCTTATATTTTTTCGTGTGTGAGCGTGCTGGCTACCGTTGGATGAAAGTAGGTCAGCCATCATTGATGGGACGAACAGAAAGGGTCAAAGATGTTCAAAATCGGAACGAATTATTAAATTTTATTAAAGACGCTCAATACGAACTTCTTAAATTCAGAAAGTCTCGACTCCTTAGATCAGCGTTCACAACGTCAAAATACAGCTCAGTTGGTAGGAAAGTAGAAATGGATCGGCTTGTTTACGAGAGGTCCAATTATAAAATGTTGGACTTTTCGCAATTTCAGCATGAATTGAAGCTCCATATCGAAAAAAAAGAGAGCTTGATTGATTTTGACGATGATTTTTACCTTAATGCTAACTTGGACGTAGCAGCAGATGTAGCTAACGGTATTTTGTCTTGTGGTTTCATACATTACTGCTTGAAAGGGCAAGATGAAGGGAGAATCTGGAGCGACAATCAATTGAAGCGGCGGTTTTCAATCTCGCCGAGTTTTCCTGATGGTTTTAACGCGCCTATCCATCTTCGTCCATTACCACAATCCAACATTGATCTAAGCCGTTTGCCGCGAAGCCCTGAGCCATTTCTATTAATATTTTTTTCTCACTTACAAGATGACCTTTTCTTTGCGGGCTATACAGCATTTTTTCAGGATTTCAGTCCACTTTTTGGGAAATTTTCAAAGATTGTCCTTTCTGTCGAAAGTGAAGAATTCAACCCCCGTCTCACAAAGCAATACTCAGACCGGATTGAGGTAATTCAAGAAAGAGAACTTGGCAGACTTAAATACCAACCTGACCTTATAATTGCCTTTAATAATCAACTTTCCACCAAAGCAAAGCAAATTTGCAATAATCCAGACAGAACAATTTATTACTGTCAGGATTTTGAGTCTGGATTTTTTCCCTACGGAGCAGAATATGTAGAGGCTGAGAAAGCGATAGCCTCTTCGCATAATATTATTGTATCTACAGAGCTCCTGAGGAGTTTTTTGGTTGATAGGCAATTGTTACGTCATCAGCATGTTTTCACTACTAGCCCCAAAATTGAGTCTTTTGTTGTGCCGCCAGAAAAGACGAAGCGCCTATTTTTTTATTTCCGTCCAGAGGCTTTTCATCGGAGAAATCTTCCACAAACCATCATGGAAACCGTGCAGAATTTTTGCCGGAAACATGTCGGATATGAAATATTCATGGTCGGCTCAGTCGATACTCGCTACTCGTATAAGATAAATGAAACACCAGTCTATGTAATTAACAAGCTGCCGAAAAAAGATTACATTCAACTGATTTCTTCGTGCGACGTGGTCGTGTCACTGATCTATTCTGCCCACCCTGGCGTTATAGCCTTTCAGGCTGCCGCATCTGGAATACCTACTGTGACGAACGTGTTCGAACGTAGGGATGCCAATCTATTGAAACAGATCTCGGAAAATATTCTACCGTATGACCCTGTTCGAGAGAATCTTCTGGAGCTAGTTGAAGAGGCGTTAACCATGCCAAAAGGAAAGAAATCGTTTAATGAATTGCTGTATTCCGGCCCACAGGCTCAATCTCTCAATGATTTTATCGATTCCGTACTTTCATCTAAATGAGTATATCTACTCAAGAAAAGTCTGGAGATTGATCTGAAGTTTGGAATAAATTAGGCAGGACGGAAGTTGCCTATGCTGCGATAGCATTTCGAAGCCTCAATAGTGATCTCTCAAGCAGCATCAAGTAACCAAGGACCATATTCGCCGCGTTACTGGCTCAATTTACTAGTGTGGTTGTGTTGCATTACATTTCAATATCCTTACGGGAAACGAACATTGGAAGGGAAGTATTTACTTTCTAATTCAAAAAACATCCTGATGAAAGGTTGGAAACTGAGGAGATTTACGCGCTCTATTTGGTTCAATAAACTGTCGCGGCAGGCATACAAGAATCTGCCATTGCCGTGGCATATCAAACAATGGATCAAGAAGATTTACCTCCGGCAGCCTGATGCCTGGGGAATGCTACAGAAAGATATCCGCAAGCCTGGCACGACTCGAGAAGCCCTACAGCAAGTAGCGGCAAGTGCCAAGCAATTTGATCCCGGCGATCCTTGGGTATTAGTGGTTGATTCATGGCTGGCTGGTACCGACCAAAGAGTGAGCTCCATACGCTTATCCGTGATCCTTTGTCTGCTACGAGAGATAGGTTTTCGTATCACTTTTGTTTCAGATTCTGAAAAACACCTAGCTCATCATCAAACAGCGATGGAAAAAGATGGGATCAACGTTTTGCATGGATTTGATGTAGCTCGCTCTCATTTGGAGCAAACGGGAGGTAAGTATCATTTTGTGCTGCTATCCGGGCCAGAAGTCACTTTTCGGTATTTACCTTATGTGCGGGCATATGCGCTATATTCCAAGGTCATCTATGACGCTGTTGATCTCCATTGGATAAGGTTTGAGCGTGAGATGCAGATTTCGGGCGACCGCGTCTTGCTCGATGCTATCACCCAGTTTCGGCGCGTCGAACTCTACAATACGGCCCGTACGGATTTGGTACTCGCCGTTACGGATGAGGAAAAAGCCCGCCTACTCATAGAGCAACCCGATGCTAAAGTTAATGTCCTGCCAAACATATACGACATTCTTCCGCCAAAAACACCTTTCCGGCAACGCAGGGGATTACTTTTCAGTGGCGACTTCTGGCACAAGTCCGACGAGGATGCCGTAACGTTTTTCGTCCAGGATATTTTTCCACGAATCACGGAAAAGATCCCGGATCTGGTCTTTTATATAATCGGAAGCAATATATCCGCCTCGATCGAATCGTTACGCTCGACCAATGTGGAGCCACTCGGAGCTGTTCCTGATATCACTCCCTACTTTGAATCTTGCCGCATATTTGTAGCGCCATTGCGTTTTGGCACAGGCATGAAAAGCGAAGCGGGTCATAGCCTCTCACATGGTCTGCCGTCAGTAGCCACACGGATTGGAGCGGAGGGAATGGACCTTTGCCATGAAAAGCATCTTTTAATTGCCGACAATCCAGAGGATTTCGCCGATATGGTGATTCGACTTTACAATGATGAAGCGCTGTGGCGTAGGCTTTCTGCCGAATCGCTTATCCATTTAACGACCAATTACTCACTTGCGGCAGCCCGAGAGCGGATGATCCGCATCTTTGCTAGAACACAGGATGAATCCAGCCAGGGTGAATGCCACGAAAACAATACCGCGATTCCAGCTTGCTCGGCAAACGAATCGCTCTGACCCATAGTAGCCATAGGCGTTGTATGAGCAATGAATTACAGAAACAGACGGTGCGTCGAGTATTAGTAGTCGGAATATATCTTGCGGATAAAGAGAATCTTGCGCTTCGGATTACTCAAGAACTTGCTCTAAGCCGCGACTGGAACGTGGAACAACGATGGGTTTCGCTAGGCAAGAGTCAGCCGGATTCCAATATGGCGCCGGTTACCGTGCAACTTACCGATACGTTTTCGCCGAAGTTTTTACTGTTGAACCAGCTGCTCGAGAAAACTGATTTATGCAACTTTGAGTATGTCATCGTGAGCGATGATGACATCGAGTTGCCGCCTGGTTTTTTGGATCGCTACCTTGCCCTGGTCTCCCGCTATGATCTCGCCTTGGCCCAGCCAGCGCGGACGCATGATAGCTATATTGATCATTGCTTCGTGGAACAGCTTGATGGTATCGATGCTCGAAGGACGCGTTTCGTTGAAATCGGGCCTCTGTTTTCGCTCCATCGGAGCGCATTTGATTATTTTTTGCCATTTGACGAAGCCAGCCCGATGGGTTGGGGTAATGATTTTGTATGGCCGGTACAGGCGGAAAAACACGGCCTTAGAATGGGCATAGTCGATGCTGTACCGGTCGCACACAACTTTCGCAAACCTGTAGCGTATTACGACCATGGGGCTAACGCGAAGCACATGAACAAGTACCTTGCAGAACGACCGCATCTGTCAAAAAAAGACGCCTTTTTTATATTGGAATCTTATGTCGGATAAGCTGCTGTTCGCCTGCCATGCTTTGGTCAGCCGATGCTGAGTGTAGTAATTTGCACGTACAATCGGGCAACCTTACTGGATAAGGTGCTGGATAGCCTCTGCAGACAGACGCTGCCTGCACGCGATTTCGAGGTTGTAATAATAAATGATGGGTCTATCGACGATACAGAGGTGGTGGCGGCGTCTTATGCTGCAAAGCTCCCTCTTCGCTACGCTTATCAACGCAACGCCGGGTTAGCCAGCGCCAAAAATCATGGTCTGTTTGCCTGCCGGGGTGATGTGGTGCTTTTTCTCGACGATGATGACATTGCGGCGGAAACCTTGCTGGAAGAGCATGTCAAAACACACACCGAATTTCCTGCTGAGCACTTCGCGGTACTCGGATATACCGGGCTTAGGCCGGACATCAGCGGAAACCCGCTCATGCATTTCGTTACTGAGATCGGCTGCTTCTTGTTCTCTTATCCATCGCTAAAGCATGGTGATGCTTTGGATTACACTTATTTCTGGGGCGGACGTTCTTCTTGTAAACGCTCCCTGTTACTGGAGTTCGGCGTGTTCAATCCGGTTTTCCGATTCGGCGCTGAGGATATCGAATTGGGTTACCGGCTTTCCAAGCTGGGATTGCAGGTTATTTACAACAAGAACGCCGTATCCTACACGATAAGGAAGATCGATTTCGATGCTTTCTGCCACCGCCTTGAGCGCCAGGGGGCGTCGAGCTATGTTTGTAGCCAGATCCATCCTGCATCTGAAATTCAGCAGTGGGCGGGAACGGCCGACTCGGAACAAAATTGGGCGGTTATCGGTGGCCACTTTGAAGCTATCATTAGATCAGCCCGTCATCTTGACTCAATGGCCAATCTGAAGCTGGCCACCGGCTTGGGCTTGGATGAAGAAACACGCGGCCTGCTCTACCGTGCGTACTGGGCAGCATTCAAGGCATGCAAGGTAAAAGGAATCGTGGAAAAGAAAGAAAGTCTCAACAAGCCGATGGAGGCGCTTATTGAGCAAGAGAAGACGGCTGGCGCAGTTCAGGGCTGATTGTCGTTAAATCGCGGGATCTTGTAATTCCAAGAAGAAAAAAAATGACCTACAAAATTCTTTGCGCTGTAGGTACCCGCCCCGAAGCCATCAAAATGGCCCCGATCATTCAGGCGCTAAAAAAAAATTCCAACATCGAATGCAGAGTTCTGGCAACCGCTCAGCATCGGCATCTCCTGGATCAGGTCTTGCACATTTTTGATATCAAGCCCGACTTCGATCTTGATATCATGCGCCCTAATCAGGCACTGACAACTCTCACCGCACGCCTGTTGCTCAATCTCGACAATGTGCTTCTAGCCGAAAAACCTGATGCTGTGCTTGCTCAAGGCGATACAACCACGGTAATGACCGTTGCTCTTGCCTGTTTCTATCACAAGATTCCGTTTGGACACGTTGAAGCAGGCTTGCGTACAGGTGATATGGCGAATCCATTTCCTGAGGAAATGAATCGAGTGGTGACAGGAAGATTGACGAAGTGGCATTTTGTACCTACGGAAAGTGCCAGGCAGAACCTGTTAAAAGAAAGTATCGCAGACGAAAACATATTCGTAACGGGCAACACAGTGATCGACGCACTGCTAAGTGTTGCTGAACGTGACGCTTCCCTTCCCTTCGTCCTCGACCCCGCCCGGCGCTTGATTCTAGTGACGGCACATCGAAGGGAAAATTTTGGCGAACCTTTCAAGGAAATTTGCCGCGCCATTCTGGCACTGGCGGAGCGCAATGAGGACGTGCAGGTGTTGTACCCGGTGCATCCGAACCCAAATATATATAATATAGCTTCTGAAGTTTTAGGTAATCATCCAAGGATTACGCTTTGCGAACCACTGGACTATTCGTCGTTCGTCGCAGCCATGAAACAGGCCTACCTGATTCTGAGTGATTCAGGGGGAATACAGGAAGAAGCCCCTGCTTTGAGTAAGCCAGTACTGGTGCTGCGCCGCGAGACGGAACGACCCGAAGCTGTCCAGAAGGGCGTGGTGCGGTTGGTGGGCTCGGATTTCGAAGAAATCACGGCTGTAACGCAACATTTGCTGGATGACGAGATGGCTTATAAAAAAATGGCTCGCGGCATCTCGCCTTATGGAGATGGCAAGGCAGCGGGCCGCATCGCCTTGGTGTTGCGTGACTATTTCGCGACATGCGGCTGATTTATCTCTCTCCCGTCCCGTGGAGTAGTTTTTCCCAGCGACCGCACGAGCTCGTCCGATATTTTCATTCGTTCACTGGAAGCGAGGTTTTGTGGATCGATCCCTACCCAGGCCGATTCCCAGCCTTGTCCGATGTGCTGGTTCGGCGCCCCAAATGTGGCGATATGGCGCGGGGTATTCCCGCCTGGCTGACAGTCGTAAAACCAAAAGCATTACCGATAGAGCCGCTGCCGTTTTCAGAAGTGGTTAATTGTCTGCTCTGGGGAGATGTTGAATTGGCGGTTGACCGGTTCGCGGACAGCTCGACCGTACTCGGTATCGGCAAACCCACGGCGCTAGCGCTGCGATTGCTTTCAAAGAGAGCCTTCATCTCGTCTTTTTATGATGCGATGGATGATTATCCGGCTTTCTATAAAGGCTGGTCACGTCATGCAATGGCAAAGCGGGAGCGTAAGACGGCAGGCCGGGTATCCAGGGTGTTGACATCATCGTCCGCATTGCGGGATCGACTGGCGTATCTGGCGCGGGATGTTCGCCTCGTTCTGAACGCGTGTGCAGCGGAAAGAATGCCGGAGGTGCCGGAAGCGCGGCCGTTGAATGAGGAGCAACCACTGGTGATTGGTTATCTCGGTACCATTGCGCACTGGTTTGATTGGGAGCTTGTCGTCACCCTGGCAAACTCGCATCCCGAGACAACAATACGGCTCATCGGCCCCATGTATGTACGGCCGCCAATACCGCTGCCTGATAATGTTCGTCCAGAACCGGCACTTCCCCATCCAGAGGCGCTACGGGCAATGCGTCAGTTCGATGTTGGCTTGATTCCGTTCAAAAAAGACACGCTCACCGCTTCTGTCGATCCGATCAAATTCTACGAATACCGGGCCCTGGGGCTGCCCGTGTTGAGCTCAGCTTTTGGAGAAATGAGCTCCAGAGGTGAGGATCAAGGCGTTTATCTTATCGACCGCAATTCAAATATGACTGACATCGTCAACCAGGCGTTGGCCCATCGCACGAGCCCGGATAATACCGCACAGTTCAGAAAGGAAAATTCATGGGAGAGCCGATTTAATCAAGCCGGTGTCTTTGTCTTGTGACACGGCTGAGCCGTTCTGGCTTCTCACCAAGCTCGTTAGGCCGAGTGGTGTCCATCGACGACGCCACCGAGCGAGTAAACCTTGCAGAAGGTACTGGGTATTCTGGCGCCATGTTTGTCAGTTTCAAAAGTCAAGCGTAACAGTCCGTAACTAAGACAAGTCGCGACAAGCTTTTTAGACATCGCGCCGAGTCAATCTTTGATCTGCTCGAAGATAAATACAAATTGCCGCTACTCAAGACCCAATACCAACCCGAAGCTGCCACGGCAGATGAACACGTCGCGCAGGCCTTGGGGGCCGAGGTCAGAATCCCATTTTCCTCATCGAACGCATCTCCTACAGCGAGGGGCAACGGCCAGTTGATTACAAAAATTTACTACCGTGGCAAACTGATCAGGTTTGCTATTCGACTGTCCCGGCGTCCGCGCACGCGGACGTAACCCGCTCCAATGGAAACATCAACCATTCTTTGGCTATTCGTGGCCGCCTTCGGCGCGAGCGCGCTTGGCGGCGTGCTCGGCATGGCAAGCGGTATCTTCATCGTGCCGATTCTCACGCTGCTGTTTGGCGTAGACATTCACGTGGCAATCGGTGCGAGCATCGTATCGGTCATCGCCTGTTCATGCGGTAGCGCAGCGCCGTTCTTGAAAGGTCGGCTAACCAATATCCGGCTCGCTATCGTTCTGGAGACGGCCACCACGCTCGGCGCGCTGACCGGCGTGTTTCTGATCGGCATCGTCTCGACTTCCTTCCTCTATGGCTTGTTCGCCTTCATTTTGGCTGTCTCTGCAAAGCAGATGCTTGCGCGACGTCGTGAAGTGATCGATGCAAGCACGCCCAATGTCGGAAGCTGGGCCACAGTCCTGCGCCTGCATTCGAGCTTTCCCGACCATGTGCCAGGTCAGTACGTGTCTTATCAGGTCGGCCGCGTGCCGCTCGGCCTATCCCTGATGTACGGCGCGGGCCTGATCTCGGCGCTGCTCGGCATCGGCTCTGGCGTGCTCAAAATCCCCGCGATGGACACTGCCTTGCGACTGCCCATCAAGGTTTCGTCCGCCACATCCAATTTCATGATCGGCGTGACGGCTGCTGCGAGTGCCGGAGCCTACTTCGTGCGGGGAGACATCGACATCGGCATTGCCGGCCCCGTGGCGCTGGGATCGGTGGTCGGGGCACTCGTCGGAGCGCGCCTCCTGATGGAGCTTCCCGCCGACAAGCTGCGCATCTTCTTCGTCATTGTCCTTACACTGCTTGCTGTCCAGATGCTCCTGAGCGCCCTGGGCATGCATATTCCCGGAGGTCCGGCATGAAGCCCATGACCGACAATTACGAGCGTCACGAACAAATCATCGCGGCGCTGCTCTGGTACGGCACATGGCTCGCCTCGGCCGTCATTGCTGCCGGGATGGCCTTGGGCGCTCTACCACAACTCGAGGATTCGCTCAGCTTCGGCCTCAGCGGCTACGACATCGTGAAAGCCGGTGTGGCACTGTTCATTCTTTTGCCGGTTGCGCGTGTGGCGCTGATGCTGGCCATCTTCCTGCGCGAGCGTGACTACGCCTACACAATGATTTCAGCGCTTGTCCTGGCGATCATTGGCACCGGAATTCTGATCGGTCTTTGAAGGCATCCAGGTAAAGAAAATCGCGACTAGGCAAGCCGCTTCGGGTCGTTTCCGGACGAGGCCGCAGACACCGCCTGTTGATGCCGCAGTAGCGCCCCATCTGATACCCACTCGACATGACGATCGGTACCCCGATCTACATAGTGAATGATGCAAGGGTTACAGTGAATGATCGCAAGGATTACGACTATGCGGATTGCACAAGGTAGGTCGGGCTCCGCCCGACATCGTTTCTTGATCGTCGGGCAGAGCCCGACCTACCTATCAGTACACCTCTGAAAATCGGCTGGCCGTTGTGCATCGTGGCAATAGCTGATTGCGTCATGTGCTCCATGAATTCCAGCGTATAGGGCGCACCTTCGCCCCGATCAAGTTGCGCGTCACCTTTGGCGATCGCCGCCTGCCATGCTGCTGCGCGGCTTTCTTCTGTCTGCATACGGCGGATTGCGTCGCGGATCACCTCCGTGGCATCGCCATAGAAGCCGCTGGCGACTTTACCCTTGATGTAGCCTTCCATTTCCGGGGACAAATTAACGCGCATGGTCATAGTAGTCTCCTAATCCAGGATATATATCAAGTCGTCATTCGACATCTATCATCCCCTGTCGTTTTCAATCCGATTGTTTGCACAGGTATGCGCGTGCCCGAACCAGATAGGATAGCAATTGTTCAAGCGTTAAAATCCGCCGCAGAAAGTCATCAAACGAAATGAAAAACGATATTTGCTTCATGCTGCAAGATCTCCATCCTCATAGCTTTCCATCCCAGGCTAGCGCATCCACCGCCAAAAGAGACGGATGTTGCCGCATGATATTGCGAATGATTCGATTGACGCCATCCTCATACACTGATAAAAAATAGGCGAGGGAGCGCAGCGATGCAGTAATCCTTACCGCGCTGAAACCGCGTGCCAGCTTTAATGGACGTTTATGAAGTGCTGCAACCTTATCTCTGCCAATGCCGAGGACGATGCGCCAATAAGTTCAGGCTGGACAAGTCGTTGCGACATCAGGTTCCCTTTACTGGACAAGCATTAGCTTGCCCACAACGATCGCCGGGACAGATAAAAGAGCCACATGGTTGTCGAGGTAAATACACGTCCGGATCCATTGCCTGTCTCGGTCGTTATCGTTAATTACAACGCGGGGCAAATCCTGGCGGAGTGCATCCAGTCGGCATTGCCTCAGGCAATCGAAGTACTGGTGGTGGACAATGCCTCTTCGGATTTCAGCCTTGACCTGTGCACGCAACGTTTTCGCGAAGAACCGAAACTCAGGATCATTCGCAACGCTGCGAACCTCGGTTTTGCCGCGGCCTGTAACATAGGTGCCGCACAGGCTACTGCGCCTTATTTGTTATTCCTGAATCCGGATTGTGTTTTGAGGGGGGACTCATTGCCGCGCCTGGTTCAGGTATTGGAAACGAACCCTTCCGCAGGAATGATCGGCGGACTGCTGATCAACCAGGACGGCACCGAGCAGGCTGGAGGCCGCCGCGCCATTCCTACGCCCTGGCGTTCGTTTGTTCGTGCCTTTGGCTTGTACCGCTTTGAACGTTATTGGCCACGGCTGTTTTTTGATTTTCATCTGCACAAGCAAGTATTACCGGGGGACCTGCTTGAGGTGGAGGCCATTTCCGGAGCCCTCATGCTGGTGCGCCAGAAGGCGATTGAAGATGTCGGCCCTTGGGATGAGGGTTATTTTCTCCACTGCGAGGATCTGGATTGGTGCATGCGCTTCCGGAAAAAAGGTTGGAAAATTCTTTTCGTACCGGATGCTCCGGTTGTGCACTATAAGGGAACCTGCAGTCGCTCCCGTCCCATATTTGTGGAGTGGCACAAACACAAGGGGATGATGCGGTTCTATCGCAAATTTTTCCGGCATGAGTATCCCGGCGTCGTAATGTGGCTGGTGGCGATGGGCATATGGCTGCGCTTTGGGGCAATGACGGCAATTTATAGCGCTCGACGCGCTGGACGGCTACTGGGTCTGGGACGAGAATAGCGTTACGCCGGATTCCCGGTGCAAGCGCCTCAAAAGTTTAACCCAGATAATCCATTAGGACGCGAGATGATGGCGAGGCAGGTTGCGAGACAGTTTTGCCGGCTGAGAGAAGTCCATAGCTTGGTCTATGGACGCCGCGCAGGTAGCAAAAATGGCGGCAAACTGACCGCCAGCACTCGCGTAGGCTCGCAGAGCCGCCTAATGAATTATCTGGGTTTAATGCCCGCGCCCGGTGTTTAACAAGACAATGCCTGACCTTGCTTCTCCACATAAAATTATCGTGACGGGTGCGACCAGCATAATCGGGCACTTCCTGCTACCCAGGCTCGTGGCTGCCGGCTATGAGGTTCACGCCATCAGCCGCAATGGTGAAAAAAATGCGACCACAACCGGCAAGCAGTTGATTTGGCATGAGTCGGATATCAGTCGTCCGGAGCAGTTTCCACCTATCGACGCGCGAGCACTCATTCATCTGGCGCCGCTCTGGTTATTGCCACCGCTGTTGCCGGTTCTAGCCCTGCACCAGACCAAGCGGATGATCGGCTTTGGTTCAACCAGTGTGTTCAGCAAGGTCGACTCTGCTAATGCGGGGGAACGGCACCTTGCCGGTCGCCTGGCTGAAGCGGAAGAGGCAATCGGGCGTCTTTGCGATGCCTCAGAAACAAACTGGACGGTATTTCGTCCAACGCTGGTCTATGATTGCGCTCGGGATAAAAACATAACGCGTATCGCGGGTTTTATTCGGCGTTACGATTTTTTTCCGCTGCTGGGAAAGGCGACGGGGCTACGCCAGCCTGTCCATGCCGATGATCTTGCGGAGGCATGCCTCATGGCGCTTGAGCAACCCGCCACGTTTAACAAGGCATATAACGTGAGTGGTGGCGAGACGTTAAGTTATCGCCAAATGGTCGAGAAGATATTCGACTCGCTGGGAAAACCCGCCCGTTTTTTTACCGTGCCGCCATGGATGTTTCGCAGCGCGATAAATGTCATGGCGCTGGTTTCCGATAAGCAGGGCACAACGCTGGAAATGGCAACACGGATGAATGTTGACCTGTGCTTTAACCACACAGAGGCAACACTGGATTTTGGTTTCTCGCCCAGGCCATTTATGCCTCGTTGGTATGATGTGTGAAAATGAGCGGTGCATGCTTCCCGTATAATAGACAGCGGCCCATCCCGTCTAGCGGCGATGAGATCGAGCATGGCTGATAAACCGAAGCGGGGGCACTACTGCTCAGAACATGATCCTGAATCCCAGCAAAATAACCATCGCTATAGGCGCGATCGAGAACGAGATCGAGATAAAGGCGATCCGCGCGCAGGGTGCGGGCGGGCAAAATGTCAACAAGGTCTCCAGCGCGATCCACTTGCGCTTCGACATCGGCGCCTCATCGCTGCCCGATATTTACAAAGAGCGTTTATTGAAACTGAACGATCAGCGTATCACCCGGGAGGGTGTAGTCGTTATCAAAGCGCAGCAGTATCGCAGTCAGGAGAAAAACCGCGAAGATGCGCTGAGACGTTTATACGAACTCATCGGGCGCGCAGCCGAATCGCCTCCGAATCGTAAACCCACCCAACCGACGCGCAGTTCGCAGAAAAGGCGGCTCGACAGCAAAACTCAGCGAGGCCAGCTCAAGATCATGCGGAAAAAATTCTTGAGTGAGCAGTTGTCATAATGCGGTGAAGGGCTACGATTGCTTCCAAGTGCAAGCCATGCGCTGGGTTCAATCGCCGGCTTTATCAGGTAGTGTTGGGGGGTTATTTCTAATGAATAGGCGCCAGATGAGATTCATTTTTGTCGGGCTCAGGCAATTCAACGGGTGAATTCACAGGATTTGCAATAAGGCTTTCGGTTTGCTGCACGCTCTTTTCTATCGTTGGGGCGCTTTTTGCGCCCTGAAAGACGACAGAAAAGGTGGTTCCGACATTCTGCTCACTGGAAACCGTGATGCGTAGTTTATTGTTCTCCGCCACGGTTCTTACGATTGATAAACCTATTCCGCTTGATGTTCTATTATGCAACGCCGCCCTGGGAGTATAAAAATACTCGTCGAAGATATGAGGAAGGTCTTTATCGCCTATGCCGATACCGTGGTCGATAATAGTTACCGCTGCGGATAAGCTCTGCTTATCGAAAGAAGACCCAATCTCCACCGAGCGTCCGTCATATGAATAGGCGATTGCGTTTGCAATGATATTCTCGAAGAGAATATCAAGCTGACTGGGGACGCATTCCACGACAAAATCTTCGATCGACGCGTTGATATCGATGTGATGCGAATTGGCAATAGGTTGTAATTTATCGATGCACTTCGAAATGACACCCCCGATATTGACCCACGTCAAATTAGCGGGATCGCGGGCTGCGGCCTTTAATCGTTCAAGCTTGAGTACATCCAGAATAAGGCCTGCCATGCCGGCGGCTCGATCATCGACCTTCAAAATGACATCCATTATTTCCGGCGAGACTTCTCCGCAATAATTTCCCTTGATCAGGCTGATCTTGCTGCGAATGGCATCAAGCGGCGCTTTAAGCTGATGTGTCATGAGCACGGCGTACCGGTCCTTCTCTGTTTGTGCCCGGCTGATCTGCTCGTAAGCATCCACTATGTGCCGCTCGTGGACACGCACGACGATCGACAGCCGTGAAACAACATACCAGACAATGACAAAGAGCACGTCAAGCGTAAACATCCATAGAAATGTATGGATTTTAAGCGAGCTGATGCCAGATGCATTCGAGTCTATCAATACGGATTGAGGCGCCAGAAAAAGAAGCGGATTTTCAAACAATAGAACGACCGAATACATGACGCAAACCAGAACCGTAACGATCAGACTCTCAACCGTCGAAAAAAAGATGCACGATAAGGCGATGTGCAGCACATAAAAGAATGGTGCTGGGGTCGCAATACTGCCAACGTAATGCACGACGACCGACAGGCATAGGAGGTCGACGATGATTTGCGCCCAGATATTTATAGACGGGGAGTTATATTTTGTCCGCTTGCGAAAATCCAGCGCATAGATGCAGCTGATATTTGCGATACATAACAGCGCCGTTATGACAACAGGCCATCCCTGCTGGTGAGTGATGCCGATTTCGGTCAGCGTATCTGAAGCAACGAGCGCAAATATTTGAAAAATGAGGAGAACAGCGATGACCCCCCATCGAAAAATGATAAACCACCGCGCGTTACCAATCAGTACTTCGTCGCTCAGCTTCGAGCCTGTTAACCCGGCATGCGGGAAAGCGAGCGAAGTTTTGGATGCATTTTTGGATGCAGCCCAGGAAAATTCGGCAATCGCCATGTTAAATTCCGCAGGAAGAATCTGCTGGAAATTCGAGATTACGCAGCGGCATCCAGTCGATGACGAACAATCGATAAAAAGCTGATCGCGTCAACAGGTTTTTCCACGATTAAAATCCATTCGTCGGATATTCCAGTGAAATAAGGACGGATTTCCTCGCCGAGAGAGGTCATGAATATCATGTGCAGCTCAGGAAAATGTTTTCGGAGTTCCACATAGGCTTCCAGCCCCGAGTCCATCGATTCAACCATTACATCGAGGATCGCCAGATCAGGTGGACTCGCGGGATTCTTCAGCAGCGAAGCGATGAAATCACTCATCGTCTGATAGCTATCGACTGTATATCCATTTGCATCGAGAATACGCCTCACAGTATCGCGAATATCCGGATCGTCGTCGACATGCGCGATTCGTTGTGTAGCACCGTTTTCTTTTGCCAATACCGAACCCGGCAGTTGGCCGGGCAGCTTATCGGTTTCCAGACGTTGAGTGGGTGCATGCATTTGGGTTTCCTCCGGTTTCTGTTTAAACTGCAGACAAGTTTACGGGTGCGTTCCCGTAAACAGCATAATATAGTCTACGTGAAGGGTGTGTCACGCACGTGTAAAAATTTTGTGAAGACTGCAATTTGTGCAGTCGGAAAGGTGGGGATGTAAAGATTATGCTGCGTTGCAACATTTGATTCAGAAACACCAGTGATCGACACCGCGGAGCGGATTCAGATCAAGACCCGCTTCAGCCATTCGCCAATATCGACTATCTCCTCTTCGCAAACGGAGTGCGCCATCCGATACTCATGCCATTCCACTGCATAGCCTAGTTCGACCAGTTGCCGTCTTGACGCGGATGCCACTATCATCGGTATGACATCATCGCTTTCACCGTGCGCCATGAAAATGGATGCTGGCAGATTAGCCCGGCACGCTTCCGCCACCAATGTTTGCGGCAGAGGGAGATTGCATGACAAGGCCATCACGCCGGCAAGTTTTTCCGGATAGCGCAAACCGGTGTGAAGCGCTAGCGCTCCACCTTGAGAAAAACCGGCCAGAACAATATTCTCCGACTTTATTCCCCGCTGGTTTTCGCGCGCGAGCAGCGATTCGACTGCCCGTTGCGACCCGTACAAGCTTTCCATATTTTCGTGAAGGCCTGCATTCGTATCGATCAGGTCGTAGTCGTACCATGCGCGCATCACCATGCCGCGGTTAATGCTCACCGGGCGCTTCGGGGCATGTGGAAACACAAGACGAATATGTATTGCTGAAGGCAGCGCGAGCGCATCCACGATCGGGACGAAATCATTGCCATCCGCACCGAGACCATGCATCCATATGATAGTATGAGTTGGGC
Source organism: Nitrosospira briensis C-128 (assembly GCF_000619905.2). Taxonomy (NCBI): domain Bacteria; kingdom Pseudomonadati; phylum Pseudomonadota; class Betaproteobacteria; order Nitrosomonadales; family Nitrosomonadaceae; genus Nitrosospira; species Nitrosospira briensis. The sequence continues at coordinate 2,252,572 of NZ_CP012371.1, read as the reverse complement.
TGGCCCCGGTTTCCAGTTCAATCGCGGGAAGCAGATCGGTAGGAATAGTAGTCATCAAGCGAGAAAAAAATTTGACAAAATTTGATTAATTGATTAGTTGACTTAACGCGAGGGTAGTATTAGATTCGCACTTTCGATTTTCAAGACAAAACTTCAAGACGAAACCCCTATAGCAGGAGAAAATATGAAACGCAGGGATTTTATCAAATTGGCGGGAGCAAGCGCCGCATTATTTCCCGTCGCCCCATCCGTGTTTGCTCAACAGGCTATCCCGTCACGGCGGCATACTTATCGCCTGACCTATAAGTTCGAGCTTCCCGCCGACGGAAAAAAAGCGCGTTTATGGGTACCCTTACCCGATACCGACGATACACCCCATCAGTTTTCTCAAGGCAGCGTCTGGAGCGGCAATCCGACTGTTGCCAAGTTCGAGACCGTTCCCGGAACATCTTCACCCATGTTTTACGCTGAGTGGCGGGGTACCGGTCCACGCACCGTTTCGGTGAGCAGTATTGTGAAGACGGTTGATCGCTCTGTCGACCTGAAGCATTATTCCGAGCGAGGCACGGGCGCCATCCCTGCGGATGTGAAACGTTTTCTACTACCGACAAAGCACATACCGCTAGACGGTATTGTACGCAAGACTGCACTGTCAATCATCAAGGACGCCAATGCCCAGACGCCTCTGCAAAAAGCGCATGCCGTCTATAACTGGGTGGTGGACAATTCCTATCGCGATCCGGCAACCCGTGGCTGTGGCCGGGGCGATATCAAGCTCATGCTGGAAAGCGGCAATATGGGCGGAAAATGCGCCGACCTTAATGCTTTATTTGTGGGACTGGCGCGTGCAGCAGGCGTTCCCGCGCGGGACCATTACGGAATTCGCATAGATGAATCGGCGACCCACAAAGCCCTCGGACAATCCGATGATATCACCACTGCCCAGCACGTCCGGGCGGAATTTTATCTTGCCGGCCTGGGCTGGGTACCCGTGGACCCCGCTGATGTGCGCGAACTGGCGCTGGAAGAGGCATTGCTGATCACCAATCCGCGAGTGATTGAATTGCGCGAAAAACTATTCGGTGCATGGGAAATGAACTGGGTGGCATTCAATCATGGCAAAGATATCACCCTGGCAAAAGACAGCGTTTTTAAAGAACTGCCGTTTTTCATGTATCCCCAGGCCGAGATTGGCGGCCACGAGCGGGACAGCCTTGATCCGGCTGAGTTTGCCTACAAAATTGTCTCATCGGAACTCGTGGGGACGGGCGTCAAATTTTAGTGAGTGAAAAATGCTGAACAGGCCCCGGTTTTGCAAGCAGGGGACGCAGTTCGACTGATACTTCGCAACACATCCCTAGCCCGGATGTTTCATAAATTCGCGTGATGATTGCGCAGGATTTTGTTTCGTAGGGAGATTTTGTGAAAGAGTGGCGTAGTTATTCATACGCCCGACTGAACGAAATTTTCATACGAAACAAAAGACCAGCAAGGGCGCGCGTCAATTTATGAAATATCCGGGCTAGCTATTTCAAATTTATTTCCAACCCGCGTGCTTTCCATGGCATGCGGAAGGGACGTCTACTCAGTTATGCGTTCCGTGGCTCGTCATTCGTTATCGGTCCACTCCGAGCCTTCGGGAATAATTTTTTGCAGCTCATGAAATAGCATACGAAAACTTTTGGGTGGCTTGTTCGCAAGCCTTTCCTTTTCCGCGTTGCGCGTCAGCAACCGCAATTGCTGCAGGTCTGCGGAAGGATATTTCTGCCCAAGCTCGCCCAGCGCCAGTTCATCCGCCAGCAACCGCTCGCGCCAGCGTTCCAGCAGATGCAGCCATGCCGTATGTTGCGCGCTCAGGCCGTTCCAGGCGTCAAGTTTTTCCTGTATTGGCGCCGCGTCTACGTCACGCATCAGCTTGCCGATAAATTGCATTTGCCGGCGAAGCGCTCCATGCTTGCGTATCCGCTTGGCTTCGAGTATGGCGTCAGCCAGCGTTTCCGGCAGGTCAAGTTCGGCCAGCCGTTTGGGATCGAGCTGTATCAGTTGTTCGCCCATGTCCTGGAGCGCATGCATTTCCTGTTTGCGCCGGGTCTTGCTGACCGGAAGTGGTCCGGAATCGTTTGTTGGGGTTTTTTGCACTGTGCTTCCCAATTCAAGAAACTGCTATCATAGCGTCATTGAACCTAAATCCGGTAGTTGGACGGGGGGAAGTGTACGGTTTTTGGGGTGCAGGGCAAGGCGCAACGACGCGGAATGGTTGTTCCATTCCAAGGAGTTGCAACGTAGCCATGTGCCGCAAAAACTGTGCAATTCGCCCCGTAGCGCCCCTCACCCGGAAGGTGAGCGCCAAATAATATGAAATATTGTTATTAATCATACACTGATCTATTAAATGAGCGGTCAACTGCCGGATTTAGGTTTAATGTAATCTCAGGCCAGTCTGTTTACTACTTGCTGAAAAACGAGCTTGCGGGTGTTATTTTGCCAGCTAATCAATATAAGGTATCTCCCCTTAAAATCGCCATGAACGATAATACCCGCCCTTCCCCGCGTTTTTCCTATCCTTTCCCCGTGCTTCAAAAAATTGCGCAGGACGTTCTGGATTATGCCAAAAAAAACGGCGCCAGCGCCTGTGAGACCGACATATCAGATGGTTTCGGCCAGAGTGTGACGGTCCGGCGCGGAGAGGTCGAAACCATAGAATACAATCGTGACAAGGGACTTTCGGTAACGGTTTACATCGGCCAGAAGCGCGGCCATGCAAGCACCTCGGATTTCGCGCCCCAGGCAATAAACGACACGGTTGCGGCAGCCCTGTCGATTGCCGGGCACACGGCCGCCGACGATTGCGCAGGGCTGGCCGATAGCGACTTGCTGGCGCGAGAATTCCCTGACCTTGACTTGTATTTTCCGTGGGATTTGCCGGTGGAGCAGGCGATCCAGCTCGCCCAAACCTGTGAGGCGGCCGCGTTCGCGGTTGATAAGCGCATCACCAATTCTGAAGGGGCGAGCGTTTCGTTGAGCGAGTCCCAGTTTGTGTATGCCAACAGCCTGGGATTCATGGGCGGCTATCCCGGTTCTCGTCACAGCATCAGTTGCGCGGTGATTGCAAGCCAGGATGATACGATGCAGCGCGATTATTGGTATAGCGTCGCGCGCGATGCCGCTGATCTGGAGCATGCAGATAGCGTTGGCAGAAAGACGGGAATGCGCAGTGTTGCGCGCCTGGGCGCCAGGAAAATTGCAACCTGCGAAGTACCTGTTCTATTTGAAGCACCGATTGCAGCCAGCCTGATGGGCCATTTTGTCGGCGCCGTGAGCGGCGGCAGTCTTTACCGCAAGTCGTCATTTTTACTGGACAGTATCGGCAAACAGGTATTTGCCCCCGATATTCAGATCCGGGAGGTGCCTCACTTGAAAAAAGGGTTGGCTAGTGGGTCGTTCGATAGCGAGGGTGTCGCCACGCGTGAACGCAAAGTAGTAGAGAATGGCGTGGTGCAGGGGTATTTTCTCGGCAGTTATTCCGCTCGCAAGCTTGGGTTGAGCACGACCGGAAATGCCGGGGGTAACCACAACCTTATTCTGGATAATGGCGCCGGGCTCGAGTTCTCCGCCCTGCTCAAGAAAATGAATAAAGGCGTACTGGTAACTGAATTACTCGGTCAAGGCGTAAACCCCGTCACAGGAGATTATTCACGCGGCGCAGCGGGCTTCTGGGTGGAGGATGGAGAAATCCGCCATGCCGTGGAGGAAATCACTATCGCAGGCAACCTGAAAGATATGTTGCTCGGCATCTCCGCAGTCGGTAACGACGTGATTGCGCGTGGTTCCAAGCAATGCGGCTCCCTGCTGATTGACCGCATGATGGTCGCGGGCGGCTAAACCTAAACCCGGCGCAGTTGGACTGGGTGAAGTGAGCGCACCAAGAAGGTGAAGCTCATAGGATACGAAAAATACTTTTCGGTTATAGCGTTTGGTTGACCAGCGAGCTGGAAAATGAGCGGTCAATTACCGGATTCAGGTTAAAGCACTCCGAAAGCACTCAGTTTTTCAGCATCCGCTTTTCTGTTTACGCCCTGGGCGAATGCGCGTTGATTCGCCTTCTCCCCCGTCTGCTCGGCATTGCCGGCCCGGCAATGGTTTCGCCTCACGCTCGAACTCACGATGAATCTACATTTGCTTGTTCCTGCCCTCTTTTGGCCCGATGCCGGGCTTCCGGACATTTACCGTGATCTATCGCTGCCCGCACTGGAGAATCTGATTGCAAAATGTTCGAGCGATGACGATGAGTCGGAAGGACTGGAGGCTTGGCTCTGCGGGGCGTTTAGCGTCGCAAAACAGCAGGACTGGCCAGTTGCACCTCTTGCTCTGCTGGTCGACGGAGCGGAGGATATAAAAGCAGGAAACGATTACTGGATTCGCGCCGACCCGGTGCACTTGCATATCGAGCGTGATCAGATCGTACTGGCTGATAGCCGTGTTTTCGGGATTTCATCGCAAGAGGCCGAGGCGCTTACCGGCGTGCTCAACCAGCACTTTGCGGCAAGTAGCCAGGAACTGGTGTTCTTGCCGCTACGGCCCGATCGCTGGTATATGCGCGTAACAAAAACACCCGCGGCAAAAACACATTTGCTCAGCGAGGCTGCAAACAGAGGCATCAATGAATTGCTGCCGTTCGGCGTGAACCAAACGTTCTGGCGCGGCCTTTTCAATGAAATTCAAATGCTGCTGCATTCGCATCCGCTTAACCAGTCGCGAGAGGCGCATGGCGAACCAGTCATTAACAGTACCTGGTTCTGGGGCGGCGGGGTCATGCCGGAATCGCCGAGTTCTCCGTATACTTCTATTTGGAGCAATAATGTCCTTGCCCGCTCCCTGGCGCTGGCATCTGGTACAGATCATATACCGCTTCCGCCAAGCGCGGCGATGTGGCAGCGATCCGCTGCGTCCGGCCATCATCTCGTCGTGCTTGACGCCCTCTATGGAAAAGCTCAGTACGCGGATGCATATGGCTGGCGCGAAAGTTTGAAAGAGCTCGAACGAAGCTGGTTTGCACCTTTGTGGGCAATGTCCAGGCAGGGTCTGTTCGATCGGATAACCCTCACCGCACTCGGTGAATGCAAAAGCAAAAATTTTACTGCAAGACGCGTCGACTTGAGGAAATTCTGGCGCAGGCCAAAATCGATCTCGATCTATGCCGGTTAGCAGCCTGTCGGACTTGAAGAATCTCGGCGAAAAAGTGACTGGGTGAAGCGCATTTTGAGGATTTTGAAGGCCAATAGTTATTTTATTGATCGAAAAAGCAGCAAAATATGAACCGGCCAAGCGCTTTTTCAGCCGATTTCCTTCAGGTCCGACAGGCTGCCAGGTATCAGCAGAAAAGCCATGTTTTTTCCGTCTTTTTCAGCACGTTAAAAATGTTCAATATGATTCATAATAACTTTAACCAGCAAATGTGATGGGGCAAGGAAACGAATCTCTATTGCGCGGCAA